>JAGOGO010000015.1 GCA_017996625.1 Deltaproteobacteria bacterium | reverse complement strand
CCTCAAGGCTCTCGCCCGCATTTCCCGTCTACTGAAAGACGGAGCATTTCGTAAGGGTCTTATGGAGGCTGCTAGTGCTGAAGAGATGTATCAGATTATTGTTCAGGAGGATGAAAAATACTAGCGGGGTGCTGAGGGGGAGATATTATTAAGCCTCGTATCCAGAGGCCATACCGCTATGCCAATAGGCAGGAATATTCCCGCGACCGGTTCGTCCAACGCAGGAGTAAATTGTGTAACGGAGAAGAGAAAAAGGGGTTGAGTGGTACTCAAGCCCTTTTTTCTTTTATTGATTTATGTAAGTAAAGAGGTTACAGTAACAATTTCAGCTGCGTACCGAGACACGGGGCGCTTTTTCAGCGTTTGATTCAGCCAGAACTGTTATTACAGGTAGAGACTTGGAAAAAAACGTCAGGATCGTTATTGTCACCGGTCTTTCCGGCTCAGGGAAAACAACTACCCTGAAGGTTCTCGAAGACCTGGGATTCTATTGTGTTGACAACCTTCCTCCGGTATTATTCCCGGTCTTTATTCAGCTTTGCGAAGGGTTTACCTGGCAGAAGATATCTCGCATTGCAATAGGAATGGATATCCGGGAACGGGAATTCCTTCGTGAGTACCCGCGTATTTTTGAGCAGTTACGATTGGAGGGCTACGAGCCGGAAATTCTTTTTCTTGAATCGTCTGATGAGATCCTGGTTCGACGCTTCAGTGAGACCAGAAGGCAGCACCCGTTGTCAGACGAAGGATCGCTGCTCGACGGTATCCGGCTGGAGCGGGAACAGCTGTCGGAACTGAAGAAAACCGCTGCCATTATCATCGATACCTCACGCTATACGGTTCATAATCTGAGAGAAGAGGTCTATGCAACATTTCACCAGCCTCATGACAAACCTCGCATGAGTGTCAATCTGATTTCCTTCGGTTTTCGTTACGGCATCCCCTACGATGCGGATCTTCTGGTTGATGTACGATTTCTGCCCAATCCCTATTTTGTCGAGGAACTTCGGTTTTTGACCGGTAATAACGACAAAATAAAGACGTTCGTGCTTGAAAAAGAGCAAACCGCGGTGTTCTTGCAGAAGTTCAAAGATCTTCTGCAGTTTCTGCTTCCCCTGTATGAGAAAGAGGGAAAATCAAACCTGACAATCGCTATCGGGTGTACCGGTGGACGCCACCGGTCAGTGAGCATTGTTAATGCGCTTCGGGAATTCTTTTTTAACAAGACATACAGTCTTCGAGTGCTGCACCGTGATGAGGACAAAGGTTAACGGCATCATCAATTCCGCCTGCGGCGGAACTGGAGTTCTTTGCTTTGCCGGGTCATCTTTGATGCTTACGAGATCATCGAGGTTAACCGCTAACCTGGGAGATTATCTATGATAGGAATCGTTGTTGTTGCCCATTTCGGCCTTGGGGAGAAATTCGTGGAAGCAGCAACCGCCATCGTGGGGAAAACACCAAAGAATATCATCGCCGTCGGTATCGACTACAACGAAGAAGTGCTCAGCATCAATGAAGATATCATGAATGCCATTAAGCAGGTGAGCAGCCCGGATGGTGTGTTGATCCTTACCGATATGTTTGGCGGAACTCCGTGTAACATGAGTATGCCCTTTCTCAACGAAGGGCATTTGGAAGTGCTGACCGGCCTCAATTTGCCGATGTTGATCGAAGCCCTGGATGGCAGGAGCGAAGGCAAAACCATTGCTGAATTCGCTCAGCACCTGCAGTCGATCGGCCAGAAGAACATCTGTCTCGCCAGCGACATTCTCAGCAAGAAACCGAGCGATGGATAAACAAAGGCATTGCCGTATCGTTCGAATGCACAAAGAAGATATTGGGGCGCTGCTGGAAATAGAAAATTATTCCTTTCCTACCCCTTGGACGCACGCCATGTTTTTGCAGGAGCTCTCCAACCCCCGAAGCAAAATTCTGCTCCTCAAGAATGATGAAGAGCACTACGATTCGGTGAAGGGCTATATTTGCTTCTGGGAGGTCGTGGATGAACTGCATATTCTCAATCTGGCGGTGAGAAGCAGTTGCCGGCGCCAGGGAGTGGCCTCGACGCTTCTAGCCGTTGCTCTGCACTATGGCGTACAACGAAACCTGTACAAAGCCATGTTGGAAGTGCGTGAACGAAACTATGCAGCACAGCGCCTCTATACAAGAGTCGGATTTCGGCAGGTTGGAATTCGGAAAGGATATTATCAGGACACAGGTGAACATGCTCTGCTCCTGGAGCTGAAACTTGACGAATACAAAAGTGACCCGCGCTTCTTTTCATCTCCTCAGCAGTACGGGTAACTATGCAGTAGCTTTTTGGTACGATTGGGGACAATGAAGAACTTTCGCTACATGCTTCGCAGCAACCAGGAGATTGCCCCGCACATTTTCCGGCTGGTGCTTTTGGGTCCTCCTGAGTTCTCGATGCAGCCCGGACAATTTGTAATGCTCAGGGTAGGGAACTCTTTCGATCCTTTGCTGCGTCGTCCTTTTGCCGCTTTGGCTCATAACAGCGCAGAGGGTTCCATACTTGAGATCTACTACAAGGTTGTGGGAAGAGGCACAGCGCTGCTCGCTTCGCTGCCTGTGAACGTTTCCCTGGAAGTGCTGGGACCTTTGGGCAGAGGATTTTTAGTTCCGCCTGAAAAACCGGTTATGCTTCTGGTGGCAGGCGGAATGGGCATTGTGCCCCTGCGTGGCTTGATTGAGCATCTCTCCCATCTCGGCACAAAGAAGCTATACGTTTTTTTGGGTGCTCACTCTGCCGATCACCTGCTCTTTCTTGATGAAATGGACGAACTTGGCGATTCTCTCCACATTGCTACTGAAGATGGCTCCCGTGGATTTCGCGGCTTGATTACCGATTGCCTGGAGTACGCTCTCCAACACGATCATCACCTCGCCGTCGATCAGACCGCTTGCTTTGCTTGCGGTCCACAACCGTTTTTGAAAAGCATGGCACGAATTGCCGAAAAGTACCGGCTTTCCTGCCAGGTTTCTTTAGAGGCCCGAATGGCATGCGGTATCGGAGTGTGTCTGGGATGCGTGGTAGAAAAGATTTCTCCGGATACGATGTCTGCATGTGTTCACCGCTATGACCGAGTTTGCGTGGAGGGACCGGTCTTCGATATTCAGGAAATAGCATGGTAGATCTCTCAGTGCGTTTAGGGTCGCTGGTGCTGAAAAACCCGGTTATGACCGCATCGGGCACTTTTGGGTACGGCCTCGAGTATAGATCCCTCATAGATCTCAATCTGTTGGGAGGTATTATCGTAAAAGGGCTGTCCCTGGCTCCATCCGCCGGCAACCCTCCGCCACGGATTATCGAAACACCCGCTGGCATGCTGAATGCGATCGGTCTGCAGAATATCGGCGTGGAGGCCTTTATCCAAGAGAAGCTTCCAGCCCTGCGTGGCTTTGATGTGGCGATCATTGCAAATATTTACGGCTGCACTGTGGAAGAGTACAGCACAGTTGCCCGAAGGCTGTCGGAGGCAGAAGGAATCACGGCACTGGAGGTGAATATCTCCTGTCCGAACATCAAAGCTGGTGGCATCCAGTTTGGAAAAGATCCCCGGCAGGCCGGCCAGCTCATCAGCGCGGTCCGCCAGGCAACGTCGTTGCCGCTCATAGTGAAACTTACGCCTAATACTGACCGGATTCGTGAGGTGGCTTTGCGGGTAGAAGATGCAGGCGCAGACTGTATTTCGCTCATTAATACGTTTATCGGCATGGCAATTGATGTCGACACGCGAACGCCGCTCCTGGCTACGGTTACGGGCGGTTTATCGGGTCCGGCCATAAAACCCCTCGCTTTGAGAATGGTGTGGGACATTGTTCAGGTAGTCTCCGTTCCGGTTATCGGAGTCGGTGGGATCAGCTGCAGCCGCGATGCTTTGGAGTTCATCATTGCGGGCGCTCACGCGGTTCAGGTAGGCACCGCCAACTTTATTAATCCTGGGGTATGTGCCGAAATAATTACCGGCATTGAAGCCTACCTGGCTGATCATGCCATCGCTAGTATATCCGAGCTTCGAGGAAGTCTGAGAATCAACACTCATGATCAGAAATGCGACAAAAGTCATTAACATCGGATCGGTAGCAGTCGGCGGCGGCGCTTCGGTTTCGATACAGTCAATGACGAAGACAGATACACGTGATTGTGATGCCACCGTCGATCAGATTCACCAGCTGGAAGAGGCTGGGTGTGAGATCATCCGGGTGGCTGTGCCGGATGCCGAGGCAGCTCGCCGGCTCGATCAGATTACCTCCCGTATTACTATTCCTCTCATTGCCGATATTCACTTCGATTATCGCTTGGCGCTGATGGCTCTTGATGCCGGGGTTGGCGGATTACGGATCAATCCCGGCAACATTGGCGGCGAAGCCAAGGTGGCCGAAGTGGTCAAAAAAGCCCGCCAGTGCACTGTACCGATTCGTATTGGCGTCAATGCCGGGAGTTTAGAAAAGGATCTGCTCGAACAGTACGGTCATCCTACTCCTCAGGCGCTGGTGGACAGTGCCCTGCGCCATGTGCGGCTTCTGGAAAAGCATGATTTTGACCTCATCAAAGTTTCGATCAAAGCATCAGATGTGTGCTCCACCGTTGCTGCCTATCGTTTGTTTGCGGCTGTCAGCCATTACCCACTTCATGTAGGAGTGACTGAAGCCGGCCCTGGTCTGACCGGAATCGTGAAGTCGTCCATTGGCATAGGGATTTTGTTAGCGGATGGTATCGGCGATACCATCCGCGTTTCACTGACTGCTCCGCCTCTGGAAGAAGTAAGAGTGGGAAAGCGTATCCTGCAGGCACTCAATCTGCGCCGCTGGGGACCGGTACTGGTGTCCTGTCCTACCTGCGGGCGATGCGAAATGGATATCCAGGGCTTGGCGCATGAACTTGAAAACCGTCTGGAAGAAGTGACGAAACCGATCACGGTTGCGGTCATGGGCTGTGCCGTTAATGGCCCTGGCGAAGCCCGGGAGGCGGACATTGGAATTGCCGGCGGGAAGGAAAGCGGCATTCTCTTTAAAAAAGGTCAGCTTATCGGAAAAGTACCCCGGGAGCAGCTGCTGGAACGTTTAATGGAAGAGATTCGCAGCTTGAAATGATGTCATGAACGACAACCCTGCTGATAAATTCCCAAGAAATCGTTTTGCTCGTTTCAAGGATTGTGAGGAGAAATTATTTTTTTCTGGATTCCCGCCTTCGCGGGAATGACACTGTTGTTGTTTTTTTATTCTTTATGCCATCACCAATTCTGACGGACTCGTAACCATATATGAGTAAACGAGGCCGTCATTCCCGCGAAAGCGGGAATCCAGGTACTCCACCGATACCGGTACTACCCAAGCCTCGTTTACGCTGAAAAATGCCTCGGTACGAGCCAAAACATGATCGTAATCCGATGCTCATAGAACAGGAGGAAAATGCACGTGCTGTATTCACGACTGTTGTTGCCCACACTCAAGGAAGTCCCGGCCGATGCCGAAGTCGTCAGCCATAAGCTGATGCTGCGCGCGGGGATGATCCGCAAGCTGGCTGCTGGAATCTATTCCTATCTTCCCCTTGCCCAGCGCACTCTCCAGAAGCTCAAAACCATCATCCGTGAGGAAATGAATCGTGCCGGCGGCCAGGAGGTCGTGCTGCCGGCAGTGCAGCCGGCAGAAATCTGGGTTGAAAGCAAGCGGTGGGATTTTTATGGAAAAGAGCTGCTGCGCTTCAAGGACCGTCATAGTCGGGATTTTTGTCTCGGGCCCACTCATGAAGAAGTCATAACCGATCTGGTGCGCCGGGAAGTTCGATCATACCGTCAGCTTCCGTTATTGCTTTACCAGATCCAAACCAAGTTCCGAGACGAGATCCGGCCCCGGTTCGGAGTCATGCGTTCCCGGGAGTTTCTCATGAAGGACGCCTACAGCTTTGACTGTACTGAAGCTGGAGCTGAATCCAGCTATCGAGATATGTATGAGGCCTATTCGCGGATTTTTGAGCGCTGCGGCTTGGAGTTTCGAGCGGTTGAGGCTGATACCGGCACTATCGGCGGTAGTTTTTCCCATGAGTTCATGGTCTTGGCTGACTCGGGAGAAGACACTATTATCTACTGTGATGCATGTGGATATGCGGCCAATCAGGAAAAGGCCGAGATCCAGGCTCCGCCGAGTGCTCAGGCTGAGGAGTCGCTTCAGGAACGAAAGGCAGTTGCCACCCCGGGCCAAAGAACGGTGGAAGAAGTAACCGGGTTTCTCGGTGTTTCTTCTCAGAAGCTAATCAAGACACTTATCTTCTCTACTGATCGGGGTCCTGTGGCCGCCCTGGTACGGGGAGACCATGAGATCAATGAAATCAAGCTCAGAAACATGCTGGGTGCGAGTGAAATTGCTCTGGCGGACGATGCGGTGGTGGAAGAAGTGACTTCTGCTCCACGCGGTTTTGCCGGGCCGGTGGGATTGTCTGTGAAAATCTATGCCGATAACGGCCTCATTGGTGCTGTCAACATGGTTACCGGCGGCAATGAAAAAGATGTGCATTTTATTAACGTCAACACGCCTCGAGACTTCACGGTTACTCAGTATGCCGATCTGCGGCAGGCTGGCGCTGGTGATCCCTGCGGCCGCTGCGGTGGTTCACTCAATATCCGCAAGGGCATTGAAGTAGGCCACATCTTTAAACTGGGCACGAAATACAGCGAAGCCCTGCACGCAACCTATCTTGATGAACAGGGCAAAGAGCAGCTGATTATCATGGGCTGCTACGGTATTGGCGTCGGTCGCACGGTGGCTGCTGCAATCGAACAGAGCCACGATAAGGACGGCATCATCTTTCCGAAATCACTTACCCCGTTTCATGCATATATTCTTCCGATCAGCCTCAAAGATGAACCGGTACACACTGCCGCTTTTTCCCTTTACGCTCAGCTCACTGAGCGTGGCATGGATGTTCTTCTTGATGATCGTGATGAGCGACCCGGCATCAAGTTTAAGGATGCAGACCTTATCGGCGTTCCTCTGCGCATTACTGTCGGCATGAAAACGCTTGCGGAAGAAAAGGTTGAAGTACGAGAGCGGAAAACGGGCAAAGTCGAACTGGTGCGGTTGAACGACACGGCCGATTACGTGCGGGACTACTATAAGGAGTAAAAAGTTAGAAGTAAAAAGTTAGAAGTCAGGAGTCAGGAGTCAGGAGATTCTTCCCTGATGCCCACCCGAGATTTCTCGCTGCGCTCGAAATGACAGAAGAGAGCGCAGAGGGTAGGTTGGGTTGAGTCCCGCTGCAAAGAACATGTCTGGCGGGATGAAACATAACCTACCTTCTGAGATAAAGGGCGGGTAGCCACGCCTGCGGCGTGATTTCGACTTCGTGATGAAGCACGAAGTCTCAACGACTCACCCGAAGAGAGGAATTTTTTCACTTTTCACTCCTCACTCCTCACGCTTCACTCCTTACTCCTTTACATGCTTGTTTTCGCTCCATAGTGCCTTTATAATAAATTATGCGTACACGTTCTCTTATTACCGGCACGACATCAGGACAACAATGGAACTTTCAGCGCAACCCGACATGCGCACTGCAGTGAGCAGACCGGACACAGGAGAATCATACCTCTCCTGCCCGCGGTCTACATTGATCCGCATCAAAGATGTTATTGACAATCTCCGGGCGTACCATCCGGCTGCTTCTGTGGATGTGATTGAAAAGGCCTACGTCTATTCTGCCAAGGTCCACCAGGGACAGGTGCGTCTTTCAGGAGAGCCATACCTCATTCATCCCCTAAATGTGTCTTACATCCTCACGCAGATGAAGCTGGGCGAGGTGTCTATTGCCACCGGGCTGCTCCATGATGCTGTAGAAGACACGTATGCGACGCTGGAAGAAATCGAGGCTTTGTTCGGAAAGGAAATTACCACGCTGGTGAACGGCCTCACCAAGCTGAGCAAGATCAACTTCCGCAGCTCGGAGGAGCGAGAAGCAGAGAACTTCCGAAAAATGCTTCTTTCCATGGCTGAGGATATACGCGTCATCCTCATCAAGCTTGGTGATCGGCTTCACAATATGCGTACGCTGTGCTTTTTGCCGGTAGAAAAACAGAGGATCATCGCTCAGGAAACAATGGATGTGTATTCGCCAATCGCCAGCCGGTTGGGTATGGATTGGATGAAGACCGAACTCGAAGACCTATCCTTCAGATATCTTCACCCTCAGGAGTTTGCTGAGCTGGAACGGAAAATCGCTTCCAAGAGAGCCGAGCGCGACCAGTATATTAAAGAGGTAAAAGCAATCATTACTGAGAAGCTAGGCCAGGTTAATCTTCGTGACGAGGTAACTGGCAGGCTAAAGCACTATTACAGCATCTACAAGAAGATGCTCAATCAGCAGATTGATTTTGATGAGGTTCATGACCTGATCGCATTTCGTATTATCGTGGATTCAATACGGGATTGCTATGCAGCGCTGGGCACCATCCATTCGGTCTGGAAGCCGGTGCCGGGAAGAATAAAAGATTTTATCGCGATGCCGAAAGCCAACATGTACCAGTCGCTCCATACCACAGTGATCGGCCCGTATGGTGAGCGGATGGAGATCCAGATTCGTACTCCCGAGATGCATCGCATTGCTGAGGAAGGCATTGCTGCGCACTGGCGGTACAAGGAAGGCAGAGAGATCAACAAGCGCGATGATCAGCTTTTCTCCTGGCTGCGGCAGATGCTGGAATGGCAGCAGGATTTGAAAGATCCGGCTGAATTTCTTGAAACATTTCGAATCAATCTGTATCCGGATGAGGTATACGTCTTTACTCCTCGCGGCGATGTCAAAGCTTTTCCTCAGGGAGCGACTCCGATCGATTTTGCCTACGGCATTCATACCGATGTGGGCAACAAGTGCAGCGGCGCCCGGGCCAACGGCCGGATGGTTCCGCTTACCTATCAGCTCCGCAACGGCGATACCATTGAGATCATTACCTCTCACCACCAGAAGCCACGGAAGGACTGGCTCAAGACCGTCAAGACTTCCCGCGCGAAGACAAAGATCCGTCAATATTTCCGCATGGAGCAGCGTCAGGAGGACATTGAGGCTGGCCGGGAGGCGTGTCAGAAGGAGCTGAGGAAGTACGGCGTTGACTTTGCCCGGCTGCTGAAATCGGGAGAGTTCGATAAGCTGGCTAAGGAGTATAGTTTTCAGGACGTACAGGATCTGCTTGCTGCCGTCGGCTACGGTCATATAACGGTCAATCAAATTGTTTTGAAATTCGTCCCGGCCGAAAAGCTCGAAAAACAGCAGCGGCCGCTTCCGCACCGGCAGCATCAAAAGAAAGAAGGCATCGGACGCACCTCATCAAGCGGTGTACAGGTAAAAGGACTGGACAATGTTCTGGTCAATTTTGCCAAATGCTGCAATCCGCTTCCAGGTGAAGATATTCTTGGGTACATCACCAAAGGAAGAGGTGTTACCGTTCACAGTATGGAATGTGCTCGGCTGCTGGAAACCGATCCTGAACGAAGAGTGGAGGTGGCTTGGAAGTCGAGTGATGACGTTACCCGGCCTGCAAAAATCAAAGTCGTATGCCAAGACCGGCCTGGGCTGCTAGCCAAGGTAAGTGGCGCTATTTCTCGTCAGCACGCCAATATCCGTGGGGCGCACATTGCCCCCTCTGACCGGCATCGGAGTGTTAGCATATTCGAGGTAGAGGTTACCAATGCCGAGCACCTGGAGAACATCATCCGCGCTCTCAGTAAGATTAAAGGAGTGTCTGAGGTAAGCAGGCTACGGATATGATATGGTGGCTAAGAAAGAGTAGACAAGGCACCGGATCGTATACACTGCGTACAGACCCTCGCCCGCCGGCGAGAGCCTGGTGACCCTACGCGCACTTTTTGGATGTTGGGATACCAAACTCTCTTGGTTTTATTGTGGGCATGGCTGATGCTGTATCCAACCTGCGGCCCTTTTCCGCAAATCTCGCATTTTCTGCTCATGGAAAAACCCTCTTGCGTACATTATCGGTGAACTTTCATCATCAGAATCGTAAAATAGTTATTAGTACCATATGCGAACAGGTTTGGCAAGCGTTAGACTGATTTTTTTCACGTAAGCCCTCCCGTGTTCTTACCCTTCGACGGTGATTCCTTTTCTTGATCACAGATATTCTGTCGCCATGAGAAAAAATCAGCAAGAATGCGACCATGATCAAAAGCAAGCGGTACGGGCAAGTCCCCTTCGGCGAAAATTCCCAGTTCAGCAGCATCGTCGCCGGCCTTAGGGATGCCTGAGGCCTTTCCGGTGAATACCATGGAAATGGTGTGCAGACGCGGATCACGGCCAGGGTCCGAATACACATGAAACTGCTGCAGAGATTCTACTCTGAGACCGGTTTCTTCAAGTGCCTCCCGCTGAGCCGCTTGTTCCACCGTCTCACCATAATCGATAAACCCGCCGGGCAATGCCCAGCCGTAAGGCGGATTCTTTCGCTTTATCAGGACAATGCCCTGACCGGCCATTTGGATGATGATATCGACGGTAGGGGCTGGGTTTCGATATTCCTTTAACTCTCCACCGCAGTGCGGGCATCTTTTTTTCTCGTTAGTCATAGCATAGTTCCGTTCACTGTTGGTTGTTCATCGTTCTTGCTCGTTATCCGTTCACCGTTGGTCCCGCGCTTCGCGGGATTCACCAAAGGAATAGCGGAATGATGGAATACTGGAAAATTGGGAAACGGAGAATAGGAGGATTCGTTTGATTTATACAGAGCGCCATACATCAACGAACAAAATGTCATTCTTCTCTTCCTTCAGTGGATAAAGAGCTGAGGCGTGACCCGCGCCGGCGGCATTCTACTGAGATGTCATTCCCGCCTTCGCGGGAATGACGGTCAAAGTATTGTGCGCTTCTGCTCTTTATCCACCCGAAGGGAATCCAGGCACATACTGAATTCCGGGTCAAGTCCGGAATGACAATCTGCCTGCGACTTGTGTCGCTGTGTATAGCTATAGCGAAAAAGATGGTCAAGAAATCCTAAACACTACCTAAGTTCAAAACTCCAACGACTGGATTCCCGCCTGCGCGGGAATGACATCACCCGGATTGTTAGCGACAGGGAAGGGTGTCATCGTGCTTAATGGCCACACAAACCATTGCATGGACATTCCGTCATCCCCGCGCAGGCGGGGATCCAGACTTCCTTGGAGCCCTTGGATTTGGAATTTGCGTAGAGCTTAGAAATTAGGATCTGGGATTTGCCTCTGCTGCCCTCTCAGGCATCGAGAGAACATCCATTATTCCATTATTCCATTTTCCCATTCACCAAGTATCCATTTTTCTCAATTGTCGTTCGAAGGCTAACCACAAACCCCCGCAAGCGCGGGAAGGCCTTGACGCATGAGAACTATCTTGTTATACATTTGCTTGCGAGTCAAGCTCGATAAGGGGCGGCCGATGTGCTTGCCCCGGCCCGTATCCAGCAGGAGTTGCCACCGTTGGTAGTCAGTGGAAAGATGGCAGAACTCAGGCAGTTCGAGTTGCTCCGGCTATGCCTGCTTGACGTGCGCGCCGAAGTCAGAGATTGTATATGCCAAGCCAAAACAGGATCTTTCCCGCTTGGAGCGGGCGCAACAATGTTGTCGGGATCGTGCGAGCATTATCTGAAGACTGCCTGTTCTTAGCCCCCTGTGTTTTTTCGCGAGCGGTCATCCTTCATTTTTAGGCACTCTGTGAAACGAAGTCGTTCCTTGTTCAGAATAGGAATATTCAGTTCATACCTGTTTACCGAATGTCTTACAAATTTCGGTATTTGTACGCTGGTTTTCACGTTCACCGCCTTCATGAGCCAGATCTTCAAGCTTACGGAGATGATAGTCAATGCCGGCCTTGGACTGCGTGAAGCCATGATTCTTGTTGTTCTGTTTGTTCCTTCGCTACTCGGATTCGTTATTCCTATCAGCTTTCTGATCGGATGTTTGATTACGCTGGGACGCATGTCCTCGGATGGAGAAATTATTGCTGCCAAAGCGTCAGGAATGAGCCTGAGGCGCCTCTTTCGTCCCATTTTGCTCGTCTCTCTCATTGCTTATCTCATCACTACGCTTTTTACCGTTTACATGGTGCCACGAACAAGCTATGCGCTCAAGCGGTTTTTGTATAACATTGCTCGAACCAAGGCGGAAATCGGACTCAAGGAACGGATCTTCAATACTAATTTCAGCGGACTCATGATCTATGTCGATGAAATTCCGATTCATGGACAGCGCCTGAAGGGAGTCCTGATTTCCGACACCCGGCAGACCGATAGCCCAGCTACCATCGTTGCCCAAGAAGGTCTCCTTATTTCAGAGCCCGATAAGCTTGAGCTGACTCTCCACTTGGAAAACGGAAGCATTCATCGGCTCGACCGCAAGGGAAGGACATATCAGCTTATTGACTTTGCGACGTATAGCCTCAACCTCGATCTGCGACAATCGCTGACCAAACGGCGGAGCTCTTCTAAGGATGAAAAAGAAATGCTGAATTCCGAACTCCTGGCGCAAGCTGCCGCGCAGCAGCACTCTCCAAAAAAGTACCCGCTTTTGGTCAACTTTCACAGTCGGTTTGCCATACCATTTGCTTGTCTGGTTTTCGGCCTCGTTGCTGTTCCTCTTGGTGTGTATTCTCCCCGATCGGGCCGTTCGTATGGCTTTGTGATCGGCCTGATTATTGTTCTGATCTATTACGTACTCTTCTCCTTTGGGAAAAATCTGGGCGGAACCGGAGTTGTTGATCCGCTGGTTGCCATGTGGATCCCGAATGGAGTATTTCTCTTGCTTGCCTTTTACCTTTTCCGGAAGGGTCAGCAGGAGTCCTCCATCGCACTCATTGAGCACCTGTCACACGGCCTAAAATCTGTTCAGAATGTATTCAATATGCTTCTGGAAGGATCGGCCCGCGGTGATGCCGAACAAGTCACTGTTCTGCAAGATCTGAATAATGACGGTGAACAGATGCTTATGCTCAAGTTGGGAATCAGCGCGGATATTGCTGCACAGATCACAGAGTATCGCAAGCACCAGGGTGAAATTAAATCTTTCGATGAGTTAAGGAAGGTGCCTGGCATTGACGACGCGGTCTTCAGGACGATTAAAGAGCATGCTCTGGATTGAGCACGGCTCGACTCGTTCACCCACCCACAACAATGGAAATTGAATGACCATTCTTTCCAGATACATTCTGCGGGAATTTCTGAAAACCCTGATCTACAGTTTGGCTGTAGCGGTAACGCTCTTTATGATTATCGAACTCTTCGGGCAGCTGGACGAGTTCATCGAACATCGGGCGGGTATCGTAGCAATCGCCAGCTATCTGGGATATCTGATTCCTGGTACTATCATTCTCCTCTGTCCGGTCGCTGTGCTGCTTTCCTCGTTTATCACCATCGGCATCCTTTCCCGAAACCAGGAAATTCTTGCTCTGCGCGCAAACGGCGTGAGTCTGTATCGTGTTGTTTTTCCGATTCTCGCCTGTACTTTTTTTATCAGCCTTGCCTCCCTGATGAGCAATGAATTGATTGCCCCATACACCAACCGCATGGCTGAACAAACCTTTCAGCATATCAAAGGCAAGCTGTATGGCAGAAGCATTTACTCGCAAAGCCAGCTGTGGTACCGGGGAGAAGGTGTCATTTATAATATTAAATTCTTTCATCCTCAGACTAATGTTTTAGAAGGGGTAACGCTCTATTTTTTTGACGACGATTTCCGGTTGGTGAAAAGAATCGATGCCGAACGAGCTGACTGGGAAAAAAATAAGTGGGTGTTTGCTAACGTTACCAGCCGCACCTTTTTATCTGAGCGGGAATTTGCACGCACTTTCGAGAAATCGTGCACTATTCATCTGCAGGAGACGCCGGCGACATTCAAGCAGGAAGTGCGTGAACCTGAAGAAATGAGCTTTCAGGAGCTTAAGGAATACATTGAAAAAACGACCAAGGAAGGGTATGATACGGTACCATATCTGGCGGATCTATACGCCAAGATTTCTAGCCCCTGGATAAACTTCGTTATTGCTCTCTTGGGCATTCCTTTTGCCATCCGTATCGGAAGACATGGTGGCTTTGCGCTGGGAGTGACACTCAGTTTCTTCGTGGGCTTCGGGTACTGGGTGTTTTTTAGCGTCTGCCTGGCCCTTGGGCATAGTGGAGCACTGCCTCCTATCCTTTCCGCATGGATCGCAAACCTTGTTTTTGCGTTCTTAGGCGTCTGGATGCTTCTACAAATCCGATACTAGTTGATGCTGATTATGCTTAACTTGCCCAACTCTCTGACACTTATTCGTATTGCGCTTATTCCGGTTCTCTATGTTCTCCTGCTTGATTCAGGAAGAACAGCTGGCTTGATGGCTGTAGTCTGTTTTCTCATTGCATCACTGACGGATTTTCTGGACGGTTTTCTCGCCCGCCGGCACAACGCCATTACCCGCATCGGCAAATTTTTGGACCCTCTGGCTGATAAGCTGCTGGTCGCAGTGTGCTTGATTATGCTGATACCTCTCCATAATGTACATGCCGGGATTGTTGCAGTCATCATATCACGCGAAATTGCGATCACCGGATTGCGAGGCGTTGCGGCAATAGAAGGTATGGTCATGCCAGCCGATACTCTCGGAAAACAAAAGACCGCGTTTCAGGATGTGGCTATCATTTGTCTTCTCATTCATTATACGTATGCCGGCATCAACTTTCATAGCATCGGCATGATATTGCTGGTGATTGCCATGATTCTCGGCGTAGTATCCGGACTCGCCTATGCGTATCGGTTTTATATGAAGGTTCATCAGCAAGATCTGCTAAGCAAATGAGATTTGAGCAGGCAGCGTGCAGTGAAGAATCGCTGTACTACTGATGGCCTTATCCTCTCCATCGCGAAAGAACCTGCGGCGCTGTTGGCCGGATTTGTCGGCTGAGCTTTCCATACCAAGCAGTCAGATTTTTTGAGAAAAATTTGTTAACGACGGTGAATTCTCTGCATCGTATTTCTATTGACAAAGTTGTCTTTGTGTTTTAAATAAAAGTGACACCAGTTACAGGCGGGAATAACTCAGCGGTAGAGTGCAACCTTGCCAAGGTTGAAGTCGCGGGTTCAAATCCCGTTTCCCGCTCCTTCGGGCGGCATAGCCAAGAGGCTAAGGCAGAGGTCTGCAAAACCTTTATTCCCCGGTTCGAGTCCGGGTGCCGCCTCTTAGACCCACAGGTTTTGACAGGGGACTGCACGCTGCAGCGTACAGTCCCCTGTCTTTTTTAAGGAGGTCCGACAGTAAATGATTGTATGTCGAGATACCCTTACACGAGTCCTCTTAGACAAATGGTATTCTGTTGCGATAGTGCAGATCACTCCTGACCGTTCTTTTGGTGGCCAGGATCAAGTCTATGGAGGACTTAATGTTAGCCACCAAAGAGGATAGTGATAGTATGGACCCAATCGTGGATATTCATATTCATGTCGGCCATCGGTTCGAATGGAGTGACCGGGCAAAAGAAGTGTGGATGGATACCGGACCATATGTTGTCGAGATTTTTGACGAGCAGGGGCGGCAGAGACCTGATCGGTATGGTGAGGCAATCAAACAAGAAGGCGTGTTCGGAGGGCTTCTGCTTCCTGAATACTCGCCGCTTACCTCCGGTGTAATGCCGCTGGAACGAGCGCTTGAAATCCATACCCTTCACCCGGAGCTTATGCCAGCGGCCTTTCTGAATCCCCGGTATCATGCTCAGCTCTTGCCGGCGTTTGAGGAACAGCTGGCGGCTGGGGCGAAGGTGCTGAAGCTTCATCCTATTCACGACTTCTATTACGCAAATGATCCGGTGCTCTACCCGGTATATGCCCGCTGCGAACGGGAGCGAATACCGGTCATGTTTCATGCCGGAAACAGTCTTTTTCCGGGAGTGAAAATGCGTTACTCTGATCCTTACACCTTCGATGACGTGATCAGCGATTTTCCGAATCTCACAGTGATCCTCTGTCACGGCGGCAGAGGCTTCTGGTATCATATCGCCGAGTTCATGGTCAAACACTTCGAGAACGTGTATATCGATGTATCCGGCCTTCCTCCAAGAAACCTCCTTGATTACTTTCCCTCGATGAAAAAGTACTGCCACAAGTACCTTTTCGGTTCCGATTTTCCTGGCGTACCGGGAATACGAAAGAACTACGAAGCAATCAGGGACCTCGTAAAGGATCAGAAGGTGAGCGAGCGCATCGGGTTCAAGAATGCCTGTGAGCTGTTCGGATTTTGGTCGAATGGTTAAGTAGTGAAATGGAGAACTGGTTAAATGGGGAATGGCTGGAATGGAGAATTGATCAAACAGCGGAATGGTTAAATTTTGAGCATTTCCCCAGTCGTCCTGTGTGACGAATATGTCATTTAACCAATTTACCGATTATCCGTTTTACCGCTCCACTGCTAGGCGCCGCCTAAGCTCCAGCGCCGGCGTGAATTGCGGATCGATGGCCAGAAGTACATCCAGCGCACTCACCGCTTCAGCGAGCCGGTTCAGGTGTCTTAGCGCCTTGGCCTGATTAAAAAGCAGTGGGACATTGTAGGGATCCAGCATTAGTCCCCTGCGGGCGGCATCTTCTGCTTCAGGCCAGGATTCCAGATTCAACCAGGCGGTGCTGATGAGACTCCAGCTGTTTTCCGGTGCCCATCCATGAACCAGAGAACGATGGCCCCAGGTAACTGCTTCTTTGAGATACTCTTTCGAGACCTGATGCTGCGATCCGGCATTGAGCGCTGCCACTCCTGCCTGCAAACTGTAAAAGCTTTCCCGGGGAAGTGTCTGCGTTGCTTTGCGGAAAAGCCTTTGTTCATCTTCGATACTAGCCGCGGTAGCGCTCTGCCGCGCCCGCAATCCGGCTAGAGCACACTGATCGGCACGCACAAGACGCCAGGAGTCGAGAATCACCCACCCGGCTGCAAGCACAGTGATCAAAACAGCCAGCCAGCGCTTCCACCCGTACCATGGCACTCCTTTCACCTGTGATTGCCCATCAGCCCTTGCTGCGAGTAGTCCGGCAACAGCAGAGAAATAAACCAGAGTAGTAATGGTGTCAAACCCCGTTGCCATGGCGATACAGTAGGCGCTCAGCGACACAATGAGACTGAGCGATATATCGGCCGGCAGGCTTTGAGGGCACTTCAGCACGCGTATACCAGCGTGGAAAAGGCAGAAGAGCAGGTACAAGAATGCCAGTAACCCAAGGATTCCGCTCACTGCCCAGAGATGGAGGTAGTGGTTGTGCGGAGTGTCATAGTTGGTATTCTTCTCCAGACGGGCCAACGTAATGCTTTTGCACGGCATGAATGCAATTCGGAATGTTTCCAGGCCGGATCCAAGCAGAGGATCCCCTTTGATACATTTGAATGTATCCTGCCAAAGATAGAGGCGAGTCTGTTCGCTGATTCGGGTAATAGTTGCTGCCCGCTGTCGCAGGCCGGGATGAGCTAAGAATGGTGTGCCAATAAGTCCGGCCAAGAGCAGGAGAAATAATAGCGATACGCGTAGCTGTCGGCGGAAGCCCGCGCGATCCCGTCGGAGAAGGAAGGGTTTGGCCAGAAGAAGGGCGGGAACCGTTAGTGCAACGGTGATCCAGGCTCCGCGCGTCTGGCTGGCAATGATGCCGGCACCTTGTATCAGGCTACAGGTTATCCATCCTATTCGCCTGTACGTGCGGCACTCTGCAAAAGAAAGACCGATTCCCAGGGGGAGAGTCATTGCCAGCAATCCTCCCAGATAATCGGGGTGGCCGAGGGTGGATGATGGCCGGGTACCGAACGCGGCAGACCAGAAAATCGGATCCAGCCCTCCGACCTGAAGAAGCGCATATACTGCAACCAGCGTACTACTTGCTGTCATCACCCTCAGTGCCAGCATTGTCTTGTGGCTGCGGTCAGTACTGACGATCGTTCCAATCAGAAAACAGAAGATGATTGCAGCCGTAACGCTGAGTAGTCCCATTTGCCGATCATAAAGACCGAAAGTGCTGAGTATAGGATCGAGGGAAGTGGCTGTTGAGATCACACCAGCTAAAAGAAAAAGCCACAAAGACCGTGCTGCGTCCGACGGCATACCGCAGCTCAATAACCGGATGTCAGAAACCCTGAGAACCCACCCGGCAAGGAGAATCGCTATGCCTGCGCGAAGAAGAACCGCTTTGGGAATTTCAAAGCCCCGATACAGCGAGGTGGAGAAAACAAGTGGAATGCAGAACAGAAAAAGCAGCAGACCCCACCAGAGGGGGGAAAAAGGGCGTGTTACTGAGGTATGCTGGTCAATCATGCTTGATTCATGAGGGGCGCACAGCCTCTGTGGTAGGCCATGCATGCTAAATTGAACCGCTGCCTTTGTAGTCTTTGAAGTATCTCATCACCTTTCTTACGTAATCCTGCGTTTCCTTATAAGGGGGGATTTGGAGATTGTACTGCCTGACGGTATTTTCTCCGGCATTATAGGCAGCCAGCGTAAGTGTCAGATCGTTCTCAAAGATATTCAAGAGGCGGCGAAGATATTTCACACCACCCTCGATATTCTGACGGGGGTTGAAGACATCGTCAACATCCATGTCGTAAGCGGTTTCAGGCATGAGCTGCATGAGACCTTTTGCCCCTTTGGTTGAAACCACGGATGGATTGAAATCCGATTCCACCTTAATCACGGCGCGCACCAGATTGTGGTCTACCTCGTACTTCTTTGACATTTCCTGAATTATCGGATCGTACTGGCTGGGAGTGCCGCGACTGTGAGGATGTTTACGACTGGGAAGATAGAGCTTGTAACGTGCGTCGGAAGGCACATTCGTGAAGTGGATCACGCCCTGTTCGTCCACAAACCGATAGACATCAGCCTCTGTAGGAGACAAAAAAAAGAACACCATTAGGCTCGCACAAACCATCATCCAAAGCAGGCGACAGGCGTTGTCAGTCGTGGTATCTGTGTTCATTATTTCCATTCAAAGCTTGCTGTTCTCGTTGACAGATGCCTGATGAAAGCCGTAGCATGTTTTCTTTGATCAGAAATCCTGATTTTAGTGTACATGAACTCGTGAAGCTCTTCAAAGGGTATGAATTTCGACTACTTTCTTAGTGTCTTGGGTTTGGTTCTGGTCCTTGAAGGACTTCCCTATGCCGCTTTTCCGGAAACAATGAAAAAATGGCTGGCCGCTATTTCCGGTATTCCTGATCACTTTCTACGCCTTGCCGGGTTCTTGGCCTTGTGGGCCGGAATGACGCTGCTTTTTTTCGTCCGCAGCCGTTTTTGACATCAGTAGGCTACCTTAATTTTTGTTCCCGGTTCCAGAGGATCATCGATCTGAACATTGTTCAAATCAGCTATTTCTTCGGCCAGGTCCTTATCTCCGGCCACGTTTTCTGCAACAGACAGAATTGAATCGTCTTCTTGTATTGTATAGATATGCAGGCGCCGGGGATTATCTCGGGGACCATACAGCAGTCCTTCTAAATGAGATCGGTATTCTGATTCGAGAACTTTACCCGCATGGGTTTTAACATCCTCTCTGGTTACCTCGGCTTCGCCGACTTGGTTCTGCTGTCGAATTTTCTTCTCGGTCAGATTAAGGGCAACCATCAGCTTTGCTTTGCTGCGGGTTTCCTGGACGCGCTCAAAAATATCCGGATGAGTTGAGCTATAGATGCCATAACCAGCAGGCCCCTGTCCTTTGCGGCTGAGCTGGTAGAGAAAGTTGCTCATTTCCAGCGGATCATAACCGGATCGAAACATGTATGTGAGTCCCATGGAGTCGGCCTGAAACTCACGCTCCCGGCTGTAGCCGAGCATCATTGTCTGGGAGAGTGTGGCTACAACCGGAAGCATTTCGCCGGCATTGGGCGCCGCCATTGCTGCCACGGTCAGCATCTGGTACCCCAGCGCTTCCGAAAGCTGAATCGCACTGTGACGGGCAGCGACATGGCCGATCTCGTGTCCCAATACTCCAGCCAGCTGCGCTTCATTTTCGATTTCTGCCAACAGCCCCCTGGTTATATAGATGTAGCCTCCGGGAAGAGCGAAGGCGTTTAGGATAGGACTGTCAATAACATAGAAATGATACTGGAGGTACGAACGGTCGCTGTTCTTGGCCAGAGCCTGGCCGATGCGATACACATAGCGCTGCAGCTCCTGATCGTCATAAAGGCCTCCAAAACTCTGGGAAATCTCTTTGTTGGCATTGCGGCCGAGAGAGATTTCCTTATCTTCACTGATAATATTGAATTCTTTTTCCAGGGTAACCGGATTGACGGTACAGGAAAGAACCAGAGGGAGCAGGAGCAAGGCAAGCCCCTGGATGACGCGGCCTAGTGCTAATCGATTCATATGCGTCTTACCTGAGGAAGGATCTGCTCAATGATCCTTCAAAAAGGATACATACCAGCGCTACCGGACGGGAATGCTTCTTTCGCGGAGATAGCGCTTTACCTCGCCGATGCTGAATTCCTTATAGTGAAATATCGATGCTGCTAGAACTGCATCAGCTTTGCCTTGTTTCAGGACTTGATAAAGATGATCCAATGTTCCGGCGCCGCCAGATGCAATCACCGGTACCGAAGCACATTCGGAGACAGCCTGGGTAAGGGCAATATCGAAGCCTTCTTTTGTGCCATCAGAATCCATACTCGTGAGCAGAATTTCTCCCGCTCCATAGCTGACGATGCGTTTCGTCCACTCCAGTACGTCAATGCCGGTAGGTTCTCGTCCGCCATGGGTATACACTTCCCAGTGTAATTCGCCGGATACACCTGTGCTGACTCTTTTAGCGTCGATGGCCACAACAATGCATTGGCTTCCGAATCGCTCGGCTGCCTCCTGCACAAATCCCGGTTGCTTTACTGCGCCGGTGTTGATCGATACCTTGTCGGCACCAGCATTGAGGAGATCACGGATATCGTGCAGGGTGTTGATACCTCCTCCCACGGTGAGCGGCATAAACACCTCTTCCGCGGTCCGAGCAACGACATCCAGAATGATCTTGCGTTTCTCGTGCGAGGCCGTAATGTCCAGGAAACACAGTTCATCAGCCCCCTGGCCGTCGTACATCTTCGCGTTATCTACCGGATCGCCGGCATCACGAAGGTTGATGAAATTGATCCCTTTCACTACCCTGCCGTCCTTGACATCAAGACAGGGAATGATTCGTTTTGCTAACATAGAGGTTCTATCGTATTTGCAGCACTCGACGTATCATTGTCAATGCAAGAGGCCGGTTCTGAGAGATTTTACTGAGTAAAGACAGCATACGGCGATACTTGTTCATTTCCGGCGTCGTTCAAACCGTTCAAGCCGATTGAACCGTTCGAACGGTTACTTCCCCTCCCCGGCCAACTGAAGCGCTTCCTCGAGTCTGATCGTCCCCGCATAAAGGGCCCGGCCGATGATTACGCCTTGGACTCTGTCTTTGGCGAGCGGAAGAAGCCGCAGAATATCGTCAAGGCTAGCCACGCCACCGGAGGCAATTACCGGCACCGATATGGTCCGCGCCAGCTCCTGAGTGGCCTTGACGTTCACTCCGGTAAGCATGCCGTCGCGGCTGATATCTGTATAAATTATCGCTGCTACACCTGCCTGCTCCAATCTCTGGGCAAGATCGAGTGCTCTCTGGTCGGTTTGCTCGGCCCATCCTTTGACAGCGACCATTCCGTTGCGCGCATCAATGCCCACGGCAATGTGACCGGGGAAAGCGCTGCAGGCTGCTTTGACAAAATCAGGATTCTGGTACGCTACAGTGCCCAGGATGACGCGATTGATGCCGAGCAATACGTACGCTTCGATAGTGTCGAGGTCACGAATACCTCCCCCTAATTCAATAGGTATCCGGATTGCCTGCCGGATCGAAGCAATCGCTTCCCGGTTCTGTGGATTGCCGGAAAAGGCACCGTCCAGATCCACCAGATGCAGCATTCCGGCGCCAAGGTTTTCCCATTTTTGCGCCATCTCAGATGGATGAGAAGAAAACACGGTTTCCCGTTCCATCAAGCCTTGTTCGAGACGGACGCAATTTCCATTTTTTAGGTCAATTGCCGGTATAATCAGCATGTCGGTTCTCACATATCGTAAGGAGTAGGGAGATCCTTTTTTTTCTCCGCGTGCTCCGCGCCCCTGCGCGAGAACAAGGCAGGTAGTGAGGGCATTTACTCGTTACTCCTAGCTCCTCACTTTTCACTCCTTACTAGTTTTTGTCCACCATCTTCTTGAATTGCCGCAGTACCTCCAGACCTAGGGACTGGCTTTTTTCCGGATGGAACTGACTAGCGAAGATGTTCTCTTTCCAGATGCTGGAAACAAACTCGATGCCATATTCGGTCGTAGTGGCTACGACATCCGGGCTGTCCGGTACGACGTAATAGGAGTGGACGAAATAAAAATAGGACCCATCCTGGATGGTAGCCAAAACGGGCGGCCGCTGGTGAATCTTTACCTGATTCCATCCCATATGGGGTACCTTTAGGCGGTGATCCGGTAGGTGATGAAGGGGAAAACGCACTACCCGGCCCGGCAGCACATTCAGCCCCGGATGCCGGCCGAATTCCTCGCTTTCAGCAAAAAGCACCTGGAGCCCCAAGCAAATGCCGAGAAACGGTTTTCCGCTTCGGATGGAAGAGAGGATAGGATCGATCAGATTGTATCGTTCGAGGTTGCGCATGCAATCGATAAACGATCCCACTCCCGGCAAAACGACGCCGTGCGCGTCTCTGATCGAACTTGGGTCATGGGTTACCATGGCTGAGGCACCTATTTTTTCGAGCCCCTTGTGCACGCTCCGGAGATTACCCATTTCATAATCAACGATCGCAACGTATCTTCCCCTGCCCATGATTCCTCGTAATTATTCTCCTGATTCACTTAGAATGTTCACCGTTATCCGTTCACCGTTGATCCCGCGCCACGCGGGATCAACGGTGAACCATGAAATCGTTGACGCTCACAGCATACCCTTAGTAGACATGACACCGTGAATACGCGGATCAAAAGAAACCGCTTCACTCAATGCCCGGCCCGAAGCTTTGAACACTGCTTCGATAAGATGATGCCTATTGGTACCATATGGTACGTTGACGTGCAGAGTAATGCCGCCAGCATTGGTAAAAGCAATAAAGAACTCTCTGATAAGCTCAACATCGAATGTGCCTACCTTTCCGCTCGAAACCGGCACGTGGTACACCAGCACCGGGCGCTTGCAGAGATCGACGGTCACGGAGGCCAGCACTTCATCCATAGGAACAGTGGCAAAGCCATAGCGGCGAATTCCCTGATAATCTCCTAAACTCTGCCGGAATGCATCACCCAACACGATGCCGATGTCTTCTACCGTATGGTGAAAATCAACGTCAACGTCGCCTTTGGCGTTCAGTGTGAGATCGAAAAGGCCGTGTTTGGTCAATAACTGCAGCATGTGGTTGAAAAATGGTATGCCGGTTTCGATCTGGTATGTTCCCTGTCCGTCCAGATTCAAGCGGACGGCAATGTCGGTCTCAGTGGTTTTGCGGCTGAAGGCTGCTTCACGCACCATGGTCAGTACCTCTGAAATGGTTAAAAATTTCTTATATATCAAACTGTTCCTGCAATGTCAACCCATACTGAATTTTTCTGGTCGGCTGACGTCGACCCGAGTTGCAGTTCTTCCTTGCATTATCTCCGGTTTTGAGTATCTATACAGCTCAGAGGCTGAATTGACTGAGTGCCAGAGGGTGGTGGCTGCGGCGAAAAGCTGCTTCAGGGAACCAGGAATCAAAGCGTCCCTTTCAGACGGTCTCCCTGATATTTCTAACCTTACGATGTATGGAACGATCATGAATCAACGATCATTTCGCATTGGTGATTTTGAAGCTGCCCTTCTGCAGCTCGACACATTTGCGCTGGATGGAGGAGCCATGTTCGGCATTATCCCCAAAGCCATATGGAGCCACCTCTATCATTCCAACGAAGAAAATGGAATTACCCTCTGCAGCACGTCACTGCTGGTGCGAGTCAATAATCAGCATATCCTCGTTGAAACGGGTGTGGGATCCAAGCTAACCGACAAAGAAAAGCGTCACGTACGGTTTATGCCGTACCAGTCCCCTTTGCAGGCTCTTCAGCCCTTTGCCCTCACACCTCAGGATATTGACTGGGTGATTCTTACGCACCTTCATTTCGACCATGCCGGAGGCTCGACAAAAATGAGCAACAACACCGTGAAGCCGGTGTTTCCCAATGCTCGGTACGTTGTGCAGCAGGAGGAATTTGAAGTTGCCTGTGCCACGAATGAACGGACGGCGGCAAGTTACCACTCCGATGATTTCCTGCCTTTGCAGGAAGCCGGTAACCTAACCTTAGTGGATGGAGATCGAGAGATCGTTCCAGGAGTGAGAGTAGTAAAGACCGGAGGGCACACGCAGGGTCATCAGGTTGTGTTCTTTGAAAGCAACGGGAAGGGCGCCATACACATCGGGGACCTCGTTCCAACGTCCACGCATCTGCCGCTGCCGTACATCATGGGCTATGACACTCATCCGCTCATCACCTTGGAGATGCGGAAAAAGCTGTACCGGGAGATCCGCGAGAAGAAGCTGAGGGTGATCTTCCCTCATGATATGTACCATACCATTGCCAGCCCGGCAGATGTGCCGGTAACGTAGGACGAATTCAACATTCAACATTCAACATTCTGCAGATTGGACACTAACAGAATCATAAGGTGCCAAAAGCAAGAGACGGCCTTCACGGTCGCAGGTAGTGAATGTCCAAGATTCATCACGAAATTCAATCTTGAATCTTGAATATGGAATCTTGAATCCTATATTATGTGAGTCGTTTTCCCGTTGTGGTCATGCTGAGGCTGGTATGTTTGACGCCTTTCATTGATTTGATCCGGTCAGTCAGCGTACGAATGGCTTCAGTGCTGCCTCGAACTACGGAGACTTCGAGGCAGTGATCGTGGTCGAGGTGAATGTGCTGACTTGCCAAAACAAGGCCGGTATAGTCGTGCTGAATGTCGATAAGAGCGTTCACCAGCTCTCGTTTGTGGTGATCATAGACAAAGGTAATCGCACCCACTACCTCCTGCCCCTGCTGAGCATCGGCCCACTCCTTCTCCACGAGTTTGTCGCGAATCATGTCTCGAAGGGCCTCTGATCGGTTCTGATAATTCCTCGCAGTGATGTAACGGTCAAAATCACCGAGAAGCTCCTCAGGCATGGAAACACCGAATCTAATAAGCTTCATAGTGGTAACTCCCAAGCAAGAATGAAACGTTATCAAGAAGGTAGCAGATAACGCCCGATCTTTCAATCGGGAGAAACATTTTTGCATTTGGGGGGAACGTGTGGTACATTCCGTATCCTAGTTTTAGCCGGAGGAAGCTGCGCTGACTTTCAGCTAAGGAAAGGTATCATGAGTATTGTTGATCTTATTGGAAATACTCCTATCGTGGAGCTGCAAAAAATCGTCCCGCACAAGGGAGTGAAAATTCTGGCGAAGCTGGAGGGCAACAATCCCAGCGGTTCAGTCAAGGATCGAGCTGCCTATTTCATGGTAAGAGACATGGAGCAGCGCGGACTTTTAAACAACGGTAAGATCATTCTGGAGCCCACCTCCGGCAACACCGGAATCGGACTCGCCATGGTGGCGGCGGCCAAGGGGTACAAGGCAAAGCTGATCATGCCGGTATGTGTCAGTGAGGAACGGCGAAGAATTCTGGAAGCATTCGGTACTGAGATAGAGCTGACACCGGCAGCTGACGGTACTGACGGTGCTATCCGGCGAGCCTATCGCATAGCGGAAACCCATCCTGACGTCTATTGTATGCCCGATCAGTACTCTAATCCCTACAACGTCCTTGCCCACTATGAGGGCACCGGCGTGGAAATCATCAAACAGACCAACGGAGAAATAGATGTGTTCGTGGCAGGTATGGGCACTACCGCTACGCTCATGGGGACTGGAAAGCGGCTGAAGGAATATAACAAGGCCATCAAAATCGTGGGGGTGGAGCCGATGCTTGGCCATCGTATTCAAGGATTGAAGAATATGAAGGAGGCAATGGTGCCCAAGATCTTCGATCCCAGTAGACTGGATGAACATATTCTTGTCGATGACGAGAGTGCTTTTGAAATGACCCGCCGGCTGGCTCTTGAAGAGGGTATCTTCGTAGGCATGAGCAGCGGAGCCGCTATGGTCGGTGCCTACACAATGGCCCGGAATATGAAATCAGGGACTATTGTCGTCCTCTTTCCAGACCGCGGCGATCGTTACCTGAGCACAGCGCTGTTTACCTCTATCTGTGCATCCTGCCGACCGTAGAATCGTTCACCGTTATCCGTTGACCGTTCACCGATTGGATTAGAGTAATCGTCGATTCGCGCTGCGCTGAGGCAGGAGGGTTCGTTGGGTTACTTGGGTTCGTTGAGTTTAAACATGAACTCGCAACCTGCAACTCGCAATAGATTCATACCTTATACTCCTTACTGGTCACTTCTCACTATTCACTGCCCGATGTCCAGGACAATCTTCAGAGTGTCTTTTCTTTTCGCTGCCTGCAGAGCCTTTATGCCATCTTTTAGATCGAATCGATCAGAAATAAGAGGCTCTACCGTGGCCCCATGTGCTTCCAGTAGTCGGATGGCGGGAAAGAAGGGACCACAACGCGAACCGATCAAGTTGATCTCGTTGATGACCAGGGGAGCAAGGTCTAGCTTCGGCTGGACGAAGAACGTACTCTTTAAGACAATCGTGCCCCGGGGATGAATCAGTTTGAACGCTTCTTCCAGACCGGACGGTGAGCCAGTGCATTCGATAACAAAATCCACCTTCTCCCGGCTTAATTCGTCGATGAGGCAGGTTCTGATGCCCAGATTTCTCACAATATCCAGTTTCTCTTCGTGCCGTCCTACTGCCAGAACCTGGGCTCCGGTCATAGCGAGTACTTGAGCGCAGAGCAATCCGAGGTTGCCGTCTCCAAGCACGATTACCTGATCAGCCGGGGTAATGTGCACCTGGGCAAGGATTTGGAGGGAAGCAGCCAGAGGTTCCACAAAGATGGCCTGATCGTTGCTTACTTTTTCGGGTAGGGGATGCACATTCTCCAAGGGCAAGGAAACAAATTCAGCGAAGACGCCGTTTTTGTTTTGAATGCCGAGGGTGGAGCGGTTTTCACAGTGAGTTGACATTCCTTTCAGGCAGTAGATGCATTTTCCACAGGAGATATTGATTTCGCCCACTACCCGCTTTCCAACGAGATTAGGGTCAGGGCTTTCCTCGACTACGCCGACAAACTCATGTCCCAAGATCCCTTGGAAGTCAAGGTAGCCTTTCACGACCTCGACATCTGTTCGGCAGATGCCTGCGGAAAGGACCCGAATCAGCACTTCAAAGGGCTTTCGCTCCGGAAGCGGATGATTTCGATCAAGCCTGAGTTCACCATCAAAAAGTAACGCTTGCATAGCAGATTCCGAAAAAGACATGTGAGTGAAACGTTGACCAATTCGACTATATGTATTTTAAGAAATTATCATCCTGGCAGGGTGAAAGCAACAGAGAATAGTGAATAGTGAGAAGTGAGAAGACAGCCCGGCGACCACCCTGATGATTATCGCGCAGAGACGCAGAGGGCGCGGAGAAAAGGGGTTTGTGAAATTGCCGCGTCGCCCCCACGTAAGCAACTGCTGTGTCCAAAGGCGAGCGATGGTGCCAGAGCAGTGTCATCCCGAACTAGTTTCGGGATCTGCTTTCGAGATCTATTTCTGTGCTAGCCGAAGTCGATAGGTCCTGAAACAAGTTCAGGACGACTAGAGCTTGAGTGTCGGTCCTGAAACAAGTACTGAAACACGTTCAGCACAGGTTTCAGGACGAGGAGTCCTCGAACGTTTTCAGCTCTCATGGTACTTCCCATGGATAAACCCGCTTTCGGGCCGCGGGTTCTGATGCTCGCAATAACGAATTTCTTTCCCCCTGCGCCCTCCGCGCCTCAGCGCGAGAATCAGGGTAGGTCGAGGGCAATTTTTTCTGCGATCAACCTGGCCCCGGCCAGAGGCTGTGCTTACTCCTCACTGACGATATCGATAACCGTAATCTGAGGGGGTGCGAGGAACCGCATCGGTGGGCCCCACGTGCCGGTGCCGCGACTGGTGTACAGTGATGATCCGTGTCCTAAAGAATAGAAACCCGCAATGTACGGATGGAGCAAGGCCACAATATAACGAAAGGGATACAGCTGGCCGGCATGCGTATGGCCGGAAAGCTGAAGGTCGAAGCGGCCGATACTCTCATCGCAGACATCTGGCCGGTGTTTAAGCAGAATTGTAAAAAGGCCGGCGGGTAT
This sequence comes from Deltaproteobacteria bacterium, assembly GCA_017996625.1. Lineage (GTDB taxonomy): Bacteria > Desulfobacterota > WTBG01 > JAGOGO01 > JAGOGO01 > JAGOGO01. The sequence goes on along the minus strand of JAGOGO010000015.1, from coordinate 5,431 downwards.
GGACGACAGAAGGGCCGCTTCGTCGACGGTGGTCGGAACAGCTGGATCGTCAATTCCGACGATGGCAAGCCGGGAATCAAGAATTACCGCCCTTCCACGCAGTATGGTGAAGTCAGCTTGTTCAAGAAAATCTAGTGAGTGCTCAAGCCCGGAATATACCTCATGATTACCAATGATTGCATACTTTCCACCTGGTACTGAGGTCTGCCGAAGTGCATCGGAAAGGCCATCGACAGAATGGGCACTCGCATCGACCAGATCACCGGTGCACACAAGAATATCGGGCGCTTCGGCGCGGACCTTCTGCAGTACAGCGTCAAGACGCTTCCGTTGGGAAAGCAAGCCCAGGTGGACATCGGAAATCTGAACAATCCTCAGGCGGTTGCTTCCAGGAGGAAGTTTATCGGTTGTCAGTGAAAGACGCTCGATGCGAAGCTGGCGAGCTTCCAGAAGACTGTAACAGCACAAACCGACAACAAGAATAAGCATGACCAGGACCGGCTTCCTTCCGTTCAGAGAAGGAAGGGGAATTGATGCAACGCTTCGGCCAAGCCAGAAACAAACGTCAAAGATATTCATGACCATAGTTGCCAAAAAGGCAAAAAAAACAAATCCCATCCATGGGAAGGCAACCATAGCGACAGTACGCGCTGCCTGAGGGTAACCGCAAGCCTCAACTTTGTGAGTAACCAGGGGAGCGAGGATCAGTGCTGCGAAAGCAAGCAGAACCATTCCGTAGGCGATCCGAGAATCAGGTAAAAGGACCTTCACCCGGAAGAAGAGTACGAGGTGAATGAGACTATAGACGGTTATAAAGGCGGCAAAGAATTTCCACATAGTCGACCAGGAAAGTTTGACACTCTGGACATTCTCCCAGTATACTAGCAAACCGGAAATAGTCAGAATGAAAATTTCTGAGGTGCGGTTTTGCTTATGATGGGAAAGGATTGGCTTGTAAAGATGAAAGTCGCTGTTGTATGTGTAATGCTGGCTGCCTTGATGTGTTTTGTTTTCTCGGGGTGTAATACGATAAAAGGCCTTGGTAAGGATATTCAGAAGGCGGGAGAAGCACTTGATCGAGCGATAGATTGATGAAAAACAGTGAAAGATAAAGAAGTGAACGTTGAAAGGAGCTGACTCACAAAGCTTCTCTGCTTTCTAACAGATCGAGCGTATGTCTTGCCGCACTCCGGTCAGTAACCAGCTCAGAGACGTTGCCCGAATCGTCTCTTCTTGAGAGTAGAACCGGCTGATCTGGAAATAGATTAAGAGCTTCGCGTTCCTTAAGACCTATCCAAGACTGGACAAAAGCAGCAAATTCACTGCCAGGAATTCCCCTTCGAGCAAAAGCGTGCTATACTAAATCGAAAACTTTTTTAGGAGATACTGAGACCCTTATGCATAGACTACCTATTTTTTTAATCATAAGTATCGTTTTTGTAGTTCTCTACTATTTCACTCCCTTGCGCAGCACCATTGACTCGCAGTTTCAGTCTGATGGACAATCAGAAAACCAACAGAAGGCCGACGAGAACCAGCCTTTTGATAAGGTAAGCATGGAGCTTTTACTCATTTCTGAGAAGATGGCTAACCTGGAAGGAAAAGCACGCCTTTTGGCTTTGGCTCAAGAACATCCGGAGTGGTTTGCTGAAAATGATTTTGCCAAACTGCCGCAGCTTATCAGCAAGACCGACCAGGAACTCGCTGATGCCAAAGCTGACTATGAGCGGATCAAGATCCAGTATGCGCGCGAAACAGTGACGAAAATGCTTAATGACCCAGCGTCGGCAAAAGGGACCGCTGAACCAGACGCTGCAGCACCGGAAGCGCACTGATACCATTCTGTCAGCGTTTTGTTATCTCGATAGGATACATTTGAGGCGGTTACCCCTTGACACCTATGAATGTACGTCACGGGAGATCAAGAAAAGAGATGAGAAACAAAGATTCCTTTTTTGTGACCGAACTCATGCCCTTGGTGAAAGAGATTGAACAGACGTCAAAGGCTTTGAATGCGGTGTGCGAAGAAAGCCAGGAAGGGATGTGTTTTCTGCTGAAAGGTACGCTGGATCGAATTGCGAAGGACTTCAATGAGAAGCTCGCCGACTTGGACCGGGACTATGTGGTATCGCCAAGAACGAAGAAAAAATGAAATGCGCTCCGTACAGCACTCCGGCCTGTCCGACCTGAAAATGAATGGAGATGATGGGATTCGAACCCACGGCCCCCGCGTTGCGAACGCGATGCTCTCCCACTGAGCTACATCCCCAGAAGATTTTTCTTGTAACACGACTAAGAATTCTTTATATTTGCACTCTCTGCAAGATTTTTCAAGCTTTGGGAAGCAGATCGTGAGTGAAAATTTTCGGGTGAAAGGTTGAATTGAAAAAGTTCCAGTGATAACAGCAGGATGAAGTTCCGGAGACGATATGGGAAAAAAAGTTATACCTTTCGATAAGTCCAAGCGTTCGGTTAAGGAGCTGATGGAAGATCTTCAAAACGAAGTTGAAGATGTTGACGAGCTTTTGGTGATCGGTAAGTATAAGGATGGTGATTGGCTGTTTGAATATTCCGACCTGGAAAACGAGCTCGAATGGATTGGCATTCTCAATGTTTTCATTCAGGAGAATTTAATCGGCGGGATCGATGACCGCGACTGAGAGTGATGCAAGGAGTGAAGAGTAAGGAGTAAAAAGGCAGAAGTGAGGGCGAATAGGCACGAATCACACCTCGTCTTTTAACTCCTACTGTATTGCGAACCTTGAACTCTTGCAGATGCTTTGTCGGTGACCGGTTGTTTCAAATCCACCATCTAATACACGGTTGCCTTTGCAAGTCGGATGGTTAGCTACTGTCCCCGATCACCAGCAAAGCATCAGAACCTGCCCCCGCGAAGGCGGGTTACTCTTCTGGCCCGCGAAGCGGGTTACCCATCACCTCTTCTGGCCCGCGAAGCGGGTTACCCATCACCTCTTCTGGCCCGCGAAGCGGGTTACCCATCACCTCTTCTGGCCCGCGAAGCGGGTTACCCATCACCTCTTCTGGCCCGCGAAGCGGGACAGATCGTGCTTTCTTGGCGATCAGGGTTGTCTTCTCTGCTTGACCTGGGTAATCAAGCGGTGTAGTATAAAAAAACCTTAGCAGGAATAGCGCGGGGAGTAGCGCAGCCTGGTAGCGCGCATGGTTCGGGACCATGAAGCCAGGGGTTCAAATCCCCTCTCCCCGATTTGTTCGCCTTCTCTCCTGAGAGGGCATTTTTTTTGCCTGATTTAAGTTCGTTCTCGGCCCAGTCCCCGCATTTCTACGATATCGACCAGTTTCCAGACCAGTATGTGCTCGCTCTGCTCAAGTATCTGAGGCGTGTCCTCCGGTGAATGACCGAGCGCGACCAAGAAGTTGGAGGAAATATTCTTTTCGGTGAAGAGCCGGACGAATCGGTTCCGAACCACTTGGTTCTCATGGGGATCTTTTACTTCAGTCAGACATCCGGCGAGGGTTACCAGATTGAACACGGAAAGGTCACGGCTTTTCTCCTCCACTTCCACCATAACGTGAGGGTCGGCATAGAACAGTTCGATCTTGCGGCCATACCGGGTAGCCAGAAAAAACAAATGCAATCCATCGAAACTGTAGAGCAGGGGTGCGACAAAAGGGTGCGTATCACCTTTGAATGCCAGACAGCAGGTATAGTTTTCCGTAAGCAACCGCCTGCATTCCGATTCGGTCAGCGAAGAGATCTTTTTGATTTCCATATCGGCTTGCCAACCTTCACGTGTTAATCATTCACTGAAAGCAATACAATACTGGTTATCATCCGCTGAATTCTGCCAGAAGAGACAGCCTGCGACTCAAGAGGTTTCGCTGCCCGAGAGAGTGTGTAGTAATTACATGAGCAAAACGCAAGGATGCACCTGCGACAGTACGGCTGTTGTGAAAAAAGAAGAGCGTCTTTTCTCATGGTCGCTGCTGCCTGACAATTCCTTGTCTGCAATGGTGATCTATACTATAAGAGTATCTGATGCGTGAGCGTATCGCTCACTTCAGACAACGCCAGAGAAGCAATTATTTTTCTCCGAGAGTAGTTTGTATGAAAGAGGTTAAAGGCCTTGGGCTTTTTTCGGGTGGACTGGATAGTATCCTTGCTGCCAAGGTGCTCATGGAACAGGGTATTGCCGTAACGGGTATTTCCTTTGCTTCGCTGTTCTTCAGTGCCGAGCAGGCGCGTTCTGCAGCTGATGCTATCGGTCTTCCACTTATCACCAGAGACATTTCGCTGCCGCAGCTCGCTCTGGTGAAAAATCCTCCGCATGGCTATGGATCAAATATGAATCCCTGCATTGACTGCCATGCACTGATGCTGGCTGAAGCAGGAAAAATCATGGAGGCCGAAGGATACGATTTCCTTTTCACCGGCGAAGTGCTCAATGAGCGACCCATGTCTCAGACACGAAATTCACTTATCCAGGTAGCGAAACTCTCAGGATACAAAGAGTACGTGCTTCGCCCTCTCAGTGCAAAGCTGCTCGCGGAAACCGCTGCCGAAAAAAGAGGCCTGGTGGACCGGACCAGGCTGCTTGATATTCAGGGTCGTTCGCGCAAAAGGCAGCTGGCTTTGGCAGCGCAGTACGACATTACGCAGTTCCCAGCTCCTGCGGGCGGATGTCTCTTGACGGACCCTAACTTTGCCAAGCGACTTCGTGAATTGTTCGAGCACAATGGTGAATGCTCGCATCAGGAGATCGAGCTGCTCAAGGTGGGTCGCCACTTCCGCATTGATGGCATCAAAGTGATTGTGGGAAGAAACCGGCAGGAAAACCAGATCATCACGGCCTTGGCTGCGAAGCACGACACACTGCTTTCCGCCGAGCATCTTCCCGGTCCCGTGGTTCTGGTATGCGGTGGTGGCGATCGGAATGTGATCGAAAAGGCAGCCGGACTGGGAGTGCGGTACAGCGATGCACGATACTCGCAGCCTCCGCCCGCACTTGAGCAGATCTATCCACCTGGCAAGCAGATCACTCCTTGCCCCATGAGCGAGGAAGTTGTTGAAAGTATGAAGCTGACACGGGAAGCAAAGAGCACGGAGCAGCGGAGCAAAGAGTAGATGCAGAGAGCAGCGGAGTCCCGCGTGGCGCGTGATTTCGGATTCGTGCTGAAGCCCGAATCCTCAACGAGCAGCGAGCATGGGGTGATGCAGGAAAAGGGTAGAGCTATCCCGCTTAGCGCAGGCTCTTGAACAACCCGTTTCAATGTGTTCGGTGTATGGTCCGGCGGCAAACAAAAAGGTACAATCCGCTATGAGCAAAAAGACTATCCTGGTGACGAATGATGACGGCATTTACTCGGAAGGAATTAAGGTGCTGGCAGAAGCGCTCGAAGAAATCGGCGAAGTCTGGATCGTGGCTCCCCAGCATGAACAGAGTGCCGTGGG
>JAGOGO010000132.1 GCA_017996625.1 Deltaproteobacteria bacterium | reverse complement strand
GGCGCTTCAAATTCCATAGGGAAGAGAGGACACGTAGTTGAAGAGATTTACTACCATTATGAAAAAGGTGTGTCAAACGAATACAGTATAGCAATCATTGCATGATTTATCCATGCCTGAAATTATTTTTTTGAATTCCTCAGTCCTTGTCAATTTGAGCTGTATTGGCGGGTGTGCTATCTTGTGACCGGGGCATATTCGCTTCACGCCGCTGCCATCCACAACAAGGTAATACTTCCCGCCGAGATCCTTCGTCGGCCTTCAGTCTCCTCAGGATGACGGGCAATGGTCTCTCATTCTGAGATCCGCGCGTGGAGCGAAGGATCTCAGCAGACAAATGTGTTTATTGTTAGAAGGTTGGTTTCTTATGGGGGATGGTCATAGTCTTACCTGATACGTTTGCCGATTAAGGAGCATTGCGTTTCATGAAGATTCTATTGCACGTATGCTGTGCCAACTGCGCTTTATATCCTGTGGATTTGCTTCGCGTTGAGGGATGGGAGGTTTTCGGCTTTTGGTATAATCCCAATATTCATCCTTTTCAGGAATATTCCCGGCGGCTGGAGGCAGTAAGACAGATTGAAGCGCAGCTTCGGCTCCGCATGATTTATCAGGATCGGTATGAGCTGGAGGATTTTCTCAGAAGTGTTGTGTTTCGCGAAAGTGACCGTTGCCGCATCTGTTACCACCGGCGTCTGGATACAGCTGCTCAGATCGCCCGCAAAGGCCGGTTCGACGCCTTCACCAGCACCCTGCTGAGCAGCAAGATGCAGGATCATGATCTGATCCGAACAATCGGGAAAGCTGTAGCCGCAGAGAGGGGTGTGCCATTTCACCATGTAGATTTCCGAGAAGGGTGGGCGGTCGGCCGCGATAAATCTCTCGAACTCGGACTTTACCGGCAACAGTACTGCGGCTGCATTTACAGTGAAAAGGAACGGTTTTTTAAGAAATAGTCGGGTGGTTAAAAAGACGAGCTTTCGGTTCGAACTGTTTCAGTCCCGCGAAGCGCGGTATCCGAACGGTATGTCTCAGGATGCTTTCGGTGGTCAGGCCGTCTGCTTGTAGGTGAGGCGCAGCAAAATATCGAGGTGATCACCTCCCAGGACAAGGAATACGTCCATGGAGCGATTCACATTGCGCCAGAGGCAGGCGTAGTTACCTCTTTTTATTTTGAAGCCTTCTGCACGGCGCTCGCCATTATTGTATTGATCATCCATAAATTCGATGCATTCCGGCGTTCCGTACTTTGCCGTGAGCTGGTCTTTAAGGTCACGGTACTTGGCAATATGCTTGAAAGCCGAGGCATCGTCTCCATCGACATCAAAATACTGAGCTACTTCAATGAGGTGACCATCCTTATCAAAGATGGTATTAGATTCAGTGGCACCGGGAACATCGATGGGCGGGTAGATAAAATCAAGACGCTTGGTGCGTTCAAAGATTGGCTTTAATCCCCTTTTCTGATAAACAGTTTTCACCTCCGCTTTGGTCATTCCAAAGCGCAGGGTAAATAGCTCGGGGAATGTTTCTTTAGAATAGTTGGACGTTATCAGCTCTGGCATTGTACTAAAGCAAGCCTGCGAAATACTTTTTTTGGAATTGAACCCTTGGAGAATAGTGTACGTGATTGTCGTAAACGAGCGCAAGAAGTTTTACACTAGCTCTAAGGGGGTTGTATTGTCAAGAGAAAAGCTTTTATAGCGAATACCGTAACATCAAGCAAAGTAGCGGCTCGTCAAGGCTCCGCTATTTCGGGTACAGACAATGATAGGACTCTCTACCGCATGGATTTCACCGACCGTTCAGGATGATACTTCCTGGTTTGCCGCCGTGGAAAGCATCGGCGCGAAACAGATTGAACTGGAGTATCGAATACCAGCTCATTTCTTTCGTAGCCTAAAGCCGGGGCTCAGGTCTCGATCGATTACCATCGGCAGCGTTCACAATTTTTTCCCCTTCCCCGACGAGTTTGCTCACCTGAAGCCAAGCGGGGATCTCCTGCTCCTATCGAGTCCGGACCGTGAAGAGCGAAAGCAGGCCGTACAGTACACTATAGCTACTATCCAGACTGCTCACGACCTGGAAAGCAGCGCGGTTGTGCTGCACCTTGGCCGGGTGGAAATGGAATCCTACTTTCAGGATTTTTGCCGGTTTTATGATGCCAAAGAGGTTGGTTCACCGGCAATGGAGTCGTTTCGTGACCGTGTACAGGCTGAACGTGAGAGTCGACGGCAGCCTTTTCTGGATGCGGTATGTTTCAGTCTGGACGAGCTGGCTAAGGAAGCTGAGCGCCGTGCTGTCTGCTTAGGCTTGGAAAATCGGTACTACGTTCATGAAATTCCAAGCTGTGATGAACTAGGAATTATTCTCAGCCGCTTTACTGGTGCTCCATTGTTTCACTGGCATGATGTGGGGCACGGGTTCGTTCAGGAACAGCTGGGCATCCAGGCTCATCTCGAATGGCTCGAACGGTATGGCGATCGACTTCTCGGTGTACACATTCATGATGCCAATGGCTACCATGATCATCAGGCGCCGGGAACCGGGGAGGTGGACTTTGCGTGGTTGAAACCGTATGTGAACGCTGCCCAAATTAAGGTGCTGGAGCTTCATCCAAAGGTGTCCGTGGAAGCAGCACGGGAAGGCTTTGAATTTTTGACTGAGCACGGGCTCGACAGCGATGAGTGAGGGAAGAGGCGCGCTGGCGCTAAGGCGCATTACACTGAGGCGCCGCCTGCGGTTGAGGCGAGAGGGTTGAAGGGAGATGTGAGAGGGGAGATATAGGACATATAAGACATATTGGACCTATATAACAACTCAACTTTGAACTGCGGAAGCCTTTCTACTTCACCGGAATCAGCGCCGGATTGAGATTTCCGTCCTTCTTGAGCCGGCTGGCGAGTGCTTCGGCTTCAGGGCGGGGAAGATGCGCAGCCATTCGAACCCGGTACCACACACTGCCATCAGCAAACGTTGCTTTTACTACTGATGTGTTCAGCCCTTCTTGCTTCAAGCGTGCCTGTACCTTTTCGGCCGCAGCCAAACTCTTGAAGGCCCCGATCTGAACAGCATAGGAAGCTATTTCTGGTTTTTTTTGGCCAGCGGCAGATCCAGACTTGGGAGGCGCTGCTGCAGCCTGATTAGGTAAGGATGCTGTTGAGGGGATGCTCCGGTCAGAGGCTGCCTCCGGGGGTAAAGGAACCTCATTCTCCTTGGTGTCCGTAAGACTTTTAAAAAAGGTGAGATCTTCCTGGCTAGGTTCGTCTTGCGACTGGTGAGCAGCTTCATCGGGTGCGCGGGGAGCAACTGCTTTTGATTCGGTCTCGCTGATCAACTTCTGAGTCTCAGGATGAGTTCGAACGATCAGGTACCAGGCGTTAACCAGAAAGAGAATGCCGCAAAAGGAGATAATAATCGCTCCTCCGAGAGCAATTCGCTTCAGAAGCTGTCTTAAGCTGAGACTGTCTCGAACTGGCTGCGGCTGCTTCACCATAAGCAGACACTTCCTACATTTTCTCCGGAGCCGACACGCCCAGGAGAGAGAGCGCATTGCGTATGGTGATTCTCAAAGCATCCACCAAAGCAAGGCGGGCACGAGTGAGATGTTCCTCTTCCGTAAGAACTCGCTTGGAGCCGTCAATTTTCCCGGCATGATAATACCTATGAAAAATACTGACCAGGTCCTGAAGAAAGTTTGCAATTCGATGTGGCTCAAGAAATTGAGCACTCAACTCGAGTATATCAGGAAAATGAGAAATCCGCTTAATGAGTGCCATCTCTTCGGCTCCGGAGAGCACCGAAAGGTCAGCGGTATGTATTGAAGTAGTATCGATGCCTCGCTCTGCAGCAATGCGAAGAATGCTGCATAAACGTGCATGGGCATATTGAACATAATAGACCGGATTTTCATCGCTTTGTTTTTTTGCTACTTCCAAATCAAAATCAAGCGGACTATCGGAACGACGGGTAAGAAAGATGTAGCGGCTGGCATCGCTTCCAACCTCATCAAGCACTGCTCGTAAGGTCACGAATTGCCCGGATCGGGTCGACATGGATATGGGAACGCCTTCTCGCAGCAGCGCGACCAGCTGGACCAAAAGAACCCGCAGGCGTTCGGGATCTATTCCCAGAGCCTGGAGGACTGATTTGATTCTAGGGACATAGCCGTGATGATCTGCTCCCCAGATATCCACGACCTGATCGAAGCCTCGGGAAAATTTATCTTGGTGATAAGCAATGTCCGACGCAAAATACGTTTTCTGACCGTTCTCCCGGATCACCACCCGATCTTTCTCATCGCCAAACCGGGTCGAGGAAAACCAGAGGGCGCCATCCTGAAGATACATATACCCCTGACTTTGCAGATGCGCAATCGTGGCCTCCACGGCACCTTTCTCAACCAGGGAGCGCTCGCTGTACCAGGTATCGAAAGATACTGAGAAGTCTTTCAGATCCTTTTTAATGCCTTCAAGAATCGATTCCCGAGCGAGCGCAGTGAACAGAGGAATTGCTTCAGCGTCGGGTCGATCGCGATATGTGTCGCCAAAACGTTCAATCGCTTCCCGTGCCACATCATAGATGTAATCGCCCTGATAGTGATTTTCAGGAAATTCTACCGGCCGGCCAAGCAGCTCCTGATAGCGGCGCAGCACCGACCTGCCCAGAATTTCCATCTGAGTGCCCACATCATTGATATAGTATTCCGTGGTGACCTGAAAGCCGCAAAAGGCCAGAATCCGGGCAAGCGAATCTCCCAGGGCTGCTCCTCGGCCGTGACCGATGTGAAGCGGGCCGGTAGGGTTGGCGCTGACAAACTCAATTTGTACCTTTTTGCCTCCGCCAACAGTACTTTTCCCAAAGTCAGGTCCGGTTAACAGAATCTCGCGAAGTTGATTGAGCCAGAACGACTCCTTGAGAGAGAAATTTATGAAGCCCGGTCCGGCTATGGATACTTCTCTTACAAAAGAAGACTGATCAGCGAACGCTTCCACAATCAGGTTGGCAAGCTCAGCCGGTCTTTTCTTGAGACGAGGTGCCAGCACCAGGGCAATATTCGTGGAATAGTCCCCATGTGCTTCGTTCTTAGGAATTTCAAAGCTAGGTTGCGGAATCGGTGCTCCTGGCACCAGGTCGAGCTTTTCTGCCGCCCGGGAAAGAGCTTTTTCCACACCGGCTCGTAAGATGTCTTTTGCAGTCATAGTTCTTAGGGTATTCCTGATTTCTCCGAAGGTGTTGTTGCGGTAACCGGATAGAATTGTGGTAAGACCTTACTTTTTTTCCTCATACAAGTCAAGAAGCAAATCCGTTAGGTATCTTTTAGGAGTTAGAAGTAAGCACAGCTAGAGGTAAGGGTTTGTCGCGTAGAGACGCGGAGCACGCGGAGAAAAAGGGCTGGGAGATTGCCACGTCGATCTGCTGGACAGCTCTGTAGTCTGGGTAGAGCGAAGCGAATCCCGGGGATTCTGGAATGGTAATTTTACAAAACCCTTTTTTTCCTGTAAGAATACTATACTGCTATGCAGAAACACTATCGGTAGGCTGCTGGAGCAGCTGAGTTCAGGCACTTCTTCTTCCAACAATATGGGAAGGCTATGATCAATATTTCTTTCTCTCATGCTTACCGCATCGTCGTGAGTACCATCCATCCTCTGAAAGCCGAGGAGATAAGGCTGGAAGAGGCAATTGGAAGGGCCACAGCAGAAGATATTCTCTCGTTGCTGGATTCTCCATCAGCTGATGTTTCACTAAAGGACGGATTCGCAGTGATTTCTGAAGACATCAAGAATGCTTCTGCCGATACGCCGATTACGCTTACACTGAGAGGATCTCAGTTCGCAGGCATGCCGCAAGCGGCTGCAGTCTCTCCGGGAAAAGCGGTCAAAATTACGAGCGGGGCGATAATTCCTCCTGGAGCTGATGGTGTTCTTGCCAATGAGTTCGCTGAAGAGGGTATCAGTACCGTAACCGCGCTGGCTCCAGTCGGTAACAATATCCTGAGAAAAGGGACGGACCTGGGCAAGGCGGGTGTGGTGCTTCCGCAACACACGACGATCATGCCGACCCAGGCCGGGCTGATTGCTGCTGCCGGGCATGCGGTCGTCACGGTTTACCGGAGGCCGCGGGTAACGATCATTGCCTCGGGCGATGAGATCGTAGCCGTAGGTCATCCGGTCGGTGAAGGGAAGGTGGCTGCCAGCAATTTGGTAACCCTAGCTGCATGGTGCTCCTATTTCTCGATGCAGCCGGATACGAAGGTCGTACCTGATTCGTTTGAATCAATCCGGAAGATGGTCGAGGAATCCATCAGGACTTCTGACTGCCTCATTACCAGCGGGGGTGCATGGAGCAGCGAACGGGACCTGATCATCAGAGTACTTGATGACCTGGGCTGGAAAAAAATGTTTTACCGGGTCAGGATCGGACCGGGGAAAGCAGTGGGATTCGGGTTCCTCGAAGATAAACCGGTGTTCTGTCTTCCCGGCGGGCCACCTTCCAATCAGATGGCATTTCTCCAGTTAGCGCTGCCGGGATTGCGATGTCTGGGGGGGCATCAGCCCGCGACACTTCCGGTAGTGCCGGCAATTCTGGATAAGGAGATAAGCGGCCAGATTGACTGGACACAGTATAAAATGGGAATGCTCCACAGAGATGCCGAGGTGCTGCGCTTTGAGCCTCGTCCTTTACCGAGCCGGCTCCGGATGCTCTCGAGCTCTGAAGGCATAGTGACCATTCCGGAAGGAGTGGAGACCATCCCGGCCGGAACCTGTGTGAACGTACAGGTCATGGGATCGCCCAGCCAGGTATTACAGCAGCCATGAAGCTCAACCAGCTGGAAATTTTCTGCAGGATCGTCGAACTGGGCAGCTTTTCCAAAGCCGCCTCTCGCCTGCATCTCTCGCAGCCCACTCTTACGGAACACATGAAGTCGCTCGAAGAATCTCTTGGTACACCGTTGCTCGACCGACTCGGACGCGAAGTAGTGCCTACGAAGGCTGGAGAACTCCTTAGGGAGTACGCACTCCGGATGCTGGAGCTTAAAGAAGAGGCGGAGCAGAAGCTGGCCAGCTTCCAAGGCGAGCTGAAAGGAACCATCTCCGTCGGAGCGAGCACAATCCCAGGTGAATTTATTCTGCCCGGCCTGCTTCCGC
>JAGOGO010000131.1 GCA_017996625.1 Deltaproteobacteria bacterium | reverse complement strand
AATTGCCTTGACAAACATTTTTTTAGCTGTACAGTTTATTGTACAGGAGGTGTCAGATGAAAGCCATAACGTATACTACGGCCAGACAAACCCTGGCCAAGACAATAGATAAAGTTTGTAAGGACCATGCTCCGGTGATTGTTACCCGAAAGTCATCAAACGCTGTTGTTATAATGTCGCTCGATGACTACGAAGCCCTTGAAGAAACAGCGTATCTCTTGCGATCACCGAAAAATGCAAAACGATTGCTGGAATCTATCGCGCAACTGGAAAAAGGCAAGGGAACTGAAAAGGAACTCGTCGAGTGAGGCTCATCTTTTCCGAGCATGCCTGGGAAGACTATCTCTTCTGGCAGAGAACCGACAAGAAAATTCTCATCCGGATTAATACGCTCATTAAAGAAACCATCCGCAATCCGCATGAAGGCATCGGCAAACCGGAGCCATTACAGCATGCCCTTTCCGGTTACTGGTCGAGACGAATCACCGATGAGCACCGATTCGTTTATAAAGTATCCGACGATGCACTGCATATCGCTCAATTGCGGTATCACTACTGAGGCATTCAAAGGTCGTATTCAGAGGTTAAACCTCGATAAGTTCACGACCGTTTCAGCTTAATTTCGCTTGGCTCAATCCGAAACTGATGTACGGTATTGGTGCGTTTCCTGATCATCATGTCCGAGGGTCCTGACTACCTGATGGAGCTCCTTTCCGAGATAAAATGAGAGCATGGTGAGCTTCTACTGTTTAAATAGTGGCAGTGTCAATGAAGGGAATCCGGCTCGTTGAGTCATGCTTTGAACAAACTCCCTGAAGTATGGCCAGGTATTCATCTGAACATTGTACGCTACAAATATTTCCATGAATGCATCAGTGAGCGGTTCCGTGGAGGTCAAGATCGCTTCATAGCGACAACTTATTTTCAAAGCAAACTCCTTTTTTGTCGTTCTGGTTGCCACAAGTTCATATCGGGATGTCACCACTGCATTCAAGTCTCCTTCGATCACATACGATGCCTCGTGCCGAACATCAAGCTTCAAATTACCTGTCAGGTTTTTCTTCACCGTATCAATCGAGCAGGATTCGAGGAGAATAGTTTTCAATTCCACGTGCTCAAGAAGCTCACGATAGTCTTCCGGACTTATCTTCGGCTCAGTAGTCTTTTTAGCCATAGTGTTCCTCCCTTTTACGCTGCCTTTGGATAGTCGTCTGTGTACAGTTCCCTTTCGGCGAATCCGATGCTCTTCTGCCCGGCATCCATCCGGTAGGTGAGATTGCTGATAGACTCATTTAAGGATGCAATATCAGAGCGGACTCCGTCTAGCAGGGCGTAAAACCGATCAGCCTGAAAATGCATGGCCAACAGCGTAGAAAGATACTGGTTAAGACTGATGCCGTTTTTCCGGGCGTGCTGAGCCAGCTCGCGGTGGAGAAACTTGGGCAGCCTCACGACGAGCTTTCCACTATAGTCATCATCGTCATATTCGGGCTCCGGAATTTCACGTTCTTCCTCCAGATACTGCTGAAATCTCTCCCTCTTGTGTATGGCGAGGTTCTCGAGTGCTTCTTGAGGAGTGTCTCCATCTCCCACAATGCCCAGAGCTCCAAACTGAGGAATTCTCGCCATAAACCCGCCGCCTTCATGCTCGGGAATGGGAATGATTTCCATTCTGTAAGGCAAGGAGAGGTAATAGGGCAGGTCTTTCTTCATAATTCATCTCCAAGTTCTTTCAGCAAGTTGATCGCTTTGACAAGAGCCTTAATATAGAATCCTTTTACTTTCTGTCCTCCCTTGACTGGAATCGACAGCTCCCCGTACGGTTGATAATCGGGAAAGTTCTTTAGCCGCTCACATTGAATGACAATATGAGACGAGCGGTGCTGATCCCATTGAGCAGGAAAATAGTAATCGAGAACAGTGATGACATCCCGCAGACGGGCTTCAGTGGGGACTTGTCCGTTCCAGGTGCGGTATAATCTCTCGGCTTTTGTCATTGTTTTCTCGCTATTTTGATACTAAATATAGTATCAAAATAGCATCATTGCAAGGAAAATCTCTCGGTCTCCTCCCGCTCCTTATACTCTTTTCAACTTCTCACTTCCACCTTCTGACTTTCCACTTTCAGCTCCTAGCCTCTGTCTTATATGTGCCGGCTCATTCCGGCAGCACTTACCATTCTTATGATCCCGCTTACCTTCAGCATCTCTAAAGGAATCGGCTACGGCTTTATATCGTACGTTCTGATCAGCGTGCTTACCGGCAAAGGCCGACAGCTCCATCCGCTGATGGTTATCTCCGCCGCGGCCTTTGGGATTGATTTCTTTCTGGGCTGGCTGTGGGTGTGGGAGGGATATAAATTGGCAGACAACATGTGCAATCGCTAGCACCGTTGCCCCCTACTTCTCTCGCTCGGCTTCTCATCTGTATCGCTACTGCATAGTTTGCCTGTCCCCATTCTTCCATTCTCTTGGCATGGCCCCAAGTATAGCAAGTACACTCCCGAGAATCAAAGCCCCCATCGCTCCAAGATCCCTTCGATGCATTTGAAATGAAGCCTCATCTGTGTAAAATCGTCTTTTGATAAATCCTTACCATGTGCATCTGGACGTCCATAGGCATTAATCTCGTCAAGTATAAACAGTAACTTGCTTTTGTCAGTTTCAAAGATATTCTGGAAGTGAGCCCATTCCCTTTCTATTGTGTTTCTCAAATCAAGAAAATAAAGTGGGGAGCTACCTTTATCAAGCAACCTCTCTATTGTTTCGCTTTGAAGTGCAGAGCGTCTTGCTCCCGGCAGTGATAGAAGCAACTTCTCCTCGGCTTTCTTGCCATACGCTTGCTTGAGAGTATTTCTTGTAAGCACTCGAAGGTTTCTCTCGATCTTGTTTCTTCGCACAGTTATTTCTTGAAGCATTTCCTCATACGTAAGGTTAAGTCTCTCATACTTGTGTTTATGAGACACAAAGTCACGAATGGATTCTATGTTAAAACTATAGCCATTTGGTCCATTTTGAATGAGACCATAACCCACAAGGTGTTGCGTATACTGCACATGATCCTTCGCAAATCCTTCAAAAGTAGCGACATCGCCGTTAGCGAGAAGCGTTAGCATATCATACTCATCTGGATACCATTCTCGAAGCACCTGCACAATCATGTCCAAATAATCACTTGAGTTCTGAATGAAAGCTGTTCTTGCTTTTTCATACAGCGCTTTGTCAACTGTTACTGGCCTATCGCACATGCTCAGTTTATGGATACTGCTACATAGTTGCCTTATCAAGAAGGGGTGCCCACCGAAATCATCCGTCATCTTCGCGTAGATTAATTCATCAAACTTAATTCCCATATACCGACCAAGTTTCTTACTCATATCCCTTACTTGGTCCAATGTGAAGGCTGGTACATACTGGCAAGGAATTGAGCTAAACAGTGGATTCTCATGATGATTGATTAACGCCTGTTCGATACATGATGGATTAGTGCCAGCAATCATATAAGTAATCACATGGGGATTTCTCTGAAAAAATCCTCTAAGCGTCTGCCAAAAATATACAAAGTCGTCGCCATTTCGCCAGTGTTCTGATGAACCAGTCCGAGGTGATATTCGCTCTATTTCGTCGAAAATCAGAAGTGTCGGGTTCCTCTTCTTTGATTCATATACTTTAAGCATATCGTCAGAAAAACGATCGGCGGCCTCCTTTTCATTATAAGCCGACGAATCAGATATCTTTACACTTGATTCCTTTGCCTCTTTGAACTGAACTACGGTTTTGTGCAGTAATTCGCTCCACGACAATTTGTGAATCGAAGGACTCTCGCAGTCTATTGATACATAATGCTCGTTGTTTAACTGAAGAAGTCGCTCTACCGCGTATATGATAGACGTCTTTCCGCTCTTTCTAAGTCCAAAAAGACCTGTATGCTCTCCAGATCGATGCCGATTCACCATGTCGTGTACCAATGCGGTTCTCCCAAAAAAATAGATATCTTTCTTTAGAGGAGACATGAATGCAAATAGGTCGCGAGAATAGAAATGTTTGCGAAAACGATTGCGCATGAAATAAGAATCGAAGGAAGATTCCAACTCATGATAGTGGAAAGGCACTACTACCGGCTGTTCTGGATCAGATTTTAGCAAATTTTCTATTGTACTCTCGATCTGTACATCTTTGCTAATAAGGCAATAGCATACGGACTCTAGACGCAGCTCTTGCACTTTCGACCTCGCAGCGGAAAATGCATCTAGCGTTCTTGGCTCAAATCGGTCATAAGGACTGAATACAGCTATAATCTCTCTCTCCAGATTGAACATCTCGCTGTACACCTTGGTCGGTTTCATAATAAAAAAACGATACACTGATTTGCCGAGCTGTATTGTCGGCCCGGAACCTGGCCCACTACTAGTCACATACCATTCGCTTGAAATCTGATGAATAATTTTCTGCTCATCAGCACTGTATAAGCCCAATGAAAAATTATTGTGTATACCTGGCGTGGTCTTATTAAGTTCTTGCATGTTTGTGTCACTCCTGTCTTGCGTAAGCAAGATACAAATATATTCACCAGCAGGAAGTGAGCTCATGTATTTTTTTCCAACCCTTATGCCGCCCTTTTGTGCACCGCTGGTGTATTTCGAGATAGTTTGATATTCTTTGTCGTCTTGATTTTCTCCTTTATGGAGAAATGCATATGCTTCGAACTTCAGAAGACTCCATCATCACATTATCGTCCCGCTTCCTCGCAGCATCGCCAATGCCTCCGCAATTTCTTTCCCTTTAGCCTCGATGATGTCCATGAGTTCTTCCGGCGTGCGCTCATCGACATCCGGTTTCTTGTGTGGGTTGACGGCCTTGAGATCATACACAGCATCTTCGATTTCCTTGGCTTTTGCCGCCAGATCGCGCGCCTCTCGCGTCAGCTCGGTGAACTTATCTTGAGCTTCTTCGATGGCCAAGTCATCCGGCGACTTAGCCTTCTTCAAGCCAGCAAGGCGCTGTGCCCATTGGGCCGCCTGCTGACTCTTCGCGGTAGATTGTTCTTTGATGGGCCGGGCCTCCTCGGCAGCGGTCCGCTTTCGCTGATCCATGTCCACCGTCCAGGAAAGCTCGCTATCCGCCCGCTGAGGCAGGAGGCGCAGGAGGTCTTCAAAGTGTTTGAGTGTGAGGGGCGTCTTCTTGCGAACTTTGACGTCCGATAGATCATAGTACCAGATCTTCCGCGTCCGTTCGCCCTTGGTGAAAAAGAGCAGGTTGGTTTTCACACCTGCACCAGCCGCGGTAAAGACGCCACCGGGCAAGCTTACTATGCACCACAGATCACAGTCATCGAGCAGCTTGCGTTTCGTCTTGACGAAGGCGTCTTCATTGGTGCGAAAAAGGAGCCCTTCATCCACAACGATTCCACAGCGGCCGCCATCGCGCAGGCTGCGGATGACATGCTGGAGAAACAGCACCTGTGTGGCTCCGGTCTTGTAGTCAAAATTGGTCTGTGCTTCTTTGCCTTCTTTGCCGCCGAAAGGAGGATTGGTAAGGATCACATCGAACGCTTGCGGCGCTTCCTCAAATAGTCCGCCATAGGTTTCCATGCCGGTCAGGGTGTTGCCGTGCCAGAGGTTCGGCTTGTCGATACCGTGCAGCACCAGGTTTGCCAGGGCAATTGGATAAATGAGGTTTTCTTTTTCCCGGCCCCAAAAGGTCCGCTGCTTGAGCGCTTCCAGCTGCTCGGCAGTGGCGTCATTGCCCAGATGGTCGCGGATATACTCGAAGCTCTGCGCCAGAAAGCCGCCTGTGCCGCAGCCCGGATCATAGATTGTCTCATTGATTGTAGGATCGATGGCATGGACCATTGCCTTGATGACCTGCCGGGGTGTAAAGAACTGCCCACCATCGTTGCCCTTCTCACCCATCTTGAGGAGCAGCCCCTCATAAACTTGAGAGAGCGTAAAGACGTGGGTATTATCCACGGCAGCGTTCGTGAGCTGATGCACTTTGTCGAGCACGTCGAGAAAGTTACGCTCAGTGTCGATGCGCACGCGTTCAACGCCGGTCATGATCTCGCTGATGACCTTCTGACGCGGGGTAGCGTCCGGCAGGTTCTTGAGTTCCTTCAAGTGCGGTAGCAGGTCGGTATTGATAAAGGTGAAAAAAGCGTTTTGCGGCGCTTCCTGCAGCTCATAGCGCTTGTTGGTCTCGCCTTCCAGCAGGGTTTCCGGCGGTGCTCCCCAGTCGCGCCAGCGGTATGGGGCCAGCAGTGAAGGTCGAAACGGCACAGCCAAAGCCTCAGCCTCCTGCTCTTCACAATACTCTTTTTCATCCAGGATGCGTAGGAAGAGAATCCAGGTGAGCTCAGGCACATACTGCATCGCGCCGGCACAATTACCCCGGCGCATAATATCGCAGATGCTCTTGATAGCCTGATCAACTGATTGTTGAGTGGCCAGCCGCTTACCGTTTCCATTGTTGCCGTTTATTTTCTGCCCTCGAACCATGATCAATCCTTCGTCTTCTTACGTGCCTGTACACGCTTTCGATACAGCCTCTCGGTAAAACCACCCTCTTTCTCAAAAGCCTCTGCCTGCGCCCGCATCTGGCGATCCAATAGATAGACACACAGATTAATGAGAGACAGCACGCCGTTGGCGACAAACACCGACGAGCACACCGAGGGAGACACGGACGGACACAGACTATCACAGACCGCACGCTGGTTCTTGTTGTTTTTCCCTGTCTGTGCCAGTCCGTGTCCGTCTGTGTTCTGTCCTTCTCTATTTCTTCTCTCTGTGTCCTTCTTCTCTCGTCTCACCTCATCCGCCGCCCAGGAGCGGAATTCCTCCAGAGTCGAGCATCGCCGCTCTTTAAAGCGCATCAGGGCCGGATAGTCGGGCGGCCACAGGGGAAAGCCGCGCTGGCGCAGGTAGTCTTCGTAGTCGAGCCGTAGTTCCTCGAGGCTTCCCCGGGCTACACCCGTAAGCTTCAGCTCGATTTTCTTGGATGTCGCTGAATCCATACTGCCTTCGGCGATATTCTGCCGGCCGCTGCGCGCCGCCTGCACCATCTGATCAACTGTACGGCTGCGTGGATCGATGTACTTCTCGCAGAATCGCACGGTCACATCATAGACAATCTCGGCAAGCTGAAATGTCTTGAGCCGGCGATAGCCGCCGTGCTTTGGGATCAGTGACTCATCTTCATCCCGCGGCCGAGCATGTTTGTCTCTCTCGCTCATCTCAGATCTCACCAGCAAACGCCC
>JAGOGO010000130.1 GCA_017996625.1 Deltaproteobacteria bacterium | reverse complement strand
ACTGATACGGGGCCACCAGCCGCAGTGGTGCACCATGATCCAAAGGCAGCGGCTTGTCGTCGAGTGAAAGAGCAAGAAGGCATTCTTGTTTAGGATCGAGAAGATCACGCAGGGAAAACGATTCCAGGTAGTGATCGTATCCGCCTGGTTTCTCCGTCGTTTTACCGAGGCTGTGAAAAACGGCGTAGGCAGCGTCCGGTTTTGGTTTGACTCGCTTCACCAGCTCTTCAAACCGGAATCCGCCCCATCCGACATCATTCACCGACCAGCCTTCAACACAGTGGAAATCGGATACCTGGTTCACCAGATTGAAAGCACGAAGATCGGCATAGGAAAAACGGGCAGGAGCATCCACCAGGCCTTCGACGGTAAGGCTGTACGGCTCTTTCCGCTTTTGGTCCCAGATAAGCATTCCGGTATCTGGATTAAAAGAAAAGTTTTTTTCTTCTACTGTCCGAATGGGAAAATGCTTGACAAAAAATCCCCAAACCAACGATGGAACTGCCAGGAGAAATCCGGCTGCTCCGATCAGCTTGAGAAAAAGCCTCCGTTTCGAATCCGGCGTCTTCATTGCACACCTCCTGCACCGTCAAGGTTCCGGCGATTCAGCATTCCGATGATACCGGAACGCTGGATTCAGGCACATACCTTTGTGGTCCTCTCTGTGCAAGATAGTCACCACCAGGAGGTATTGCAAGAGAGATGGAATAGAAGAGTACCGGTTCTTGCGGCGTCCAAGCACTCTCAAAGCCTTTCTCCCCGCATGAACACAAATGAGTCCGTCAGATTCACGTATGCAACGTGAGCCCTACAAGCCTAACCGCACTTGGTGAAGCCACAGAAGTGGCAGGTCATGCAGCCTTCCTCGAAGCTGATGGTGTTGCCGCATTCGGGACACGTTTCACCTCTGAGATTCTTCTCATGCTTGCCGGACTTCTTGTTTTCCTGCAAATACCGCTTTTCAAGAATCCGGGCGATTGCGTCAGGAATCGAAAGCACCAGTCCGTCTTTTTGAAAGATGGGATACTCACCTCCGATGCCTTTGAGCTGCTCGACAATTTTCTCCACCGGGATTCCGGTGCGCAGTGCCAGTGAGACCAGCCTGCCGATTGCCTCGGTTTTGGCTGTGGTTGAGCGGCCTGACTTTCCGATAGTTGCGAACACCTCGTACGGCCTGCCTTCAAACTCGGTTACGGTCACATAGAGATTACCCATGCCGGTCGTCATCTTGGTGGTGAACCCTTCCAGCGTCTGCGGGCGATCGAGAGCTGCAGCAGCGAAGCGATCTTCTTTGGTATGGGTGTCGCCGAAAGCCAGGACCTGGTTTTCTTTGCTGCCATCCCGATACATCGTCACTCCTTTGCATCCCAGTTCATAGGCCAGGTCGTAGACCCGCCGCACATCATCCACCGTGGCGTGACGAGGCAGATTCACCGTCTTGGAAACAGCATTATCCGTGTATTTCTGGAAAGCAGCCTGCATCCGCACATGCCATTCCGGCGTTATGTCATGAGCGGTGACAAATACCTCGCGGATATCCTCCGGGATCTCTGTCATATCCCTGATACTTCCCTGTCGGGCGATAGCATCCATCAGCTCCTGGCTGTAAAAGCCGCGCTCCCGGGCTACCTGTTCGAAACAGGGATTCACTTCGAGAAGCTTATCGTTGTCCATAACGTTTCGTATGAAGCTGAGAGCAAAAAGGGGTTCGATCCCGCTCGAGCATCCGGCGATAATGCTGAGCGTACCGGTGGGTGCTATAGTCGTGATGGTCGCATTGCGATACTCGCATCCGTCCTGGTTGACAAAGATGCTGCTGGAGAAATTCTTAAATACCCCGCGTTCAGCGGCCAATTGCCGAGAGGCATTATGAGATTCAGTCTGAATAAAGCCCATCACCTCTTCTGCTTTCTGCAGCGCCTTCTCCGAATGGTAGGGGATCCTCAGCTGGTAGAGCATATCTGCAAAGCCCATAATGCCTAGCCCGATCTTGCGATTGCCGTGAACCATCTTGTCGATTTCCGGGAGAGGATAGCGGGACATATCAATCGTGTCGTCAAGAAAACGCACCGCCCACCAGACCATGTTTTTGAGCCCGGAGAAATCAATGGCTGGCCCGTCTTCACTGCTGAAGACAAACCGAGCCAGGTTCAGCGAACCAAGATTACAGGCTTCCAGCGGCAGCAGCGGCTGCTCACCGCATGGGTTGGTACTTTCAATTTCTCCCAGAGCCGGCGTCGGATTAGCGCTGTTCATGCGATCAAGGAAGATGATCCCCGGATCACCGGTTTCCCAGGCCTGTCGTACCAGTGCCTGATAGACATCAGCAGCAGGCAGCTCAGCTACTGCCTGTTTTTCATAGGGATCGATCAGTTTGTAGGTTGTGTGTTCCTTGACCGCTTCCATAAAAGCATCGGTGACTGCCACGGAGATATTGAAGTTGTTAAGCTCTCCGCTGGTCTTCTTGCAGTAAATAAACTCCATAATGTCGGGATGGTCGACTCTTAGGACCGCCATATTGGCTCCCCGGCGGGTACCGCCCTGCTTCACCTGTTCAGTGGCGGTATTGAATATTTTCATAAATGAGACCGGGCCGGAAGCAACGCCACCGGTTGTGCCAACCCGGCTGTTCTTCGGTCGCAGCCGCGAGAAAGAAAATCCCGTACCGCCGCCGGACTTGTGGATCAAGGCAGCGTTCTTAAGGCTATCAAAAATACCTTCCATGCTATCTTCCACCGGAAGCACGAAGCAGGCAGCCAGCTGCCCCAGCCTTCTGCCAGCATTCATCAGAGTCGGTGAGTTGGGAAGAAATTTGAACTCAGTCATCATGCGATAGAAGACTTCTTCCGCTTCTTTTGCCTGCGCAGCATCGCCGTATTTCTTTTCCGCTTGAGCTATGTGATGAGCGACGCGCCGAAACAGCTGCTCCGGCGTTTCCACGACAGCGCCGTTCACATCCCGTTTCAGATACCTCTTTTCCAGAACCCTGCGGGCATTTTCCGAGAGAAGAAAATCTTTCTTAATGAAAATCGAGCTGTCGAGCCGGAGCGGCGACATCTTGGAAAGCCCAAATTCCAGCAACTTAGCCTCGACGATTTTTTCAATCATAGGGATGGTGATCGTGTGAAGGCCCATATTGTTGATTTCTTCCCGGAGAAAGCGGCTCACATTCAGGGCCTGATCTGCATCAATGCAGCGCTCTCGCATGAGAAAGCTTGAAAATCGCTCATCATCCCAGCCATAGCAGCTGAGATCAAATGTTCCATCTTCAGTAACCAGAATTTTAGTCTTCTGACCCACTCTCAACCTCCTGACTACGTTGGCGCGAAACGTCGCAAAAAGATTCTTGTGCCGGTTTGCCGGCTTCCATCTCTATCTCAAATAAGAGTATCACGTTTTCTTTGTCTGTGAATATTATTTAAGCCACCTGGGAAGAAAGACAAGGTATCGCCAGCTGACGAAATATGTGCTTGAAATACGAGAGCCCTCTCAGTATAATCGGAAAAAATCGGACACCGTGAAACACGTTACACGAGGTGATCTATGGAAGAAAAAGATCTCGAAAAACTTACCGCAACAAAATTGCGTGAAATTGCCAAACAGTACGAGGACATAACCGGCACTCACGCTATGAAAAAAGATGAGCTCATTGTCGCTATTCGAAGAGCGCGAGGCGAAGATATTACCACAGTGCATGGTAAGGATGTGAGCAAAAAAATTACCGAGCTCAAACAAATCATGCAGAAGCTCAGAGATGAGAAGCAGACTGCTCGAGAAAAGAAAGATAAGAAAGCGGTGACCCATTTGAGAAGAAGAATTAAAAAATATCGCCGCGTTACCCGAAAAATGGCCCGGTCGAAAGTATAGAACCGACGATCGTGATACATACCTTCAGCGTTCCATTCCTCACAGGTACGAGACTATGAAAGAACAGCTGAGAAAAGAATTGCAGCAGGCTCTAAAAAATCGGGACACCCTTCGGGCAGAGACTTTGCGCATGATGATAGCCGAACTGACGGTAAAAGAGAAGGAACATGGGACCACGGTCACTGAAGAGGAGACCTTCAAAGTCCTTTTCAGCATGCTGCGCAAACGCGAGGACGCCATCCAGCAGTTCCGGAAAGGCAACCGGGAAGATCTTGCCCAGAAAGAGCAGGCTGAGATAGAAATCATCAACGAATATCTACCTAAACAGATGTCGGAAGATGAAATCCGCCGAGAAGCCCGGGCTGTCATTGCAGAAGTCGGGGCTACGGGGATTAAGGAAATGGGAAAGGTGATGGGGGTCCTCTCCAAGAAGTTGGCAGGAAAAGCACCGGGTAGCCTGATGAGCAAGATTGTAAAGGAAGAGCTCACCACGCAGTAAGAGGAGCGGATGTTTCCGAATATTCTCGATTACTCCGTACTCATTTTCATTGTTCTCTGCTACCTCCTTAGTGCTCTGCGGGCAGGACCGAAGCAGCTTTTTTCCTTTATTCTTCTCGTCGGAGCGTTTTTCCTCACCGGGAGATCGTACGAAGAGGTTTCAGCCTTCTTTCCCGAAAAAGTGTTTCCCCCTTCGTTTGCCGGCGCGTTCTCCTTCCTGATAGCCTTCTTGGCAATTTTCGGCGCACTTTCACTCCTCGGAAGACTGTTAGAAGATCTCTTTAAGCGGCTGAGCTTCGGCGCCATTGATTCCTTCGTTACCAGAGGACTCGGCGTGCTAAAGGGAATAGTGCTCGGCTGCATGCTGATAGCGATTGTTATGGTTCACTATACCTCTGATGAGGCTCCGATCCTTTCCGAGTCCGCATCGCTGCCCTATCTCATCCCGGCAGTGCGTGTGACTGTGAGCCTGCTATCTCCGGAAGATCGAAAGCTGTTTGCGGAGACGGATAAGGAGCTGCAAACGATCTGGAAAGCCCGCCGTTCCCGGCAGGAGAAACAAGGAAACGCTGATGCAAACTGACCTCCAGATGATCTCCCATGTCAGCATATTCCTCAACTGTACTATGTGAAACTCATGAAACATCCTGTTGACGAAGTAAAGTACGACGATAAGGGGCTGGTTCCGGTCATCGTGCAGGATTATCTCAACAATGAAGTCCTTATGGTGGCATACATGAATAGAGAATCCCTGCGGACAACGCTCGAGACCGGTATCACCCACTTCTGGAGCCGATCCCGGCAGAAGTTCTGGAAGAAAGGTGAGACCTCAGGTCATATCCAGCAGGTAAAAGAGGTACTGATCGATTGCGACCACGACGCTCTGGTGATGAAGGTCGATCAGAATGTTGCAGCCTGTCACACCGGACACCGAAGTTGCTTTTATCGGAGATTGCGCAACGGTGAGTTTGAGGTTTTTCAGGAAAAGGTGTTTGACGAAGAGAAAGTCTACTGACTGGTGCGGCCTGGCTACCCTGAGAACCTGGGAATGGGAATAGTGGAATGATGGAATACTGGGTTTTGGTTTAAGCACACCCAAGCAGAAGATCCATTCTTCCATTCTTCCATTCTCTGTCCTGTCAGGCACCGACATCGTCCATTTCCAGGGTTTGAGTAGTCGTTCTGACCAGAGAATCTTCATATGGTCCACCCCACTGCTTCGTATACCGAATCGGTTCGAGAAATGCTTCCGGATCAGATATGCTGGACCAAATGCGATTTAGCTGATCGGCGACTTCCTCCACATTCGGACGATAGCTTGGATTGCGACGTATCATCTGTTCGACAAGCTTAGCGAGCTCCAGGAGCGACTGATTGTCTCCAAGACCGGGATTCGCATCCAGTAACGGAATCCGTTCCTCTCTATATACCAGCCGCAATTTTTCCCTTAGATCATGAGTACCTTCGATACGAATTGGCACCCGACCGGTCAGCAGCGCGTAAATAATCGCTCCCAGCGAGTATACATCCGACTCATAGGTTCCCTGACTGACAAGCTGCTCGGGCGCCATATAATTAAGGGTTCCCACCGTTCTGTTGTCGAACAGGTTTGTCTTACGTGACGGATCAAGGGAGATCGCAATACCGAAATCGATGATCTTCGTCGTGCTGAGACACCCGTTCTGGTCCGCAAGGAACAGCACGTTTGCCGGCTTCAGATCTCGATGGATGATATGCTTACGCTTCATGTATCGCAGCGCATCCACCATCTGAGTGCAAACGCGGTGAATCTCCTCCAGGATCAAACCTCCCCATTCACCGGCCGGGTGGTGAATGCTGAGCTTCCTATTTTTTTCAATTAGATTCTCTAGATTGTCTGCCGGAAAATAACCGAGCGCAAGCATTACTGTGTTATTTGCCTTTAAGAGACCATAACATTCAACAATGTTGCGGTGTCCTTGACCGTCGTTCTCGGCAAGCTCTTCATGAATGCGGCACTCGTGTTTCAAGAATCTCACCAACCGCGCAAAGTCCCGGCTGCCGGGATCAGACGCTGGTTTCTTTAAAGCCACCAACTTGTCTTTATAGATGCCGATACTAACTTTTCCCATTGCTCCAGACTGAATATCGCCCAGAATCACTATTTCTTTGTTGCGGTACTGCTGAGGATTCTCCAGAGAACGAAGGAGGAGTTTGAGCAGCGCCAACATTTCTTCTTTACCTTTGGAACTGTACCCGCGAATTTCCTCCTGAGCCTTATCTTCCACCGCTCGGGTACTGAAATACGACGGAAAGATAAAAGCCTTGGAGAAGTCGCCTCCAAAGAGGCCTGATTGGTTTGAAGGATAATCATAGAAGGTTCTGCTAAATGTGAAATTGAGAAAATGTTTCAACACTGCACACTGGGGATTCCTGTCGTAGGTGTGGTAGAGCTTTACAATCCGGCGATAGAACCGGTTTTTCCTTTCGCCTTTTTCAATCCTTGCGGCAAATCTGAGTGCCTTGCCGTAATCAGTAATCCGGCAGAATTCCTGAGACGGGATGATATGCTTGAGGTTGAGCTGCGTGATGAGTGCAATATGGTAGGAGATCTGCTTGACGGTCCTGATCCGGGAAGCGGTCTTCTCCAGCTTGCTGAGAAGATAGTCATTCAGGATACTTTCGACATAGATGGCTTCAGGTGATGACTGTTGTCTGGAAACGACCTTCTCCACACCATATCCATAGGCAAATAGAAGCTCGGCGATTCTGATAATATCTTTCCGCACCATTCTCTGGAGACGATAATGGTAAAAGCGCTTAAATCGCGGCTGGGTGATAAAGGCGTGACTCAGATTCATTATCACGTTTCTGAATCCATTCATCTGCAGAGCATTGGGCCGCAGGTAGGTTCCTTCTGTAGGTAGGGTGTCGGACTGGATAAACCGTATGCGCCAGGGGATTACATCCATTCCAATACTGAGTCCGAGCTGTCTCTGATACTTTTTGTTAAGC
>JAGOGO010000129.1 GCA_017996625.1 Deltaproteobacteria bacterium | reverse complement strand
TCAGCTCTTCTGGCCCGCGAAGCGGGTTACCCATCAGCTCTTCTGGCCCGCGAAGCGGGTTACCCATCAGCTCTTCTGGCCCGCGAAGCGGGTTACCCATCAGCTCTTCTGGCCCGCGAAGCGGGACAGATCGTGCTTTCCTGGTGATTCAGGGTGGGGCAGCCGAAATTGACAAGATTACGGACGTGCGATACGGTAAAGCCAGTTAATTCTGAGAGCGTTCTTTTTCGCAGCACGCTGGCTGCGTTCAGCGGCTAGGATCAGGAGAATGTCAGCCATTAAAGAGGTGTTGTCCGTTCACCATGAAGAAAAAGGAATGAAACAGTATTGTTCATAAACAATCAACGGTTAACGAATAAGATCGGAAAACACCTTGTCGGTTAACGGTGAACGGATAACCGTGAACACTTACGGAGTCAGTTTATGACCGAATCAAACACACCGGAGCAGCAGCGTCCTGATTTAAAAGTTAACCCAGAGCATCTGAAGACAGCCATTCCGGATATCAAGGCGCTGATCGCTGAGCTGCGGGAAATTGATCCTGCTAGCATCCAAGAACGAGGCGAAGACCGTTTTGACGTACTGGAGGAAAAAATAGTTTCTCAGGTTTGCGACCTGATAGGAAGCGATGGTGCTGAATACTTCGGTCTCTGTAAGGGCATGCTCGACACCGCTCCCGTCCATATGATGTATGAGATGCCTTTGTATCGGGTCCGCGCCGGATATAAACAGGGAATCGAGCAGGCTGTCGCCAAGCTGAGAAATGTGATCGAAGCAGTAGAGGAGCAGATTGCAGTCATTGAAGGCTATCAGGAATACCGAGCCCTTGATCTGTTCGAAAAACGCTCTCTTCACCCGGGCATCAGGATAGCGACCAGAGAACGTATGAAGGAAGGCCGGTACAGCCTGGCAGTGGCCGATGCTTGTACCTTCCTGGAAACGCTGGTGCGACAACGAAGCGGAAAATACAATCTCAGCGGACCTGAGCTGATAGCTCACGTCTTCACCCTGCCGACGCCGATGCTGACCTGTAATACCCTGCATTCTGATTCTGAAATACTCGAACAACAAGGGATCATGCACCTTATCAGCGGGATGCTGCTCAGCTTGCGAAATCCCTGCGGAGCGGAGCGGATCGGCACTGATGCAGAGAAGGCGCTCGACTGTATCGCATTCCTCAGCTTTCTCGCCGAAATAGTGGAGCAAGCCAGGCAGGCATAAGCACAGAAGGGATTGTTTAAAGCTATCGCGGCGAGGACGCCGCTCCCACAAAAAGCCGCTTCCGCAAAAAATCGCTCCCATGAACAGCAGAAAGCTGCTCTCCTTATCGCCATTCCGCACTTATATTCATCCCTCAAGGCTGGCTTCTCAGTCCAGGTCAAACACTTCACTATTGCTCTTGTCTTTTTCGTTCCTCCTTGATACACTACTTTGGGCGGGGAAAAACCGTATCTCTTGTATCAGAAAGGAGGTCTTTTATGGTCCATATCGAGTTGACTTCTCAAGAGGCAGCTGGACTGCGGGAAATCCTGGAACGATACCTTCTGGATCTCAAAGTTGAGATAGCTGATACGGATGACAAGGAATTTCGAAGCTACCTGCGGCAGCGACAAGGATTGATGCAGAACGTGATCAATCGTTTGCAGACGCATGATCTCGAGGTAGATGAAAGCGAATATCTTTTCGAGGTCATGCCTTGATCTGAAATACAGGCATCGATCCAATACAGTCTACTGGTCCCTGTAAGAGCGAGTCCGTGATCTTTTTCCCTCCGCTGCGGCTGGAGACGAAAGAGAAGGGTGTGTTATATCGATACCTTTATTTCGAGAAACGATTGTACTCTTCATGCCTTAGTTTTTTCGTAGCGCATTGCGCCCATCCTTTTCCCAGATCATATCCCATTCTAACCATCATTCGCACGGTTATTGCTTGACGGAGTCCCATGCTTTCACTTAAAAAGGTGGAAAGCAAAGGATCAGTATATGAAGGCGTTTCGTACCATTCTTCCGTACGTACAGAAAAAAATCTGGTTCCTGGCTGCCGGCCTGCTGGCACTCATTATTGTCGATGTGCTGCAGCTGCTTATCCCCCAGGTTCTCAAGCGGGTTGTCGATGACCTTACCCGCGGCTCGGCCACACTGAAGAGCCTGATATATTGTGGGTTGATTATAATCGGTATCAACCTGATTATTGGTGTATTTCGCTTCGGGTGGCGCTATCTGATTCTGGGCAATGCCTATGAGATTGAACGCCGCCTGCGGTCACAGCTTTTCAATCACCTGCAGATCCTCCCCCTCAGCTTCTTTAACCGCGTATCTACCGGTGAAATCATGGCACATGCCACCAACGACCTCAATGCAGTACGCATGTCGCTCGGCATGGCCCTGGTCGCGCTCGTCGACGGTGTCATTCTCAGCCTCATGTCCATTGGCTTCATGGCGCACATCAGCCTGCGTCTGACAGTGTACGCTCTATTGCCGGCTCCGGTGCTCATTGTCCTGGCAAATGTTTTTGCTAAGCTGGTTCATGATCGCTTTCTCCGTATTCAGGAAGCGTTCTCCAGGCTTACCGAAAAGGCAAGAGAGAACTTCGCCGGCATTCGGGTGATAAAGTCGTATGTCCAGGAGGACGACCGATCGAGCCAGCTGCGTAACCTCAGTAGCCATCTGGTACATCGCAACATGAATCTGGTAGTCGCCTTCGGCCTGTTCTACCCAATCGTGTTCGGCATCATCAATCTGTGTGTCGCTATTGTGCTGGTTTTAGGAGGGAGGCAGGCAATACTTCTTGACATCACGCCGGGTGACTTCGTCGCTTACATTAGCTATCTGGCCATGCTGGCTTGGCCTCTGGTGGCTCTCGGCTGGGTAATGAACCTGATCCAACGCGGTGCGGCATCCATGGAGCGGATCAATGTGCTGCTTCGCGAGGCACCAGAACCTTCTTCTCCGTCGCCCTCGGCTCCGCTGAGCCGGATCAACGGCCGGATCGAATTTCGCAATCTTTCCTTTGCCTATGACGGCGGGCCGGCCGTGCTCAACAGTATCTCGCTCCTGATCCATCCTGGTGAAACCATCGGCATCGTAGGCCGAGTTGGATCAGGAAAATCCACGTTGCTCAATCTTCTCTTCAGACTCTACGAGCCTAACCCAGCTCAGCTGTTTATCGATGATCATGATATACTTGCTATCCCTCAGGATCTTTTGCGCCGTGACATTGCGTATGTCCCTCAGGATACATTTCTCTTTTCCGATACCGTGAATGAGAATATCCGATTCGGAGCCCCTGAAGCTTCACCCGGACAAGTTACCATGGTAGCCAGAGCATCACATCTGTTCGATGAGGTACTGGAATTTCCCAAGGGATTTGAAACCATTGTCGGCGAAAAAGGAATCGTGCTTTCCGGCGGCCAGAAACAGCGAATCGCCATTGCCCGGGCATTGCTGCGCGATGCTTCTGTTTTTGTACTGGATAATGCACTTTCCTCAGTAGATGCCTATGCTGAAGAGCGCATCATCGCCAACCTAAAGCCGCTCATGAAAGAGCGAACCACCATCATTGTCACACACCGCATATCCTCGATCAAAGATGCAGATCGAATTTTCGTCTTTGACCAGGGGTGCATCCGGGAACAGGGTACTCACGCTGATTTGATGAATCAGAATGGACTCTACGTAGACATGTTTAAACGGCAGCAGATTGAGAAAGAATTGAACGTAAACAACACCCAGGATTCTGTCCCCTATGAACGCTGACGTTAGGTATACTGAAGAAGAGTACGAGGGACAAACCTACGATCTTCGGATTCTCTGGAGGTTGGCCCGGTATCTTCGACCCTATGGCCGCTATCTGGTGGTCTCTCTGGTACTGCTGATAATCATTACCGGTGTTGAACTCGTACTGCCGTACCTCATCAAGGTGGCTATAGACGATTACATTCTTTTTTCCAGCCGAAGGGTGACAATCTCCTCGACAGATCCTTTTGCCCGCACCTTCCGCGACCAGAACCGCGGCTTGCTCACAGCCACACAGGATGCGAATACCTTCTTTATCAACGAAAAAGATATCGATCGCCTGAATCCGGCTCTGCTGCATATGATTAAGCAAAAAGGCCTGATGGCTGAAGAGCGCTACTATCCCGCTCCCCTCACCAACAGTGCCGTGCAGGTTCTGCTTGAGCGGAAATCAGAAGATATCAGTCGCTCTGAGGAAACCGCCTTCATCCCCTACAAGCAGCTGCAGGACCTTCCCAATGCTCAGCTTGTGCAGATCCGGGAGCGGGATCTAAGAGGCGTCCTTTGGATCGGCATTATCTTCATTATCGTGCTGGTGATCGAATTCATCACTTCCTACGGTCAGGTCTATTACCTGCAGTACATCGGACAGTGGGTGATGCACGATCTGCGGATGGAGCTCTGTGATCACCTGCAAAGTCTTTCGGTGCAGTTCTTCGAGCGTAATCCGGTGGGAAAACTGGTGACCCGGGCGACGAACGACATACAGAACCTCGAGGAAATGTTCACCTCCATCTTCGTTCAGTTTCTTAAAGACTTTATGGTACTTCTGGGTATCATGGTGGTCATGCTCATCCTTAACTGGAAGCTCGCTTTGCTGTTGTTTCTGCTGCTGCCGGTGGTCGCGGTAATGACGGTCTCTTTCGGCATCAGAGTGCGTGACGCATTTCGTGATGTACGCAAGCTCATAGCGCAGATTAATGCTTTCATCCAGGAGAATTTTTCCGGTATCACGGTCGTAAAAATCTTCAATCGGATTCAGGAAAACAGCCGCCGATTCGAAAAGCTGAATGAAGAAAACTACCTCGCCAATATTCGACAAAACGTCATTTTCTCGGTGTTCCGGCCCCTGGTGGAAATCGTTCTGGCGGTCGGAACCGCACTTCTTATCTGGCAGGGAGGTGGGCAGGTCATTTCTCAGACGCTCAGCCTGGGCGTCCTGGTAGCCTTTCTGAGTTACATCCAGAAGATGTTTGAGCCGGTGCGCTATCTTTCGGAACGATACGGGATCATGCAGTCAGCAATGGCATCGAGCGAACGAATCTTCTCACTTCTCGACGAAGACGACCGCATACCAGAACCGAAGGCACCGAAGCTTCTGCCTTCAGCGCATGGAAACATCTCGTTTGACAACGTGGTCTTCAGTTACAACAGCGGCGATCCCGTTCTCAAGGGAGTGTCGTTCGATATTCACGAGGGCGAGACCGTAGCAGTAGTAGGGCCCACAGGTGCGGGAAAGTCCACTCTCATCAAGCTGCTGGTGCGGTTCTATGATGTGCAGCAGGGCAGAATCCTCTTTGATGGCGTCGACATTCGCTTGCTGGATAAACAATTCATCCGCTCACAGATAGGCCTGGTACAGCAGGATTCATTTCTCTTCGCCGATACCGTGGCTTATAATATCAGGCTGGGAAACAGCGCTATCACCCAAACAGAGTTGGAGTATGTTGCCCGCCTGGTCAACGCCGATCGGTTTATCAGCAGGCTCGAAGACAAGTTCAATCACATCATCACCGAAGATGGCGCCACCCTCTCAACGGGTGAGCGGCAGCTTCTGTGCTTTGCCCGGGCTCTGGCCGCAAATCCCCGGGTGCTCGTACTGGATGAGGCAACGTCCAACATCGACCCGGAAACCGAACGGCTGATTCAAGAGGCTCTGATTAACCTGACGCGTCAACGGACAGCCTTTATCGTCGCGCACCGCCTTTCTACCATCAAGCGAGCGGACCGGATTCTCGTGCTCCACAAGGGGATAATCCGGGAGCAGGGTACCCATGATGACCTGATGGCGAAGGAAGGAATCTACTATAAGCTGTATCAGCTCCAGTATCAGTGAGGAGTGAAAAGTAAGAAGTAAGGAGTTAAGAGTAGGGGCGAGGGGTCGGGGCTCAGGGGTCAGAAAAACTGGCTCCGAGCCGCGCATTGTCTTGGCCGGCGCAGGATTGCGGGTTGTTATTTAAACACGAACTCGTAACCCGCAACTTGCAACTCGCAACAGGCTCTTACTTCCTGCTTTTTACTTTTTTACTCACAAACAACCAGCCGGAGACACAACTATGAGAGCAATGTTGATTTACGAACGAAAGCCCATCGAACAGTCACCGCTTATTCTGGAGGAAATTGCGGTACCGGAACCAGGCCCTGGTGAAGTACGAGTGAGAGTCAAGGCGTGTGGAGTGTGTCGCACCGATCTTCATGTGGCCGAAGGCGAGCTCCCGGCAGTGACAATACCAATCATCCCCGGCCATGAGATCGTAGGAGTTGTGGATAAGCTCGGTGAAGGAGCCTCGCGCTTCGCTCTCGGAGATCGCATCGGCGTCGCCTGGCTGCGCTCAACCTGTGGTTCGTGCGTCTTCTGCTCCGCCGGACAAGAAAACCTGTGCGAAGCATCGCGCTTCACCGGCTATCATGCCCATGGCGGTTATGCTGATTATGCACTTGTCCCGGAAGCGTTTGCCTACCCTATCCCGGAGACATATACGGACGCGGAAGCCACTCCCCTGCTGTGTGCAGGGATCGTCAGCTTTCATGCCTTGCGGCGAAGCCGTATCAGACCCGGCGGCCGCCTCGGTCTCTACGGGTTTGGATCTTCCGCTCACATTATCATTCAGGTTGCACGTCATTGGGGATGCACAGTTTACGTTGCTACCAGAGGCAAGCAGCACCAGGCGCTCGCGGAGGAGATGGGAGCCGTCTGGGTCGGGGACGCACGGGATCCTTTTCCGGAAAAAGTCGACAGCTCAATCATCTTCGCGCCTGCCGGCGATCTGGTACCGGTTGCACTGGAATCACTGCGCAAAGGAGGTACACTGGCTCTGGCGGGAATATATATGACTGACATTCCCCCATTGAACTATGAGCAGCATCTGTTTTTCGAACGGGACGTTCGCAGCGTAACCGCGAATACCAGACAGGACGGAATCGATTTCCTCAAAGAAGCGGCTGCTATTCCCATCAGGCCGCAGGTAATCACCTTTCCCTTAACCGAGGCGAACACAGTTCTCCAGAGGCTTAAGCACGACGGGCTAAGAGGGACCGGAGTGCTGGTGATGGACTCATAGCAGTCAGGAGTTACGAGTAAGGCGCAAAGAACAAGGAGCAAGGGTGGGTTGAGTATCGCGAAACCCAACCTGCTCACGCCGTATGCCACCCGAGATTCTTCGGTCGATCCGCCCTAAGCTGTCGGGATCTCTCTCAGAATGACAACCGCCACGCTTGTTATCAATATCGCAGACGCAAGCAGGGCTCATTCGTGCTGAAGTTTCACACGAGAAGTCATGAAGAATAGGCTCGACACACCCATCGTCTGAGTACTCCTCACTCTTTACGCCTTACTCTTCACTCTTTATTCCTCACTGTCCTTTTAGTGTCTCCAAATGTCGTCATCCTTGCGTTTTCCGTCGATAACCCGGAAACGCCAGCGACGCCAACGTTCTTTCAGCCGGGACAGGAGCGGACGCAGGTGGAATTGAATGAACTCCGGTCTGAGGTAGAGGAGCCCGCACACCATTCCTCCGAGGTGGGCAAGATGTGCAATGTGTCCACCCGCTTGCATG
>JAGOGO010000128.1 GCA_017996625.1 Deltaproteobacteria bacterium | reverse complement strand
ATTTCGACATTCTACTCCTTGATCTCAATCTCCCGGACATCGATGGTATAGAAATTTTAAAGAAAATAAAGTGCTCGGAAGTTCCTGTTGAAGTCATCATTCTCACCGCATATGGTTCGATATCGACAGCGGTCGATGCGATGAAACTCGGCGCCTATGACTATCTGACCAAGCCGTTCCAGTTTGAAGAACTTGCAGCAGTGGTGGAAAAAGCATATGAAAAGAAAAAGCTCTTAAGTGAAAACTTCTCTCTGAAGACCCAGATCACGAAGAGATCGGAAGACCACACCATTATTACCAGAAGCCCTTTGCTGTTGAAGGTCCTGGAAAATGCCAGAAATTTTGCACTTTCGGATTTCCCGATTGCCATTCTTGGTGAAAGTGGAGTAGGGAAAGAGCTCCTGGCGGAAGTTGTCCACAAGAACTCAAAAAGATCGAAATGTCCTTTCATCCGCATCAACTGCGGTGCCATTCCTGAAAATACAATCGAAAGTGAATTCTTCGGACACGAAAAAGGCTCGTTTACCGGCGCCCACATGAGGAAACCTGGTCTTATTGAAATAGCTAACCGGGGTATTCTCTTCCTGGATGAAATCGGAGAGCTCCCGTACAACCTTCAAACCAGACTGCTGCGCGTCCTTGACTCAGGTACGTTCTTCAGGGTTGGAGGAACAAAAGAGGTTGAGGTCGATGTACGATTCATTTCTGCCACGAATAGAAATCTCAAAAGCGCCGTGGAAAACGGAACCTTTCGACAGGATCTGTACTACCGCCTCACAACCTTGACGCTCCATGTTCCTCCGTTGCGCGAGAGAAGAGAAGATATTCCGATACTGGTCCATCACATTCTGCATACTCATCCCAACTTTAGAAATAAGCGCCTGACTGATGACGCTTTGCGTGTATTGGCTGAATATCGCTGGCCGGGAAATGTTCGCGAGTTGCAGAATGTCATTTACCGCACCCTGCTCCTTTCCGAACGCGACCTCATAACTGCGAATGATCTTCCTGACGACCTTCAGATCTCAGAGAGGAATAGCAGCAAGCGACTCAAGGATCTGGAGAAAGAACATATTCTCACAGTCCTCAGGGAGGTCCACGGTCGAAGGGGCGAGGCAGCTCGAGTTCTGGGAGTCGATCCAAAGACACTCTACCGTAAACTGTCAACCTTCAGAGTCGGAGCTGTTAAAGAGTGAGGTTCTAGAAGGCTGACGGCACGCATCAGGTCATCTGCACTCGCAGCTTTTGCTGCAGATTGTATACCCACGGAGGTACCCGATGGAGGAGACAATGTCACCCGGACTCAAGCGTAACCACTACTTCCGCCGCGAAGACTTCGTTTCGCATTCCAGCTTCATTCAGCTTAACGACGACACGCAAGACCAGAAGTTATGGTCTCTGCTCAACCAACGCTTGGCAGCTCTTGGTCAGGTCGCCTCCGGCATTGCACATGAAATCAGCAATCCTCTTGCAACGATCAAAGCGTGTGCGGAAGGCCTCATCAAGCGAATCGACAGAAGCACCTTTGATCCAGTTCTCTTCAGAAATTATCTCGAAATCATCCAAGAAGAGATTGTCCGATGCACCAGGATCACCAGCAGCATCCTGTCTTTTGTGCAGGATGCGGAGACCGAGAAGCAGAATGTTGATATCCACACCATGCTCGACAGGATTGTGGAAATGATGTGCTTTCAAGGTCGCCTTGCCAATGTGAAGATTGAGAAGAAGTATCAGCAGGATCTCGCCCGTATTTCAACGAAAGAGCGCAGCCTGCAGCAGGTATTTCTCGCTATCACGGTCAACGGGCTTGAAGCAATGCGGGAAAGAGGAACGCTGACATATGAAACCGGAATGAGAGGAGCCATGGTATATGTAAAAATCAGCAACAGCGGACCTGCCATTCCTCCCCATCACCTTGTAAAAATCTTCGATCCCTTTTTTACTACCAAAACGAAAACCGGAGGCACTGGCCTGGGATTATATATTGCCAACAACATCATCAGAGACTGCAACGGCGAAATAACGGTGAGTTCCGAAGAAGACAAAGGGACAACCTTCACCATCATGCTTCCTCTATGACTGTTCGGGCAATTTGCCAAAGCACGTGGTCAGATTGCCCGATGTCTGCGCCGTTTTAATTAAAAATACCTTGTATCTTTCATACGTTAACAATTGGCATTCCTCTTGCCAAGCATATGCATAAAATCTCTCAAGAGGAATAGACATATGAAAATTCTGTTAGCTGATGATGACGAAAACTTCGGCTTCGTACTGAAAAGGGAACTGGAGCAGATTTATTCTGCGGTCGACCTTGTCACCAACGGAGTCGATGCGGTGATCAATGTCATTAAGAGCTCTTACAATGCCGTGCTCCTTGATCTTCAGATGCCGCGGCTGAACGGGATTGACGCTCTCAAGATCATTAAGATGATCGATCCATCGGTACCGGTCATAACGTTTTCCGGAAAGTTAGATGATTCTCAACTCACTGAGTCGCTTCGGCTCGGCGCCTCGACCTGCTTTCAGAAGCCATTTGCAGTGGAAGAACTCCATTCCATAATCAAGAACCAGATGCCGGAAATTCTCTGATGAATCCATTCATTTTATACATGCACACATATAACACTACAAACCAAGGAGGGCGCAATCATGAAGCACTGTTTTCCACCTCTGGTGGTTATTTTCAAGGGCGACATCCGGGTTCATAAGTTAGCCCGCACCCTGGTTGCACTTCTTCTGTTGTCATGTCTGGCCAGCTGCGCAAGCGATCCCGAGATCCAGACCATCACTCCACCGCCAGAGAAACAGTCCGGCGATGTCTTTCTCAGTCCCGGCGATGAACTGGAAATCAAATTTGCCTATGCTCCTGAGCTGAATGAAACTCAGGTCATACGGTCCGACAACAAAATCGAGCTTGCTTTAATCGGTGAGATCGAGGCTGCCGGCAAAACAACGTCGCAGTTCAAGTCAGAATTAGAGGATGCATACTCGAAGCATCTGGCCCATCCTCAGGTATCGATTTTTGTTCGTACTGCATATCAAAACCGGGTGTATGTCGGCGGCGCAGTAACCGAGCCAGGTCTGATCGACATGGCTGGCCCTATGACAGCCTTGGAAGCAATCATGCAGGCTGGCGGCTTCGATCACTCCAGCGCCGAAGTGGAGAATGTCATTGTCATCAGATATGAAGGTAAAGAGCGGAATGCATACTCTCTCAACTTCGGAGAATCAACTGACCCGGAAAACTTATTTACTCCTTTTTACCTTGAGCCACGAGATATAGTCTTTGTTCCGCGAACGACTATTGCCAAGGTTGACCAGTGGGTTGAACAGCACATCTGGGCGCTGCTTCCCAATTTCGGCGTAACATCGAGAGTAGGTGGCAATTAACGCCGATCACCATAAGAAGCACTGAGGTTGTAGCAGACAGTGACACACAACAACAATCAATAGCATAGCAGCTTCGTGAGGCACCGTCATGTTAGAAAACACCCCCATGTTAGAAACCCATCTGGAAAGCGACGTCAATCAGAGTCATGTCCGCGATTTCTACTACATTATTTTCCGACACAGAAAGGCAGCATTGCGTTTTTTTGTAACTATTATGGCTGCCGCAACGCTCTTTGCACTTTTTGCCGCCGAGATTTATCGCTCCGAGGCAACCCTGTTGATTCGGCTCGGCCGAGAAAACGTAGTACTTGATCCCACCGCAACTACCGGCCAGACAATCAGTGTCGGAGGTGCTCAGAATCGCACCAATGAGATTAATTCTGAGCTCAAGATTATCCAGAGCCGCGAGCTTGCCGAGAAAGTTGTTGAAGCCCTTGGCGTCGACGTTATCCAAAACGGATTCGCCCCGGTATCCGCTAGCGAAGATCCATCATTCCTGGGGACCCTGTGGAGTTCCGTGAAGCAGCAGACCACTAGCACGATTGCCGCTATCCGCCAGTATCTCCCCTTGCTTCAGCCGGCAGCTGATCCGAATGCCAACCAGCAGCTCCGAAACAAGACGATAGATCTTGTAGCGGGCAACCTCCTTGCAGAGACGATAAAAGACAGCAACGTGATCGCGCTGGCGTATGATGCAAAAACCCCGGAATTAGCGCATGCCGTATTGGATAGACTTATCGACTTCTATCTTCAAAAACACATTGCGGTGTACCGTTCCAGTGATTCTTATCAATTCTTTGCCGATCAGACCCAGGGGTTGCGTGATGATCTTATGCAGACCAGCGAAAAATTGAAAAACCTGAAAAATGAGACCGGCATTTCATCTCTTGAAGAGCAGCGCGCCATTCTCCTTGAAAGACTCGGGGCCATCAGAACTGAACAGAATGCGACAGAATCCGCTCGTGTCGCTATTAAGGCGGAAGTGGCCGCATTGAAGATAAAACTGAGCAGCCTCCCGCCATCAATAGTCACGCTTGAGACTCAAGGCGCTCCGTCCTCAGCAGGGGAAGAACTGCGCAAGCAGATCTTCCTGCTCCAGCTCAAGAAGCAGGAACTCCTTTCAGTGTATACCCCGGAGGCGATCCCCGTTCAGGAACTTCAGCGCCAAATCAAGGAAGCGGAAACCCTTCTGCCAAAGGCAAACACTCCCACAGTCGCACGGGGAATCAATCAGGCTCATCAGAACCTTTCACTCGATATAGTGCGGCAAGAAAGTCAGCTCAAGTCGCTCGAATCAAAATCAAAAAAGCTGAAAGAACAGCTTGCTCAGGCAGAAGAGGAACTGAAGCAGCTGAACGGCAACGAGCTTCAGCTCGCAGAACTGAACCGCGACCTGACAATCCAAGAAACGAATTATCGCAAATACACTGAAAGCCTGGAACAGGCACGCATTGACAATGCTCTTGAAATGCAGAAGATCTCCAATATCTCCCTTACGCAGGCTGCAACCAAACCATTCGAGCCAATCAGGCCCAAGAAAGGACTGATCCTGATCGCGGCATTATTCTTTGCCAGCGTTGGTGCCTTTGCCTTGGCATTCTTCCTTGAATACATAGACCATTCCTTTACCAAGCCTGAAGACATAGAAGAACGCCTCGGCCTGCAGGCAGTGGCAACGATCCCGAAACTC
Source organism: Deltaproteobacteria bacterium (assembly GCA_017996625.1). Lineage (GTDB taxonomy): Bacteria > Desulfobacterota > WTBG01 > JAGOGO01 > JAGOGO01 > JAGOGO01. The sequence continues at coordinate 2,575 of JAGOGO010000128.1, read as the reverse complement.
CCGCGACACGATCAAATGCTCCGAGCACTTTCTGAAAGTACAGGCTACATCGCTCTTCCGAGCAATGAGAGTGATTCGCCTGATTCCTCTGAGGCCTTAAGTCTTCGATCGAACACGCACACTCCTGCAGGGATGTTTTTGCCGGTCGATCACGACTATGAAATGCTGAATAAGATTTTTTTCCAGAACAGTCAGGATACCTCACCGGTACCTCAGACTGTTGCTATAACCAGCTGTCATGCCGGTGAAGGAGTGAGCAGTGTTGCGCTTTATCTGGCAACGATGCTGCACCAGCGATTTTCCAGCCGCGTCCTGCTGGTTGATGCAAAATTTAACAATCCGTCTCTGCACGAAAAACTAAGTGCAAAACTCTCACCCGGGTTAGCGGATATTCTTGTGAACAAGCTCACCTATTCCGGAGTATTTCAACAAACGGCAAAGTCCAATTTGGACTTCCTTTCTGCTGGAGAGTTGAAAAACGGATTTCTGTCATGGCCAGAGCGCCGGACGTTCGCTAAGCTCCTGCAGGCACTCAAACAAAAATACGATTTCATCATCGTCGATACACCGGCATTGTGGAATGGATCGGAAACAACAAATCTTGAAGCGCTTACTGATGGCGTCATTCTGGTCATCGAGGCCGAATCCGTTCGCTGGGAAGTAGCACAGCGGGCGAAAAACCGACTGCAGAAAATAAACGCCAATATCTTGGGAGTCGTGCTCAACAAGCGCTGTTACCACATTCCAGAGTGGATCTATTGCAGACTTTAGAGAACTGGTGAAGCGGCGCTGTAAGCCGATGTTTGCACTACATCGTATGAAGGTAGAATAGATGACTGTCTCAAAGAAGTGGTTGAAGTTCCCGTCAATAGCCCAGAAACACACGAAAGCAGGGCCCCTGGTTTACGCGCGCGAAGAATTCCGGAGAATCCTCGACCGGGAACGAGCACGCACCGACCGGACCGGGCAAGGCTTTGCGCTCACCATCATGCAGGTGCCAAATTCGTCCGGAAACTGTGCTGGCTTGAGCATGATCCTGCAGGCTCTTCAGCAGCGCATTCGCTTCAGCGATGTTCTCGGGTGGTTTTCCGAAAACCAGCTTGGTATTCTGCTCTACGGCGCAAATGCTGCTACGGCACGAAAAGTGACCTTAGAAATTTTCGCCACACTCCCCGCCTCTCTAAGCTCATTACCATTTCAGGTAGACGCATATCCTTCCGATCTGCCTGTGAAAAGTGCATCGAGCAGTCAGCAGCAGCACCGCTCTCCATCGTCGTTCAAAGCCTCCGGCAAGAAATCCGACGTCGACGGCAGAATTGACAATTCCGTTCTCCGCAACCATGGTGACAACCCCCATTCGCCGCTGCCCCCGTCAGCACCACTGATGAACTATCTCGGATGTCCGCTCCCCATCTGGAAACGATCCGTCGACATTATCGGTTCCTCGTGCGGACTTCTTCTCCTCTCTCCCTTATTCCTGCTGGTGGCGATTCTGATCAAAGCTGTTTCTTCGGGGCCGGTCTTTTATAAGCAGAAGCGTATCGGTTACCTGGGCAAGCCGTTTACGTTTTGGAAGTTCCGCACCATGGAGCACGGCGCCGATTCTCATGAACACAAGAAGCACATGAGTATGTTGATCAACAGCGAACAACCAATGACAAAGTTGGACGTCCGCGACCGAAAAATCATTCCTTACATTGGACGGCTTTTGAGAAACAGCTGCATTGATGAACTGCCACAGTTGATCAATGTCTTGGCTGGTGAAATGACTCTGGTGGGTCCACGGCCCTGCCTTCCTTATGAATATGACGAATATCTTCTTTGGCATAAAAGACGAGTCTGCCATGTTCCCGGCATGACTGGTCTGTGGCAAGTCAACGGTAAGAATGGAATAACCTTCACTGAGATGGTACGTACCGATATTACCTATGAACGTAGGCGCTCCCCCTGGCTGGATTTTCGTATACTGCTCAAGACTATTTTAGTTGTTGCCGGCCAGCTGCGTTCTCAAACTTCACTTAAGGAGACCATGATCCATGAAACCTCACATTAATGTAGCTGTAGTAGGATGTGGTTATTGGGGTCCGAATCTGATCCGCAATTTTAAATCTCTGACAAATGGAACCGTGAAACTCGCATGCGACATCAACCAGCGGCGGCTGGAAGATATGACCCGCATTTATCCGGACATCGAAGCAGTATCATCTTTTGATGAGGTGCTCGTGGACGATGATGTCGCTGCGGTTGCTATCGCCACCCCGGTAGCATCACACTATCCCCTGGCTAAAAAATGTTTGCTTGCTGGCAAACATACCTTCATTGAAAAGCCTTTTGCGACATCAAGCGCAGAGTGCAGCGAACTTATTGACATAGCCAGGCAGAATCACCTGGTGCTGATGGTTGGCCATACATTTCTCTATTCTTCGCCGGTACGGAAGATAAAAGAAATTGTCGATACGGGTGAGATCGGTGACGTACTTTACATCAGTTCCCGGAGACTGAACCTTGGTCTTTTCCAGAAAGACATTAATGTCTTCTGGGACCTGGCCCCTCACGACATTTCAATAATCCTATA
>JAGOGO010000014.1 GCA_017996625.1 Deltaproteobacteria bacterium | reverse complement strand
TTAATACCTCATGTGCCTCGAGAGCGCCCAAGATACCGGCGGTGACACCCACGACAGGAAACTGTTCAGGAGTTGGCGGAATATCCGGTATCTTGCATCGCAGACAGGGTGTGTGGGGCGGATGAATGAAAGCAAGCTGGCCGGCAAAGCCTTCTATGCCGGCATGTACAAACGGAATTCCTTTGGCTACTGCATAGTCGTTAATGACGTAGCGGGCCTCAAAATTGTCCATGCAGTCAACGATAATGTCGGAATCCCCCACCAGGTGTTCGATTGAGTCTCGATTGATTTCTTCAGAAAGACACTCCACCCTGACATGATGATTCATGCGTTTAAGGGTGCAGGCTGCAGCATCTACCTTGAGAATATCAATGTCGTCATCATCAAAGAGAATCTGCCGGTTTAAATTGGAGAGCTCTACGCGCCCGCGGTCACAGATCCTCAACCTGCCCACACCTGCGACAGCCAGGTACATCGACACCGGACCACCCAGTCCGCCGACACCGGCAACAAAGACGGTAGCGCTTTTGATCCTTGTCTGTCCCTGCTCGCCCCAGTTGCTGAATATTATTTGGCGATGATACCGAAGGCGCTCATCCTCTGACAAAACATCTACTCTAGCGGCCATAGTATAGAACCCTCTCTCAGTATGACGAACTCAAAAAATAGTTACACGTTAATCCCGGGAGACACGGCATTCCAACGCTTGAAACGATTCAAGCAGCTGAAACGGTCGGAACGGTTCAGGCAACCGCTCCCTGGCTCATCAGGTAGCTTTGAATAAACTTGTCAATGTCTCCATCCATTACCGCATCTACGTTCCCGATCTCAAGTCCGGTGCGATGATCTTTTACCAGCCGGTATGGGTGCATGATGTAGGAACGGATCTGGCTGCCCCAGGCGATATCCTTTTTCGACGCATTCACTTCATCCATTTTCTCGTTTCGCTCTTTGATCTGCCTCTCATAGAGACGGGCTTTCAGGATCTTCATGGCCATCGCCCGGTTCTTGTGCTGCGAACGTTCGTTCTGGCACTGAACCACAATTCCGGTTGGAATATGGGTAATGCGAACCGCCGAATCAGTCTTGTTGACATGCTGTCCGCCGGCCCCACTGGAGCGATACGTATCAATGCGCAGATCCACCTCATTGATCTCAACAGCCACCTCGTCTTCGATATCAGGGTATACAAATACCGAGGCAAATGACGTATGTCTCCGTCGGCTCGCATCAAAGGGAGAAATCCGCACCAGCCGGTGAACACCGATCTCTGCTTTGAGAAATCCGTAGGCATATCGGCCCGACACAGTAAAGGTCACGCTCTTGATTCCGGCCTCTTCTCCTGGCAGCGTATCAATCACCTCTGTTCGAAAATCATTTCTTTCCGCCCAGCGCAGATACATGCGAAACAGCATGGATGCCCAGTCCTGAGACTCTGTTCCTCCCGCACCGGAGTGAATATCCACGATCGCATCGCTATGGTCCTCATCACCCTGAAGCATGTGGGCCATCTCAAGACCATGAATGCCCTGTTCAATCTCTTTGAGGTTTCCTTCCACCTCCAGCGCAGTTTTCTCGTCCTGTTCTTCAACAGCTAACTCGAGGAGAACGATGCTGTCCTCCAGGGCTTTCTGCTGGCCCTTCCAGGCATCGATGTCTGTTTGAAGTGCCTTTCGCTTCTTGAGAATCTGCTGCGACTGATCGCTGTTTTCCCAGAACTCAGTCTTGCTGAGCTCCGTTTCCAGTTCATGTAATCGGTTTACTTTACCATCGATATCAAAGATAACTCCGGAGTGAGTCCATCCTTGTTTCCAATGCTTTCAACTTGTCGGCTAAACCTGGTATCATAGCAACCTCCTTGCTCAATAATGATCAACACTCTGTACTGTAAAAGTGAAATAGTCTGGTCTTCAGAATGGGAAACTATATGGCACTGACCAGGCGCGTCACCTGGCGTGAAATGAAGACGGTGTTACCGAACACCGCACCCAGCGGGTAAGAAAAGAGACGATCACCAACCAGTCTCTGCCGGCATTGGCCGCAGAGGGATCACTTGACCTTTTTATAAATAAGCTCATCTTTCTTGACCATCCCGAGTTCATCCCGGGCAATTTTTTCGATGCGTTGCGGATCATTCTTCAGAAGCTCGATTTCCTTTCTGAGTTGATCGTTTTCTTTCTGCATGGTCTCGGTAGCACTTATGATCATTGCCAGTTCGGCCTTCAGTTTCTGCCGATAGAGAAGACCTCTATCACCAAAGACAAAAAAACAACCCATCAGCAGAACAATGCAAACCAGAATAGTGTAGTAAGTAAAACGACCCTTACCTTTCTTCATACATACAGCCTTGTGAGAGTTGTTTTGATGCTTTTCTCACACTATACTGAAAGAAATCAGAATTCTCAAGAGTATAATGTACAGTATAGAGTGAGGAATTGAGAGTGAAAAGAAAAAGTATACGCTCTCACTGCCAGCCCGTGAGCTCGCGCAGGGACGCAGGGAAGAATCTCAGTCCCTCAGCGCGAAAGCATGGGTGGGCACCAGGGAAGGATCTCCTTACTCCTTACTCCTTACTCCTTACTCCTTACTCCTTACGGTCACTTGCTGGTAAAAGCCGGCTTGCGCTTTTCCAGAAAGGCACTCATGCCCTCTTTCTGATCTTCATGAGAAAAACAGAGTGCGAAAGCATTGCGCTCGAATTCCGATCCGGTATTCAGATCAACATTGATACCGGCATTGATGGCTGCCTTTGCCAGCCGTACCGAGAGCGCTCCTTTGCTGGCGATCTTGGCGGCGATCTTCTTCACTTCTTCAAGCAGCGTCTCCGCCGGGAACACCTTATTCACAAGACCCAGCTCCTTGGCTTCCTGGCTGCCGATCATGTCCCCGGTAAAAATCAGCTCCTTGGCCCGGGCCATACCGATTAGGCGAGGCAGCCGCTGCGTTCCACCAAATCCAGGAATGATTCCCAGGTTGATTTCCGGCTGTCCGAACTGAGCTTTTTCTGAGGCGATGACAAAATCACAAGCCATAGCCAGCTCAACGCCGCCGCCCAGGGCAAACCCATTGACTGCGGCGATGATCGGCTTCTCGAATTTTGCCATAGCGCCAAACAACAGGTGACCGGTCTCGGAAAACCGGCGAGCCTCAGCAGCGGATAATGGAATCATTGCCTTGATATCAGCGCCGGCAACGAATGCTTTGCCTTCCCCGGTCAGGACAACGATCCGCACATCATCGTTGCAATCCAAGGTCTGGAAGGCAGCAATAAGCTCCTGAAGGGTTTCCTGGTTGAGTGCATTCATTGCAGCCGGGCGGTTCACCTTCAGTATCGCCATCCCCTCCTGAATCTCTACCAACAGATTCTTGTAGTCCATTGTTCCTCCTTGCCTTGGAGGCTGAGTCTGACTGCAGCCTGCCCTTCGACCCAGCCTGCGAAAAAAGGGGCGATTCCTCTGGACAGAACCGCCCCTGCTCATGTCAGTTATTTGCTGTAATCATAAAACCCCTTGCCGCTCTTCCTACCCAAAAATCCAGCATCCACATACTGGCGCAGCAGCGGACAGGGCCGGTACTTCGGATCACCAAAGCCGTTATACAGCACTTCCATGATCGCCAGCACGGTATCCAGACCGATAAAATCAGCCAGTTCGAACGGGCCCATGGGATGGTTAAACGACAGCTTGGCTACTTTATCGATAGTCTCTACTGTCCCGACCCCTTCATAGAGCGTGTAAATCGCTTCATTGAGGAAGGGGATGAGAATCCGGTTGGCGATAAAAGCTGGAAAATCTTTAGCCTCGCCAACAGTCTTCCCCATTTTCTCTGCCAGTGCCACGGTCGTCTTAAAGGTTTCCTCGGATGTAGCAATGCCTCGAATAATCTCCACGAGCTGCATGACCGGCACTGGATTCATGAAATGCATGCCAATGACCTTATCCGCACGCTTGGTCACTCCCCCGATCCGGGAAATGGAAATTGAGGACGTGTTGGTAGCGAGAATGACCTCGGGCCGACATACTGCATCGAGGTTCCTGAACAGCTCTTTTTTCAGATCCTCTCGTTCAACTGCAGCCTCGACGACGAAATCGGCATCCTTGGCATCGTCAATCGACACCGAGCCCTTGATCCTGCCGACGATCTGATTCTGCTCGTCAGCGGTCATCTTGCCTTTTTCGACTTTCTTGCTTAAATTTTTGGTAATCGTGCTCATCCCGCGCTGAACAAATTCATCTTTAATGTCGTTCATAATCACGGAATAGCCGGCTTGGGCAGCCACGAGGGCGATACCGTTGCCCATCTGTCCGGCACCGATCACGGCGATTGTTTTGATATCCATGGTTTCCTCCATTGTAGTGTTCGCCGTTGTCCGTTCACCGTTGTCCGACATGTTTAATCCCGTCGGTGAACGGTCAACGGATAACGGTTAACGTTTCTTACACGCGCTCGTAAATTGCAGCCATACCCTGCCCGCCACCGATGCACATGGTGGCCATGCCAAGGTTGTAGCCTTTGCGCTGCATTTCATTCATCAGGGTAACCGTCACCCGGGCTCCGGTACAGCCGATCGGATGTCCCAGAGAAATTCCGCTTCCGTACGGATTGACTTTATCAGTACCCACATTCATTTCCCTCATACAGGCGATTGCCTGGGAGGCAAATGCTTCGTTGAGTTCGATGACGTCGATATCGTTCATGGTAACACCGGCAAGCTTGAGCGCCTTTTTTACCGCCGGAACCGGGCCGACACCCATGTACGCCGGATCAATAGCACCGGAAGCAAACGAGCGCACTTTCACGATCGGCTTCAATCCCAACTCCCGGGCCTTCTCCATGCTCATCATCACCACCGCTGCAGCTGCATCGTTGATGCCCGAAGCATTCCCGGCAGTGACAGTGCCGTCTTTCTTGAACACCGTAGCGAGCTTGGCCATTTTATCCATGTTGGTATCCATCGGCCGTTCATCGGTATCGAACACAACCGGATCGCCCTTCTTCTGCGGCATCACGTAGGGCACGATCTCCTGTTTGAAGATACCGTTAGCGATAGCGGCTCTGGCTCGCTGATGACTCAGAACACCGAGTTCATCCTGTTCCTGGCGGGAGATGCCATAGAGTTCAGCAATATTCTCAGCGGTCACACCCATGTGGTAGCCGTACATGATTTCGTAAACACCGTCTACAACCATCATATCCGTCACTTGACCGTAACCCGTTACATCCATGCGGTATCCCCAGCGGGCCTTAGGCAGGGCATACGGAGTCTGACTCATGTTTTCCATGCCGCCGGCTACGATGACGTCACATTGACCAGCTGCGATGTACGCAGCGCCGATGGTAATCGCCTTCAATCCTGAGGCACACACTTTATTAATCGTAAACGCACTCGCCTCCTTGGAAACGCCAGCCTTGAGCATTGCCTGACGGGCAGTGTTCTGGCCCTGCATTGCCTGCAGAACATTTCCCATAATCACTTCATCAACCTGCACCGGAATAAGAGAGTCATCGTAATCATAGGCTTTCTTCTCCAGATCGATCATGCCTCGTCCCTTCAGTTTTTCCGGTTGCATATCCAGAAGCGCTGCCGAGGGGACCGGACGCAGACCTGATCTTTTCAGGGCATCCTTGATGACCAGGGTTCCTAACTGGACAACGGGAACGTCTTTTAACGATCCGCCAAACTGCCCGATCGCGGTGCGAACACCACCAACAATCACAACTTCTTTCATACAGTAACCTCCTTGCTGTTGATACGTGTCAATGAGAAAAGCAGTGAGCTTTACAAGCTTGAGTCGTTATTACGCAGAAAATTCAAAAATATCGCAGGAATAAAAAGCTGCAGGAATTTTACATTGTATCTCCTGGCATAAAATTGTCAAGGATATTCTTGATATCAGCGCAGTCAAATAAGCACCAGCCGATCAGACTGCTCTCATGCATCCATGCTCGTGGCAGCCGCGGATCTCGCCGGCATTTCCGTTCGTCGGCATCTTTTCAGTACTCGACCGGGTATATCCGAAGATTTTTTTGTGCTTTAGGATACAATACCATGCGTTTACCAAAGCACTTCCCCTTCTAAAAGCAGGTGCTCTGGAGACGGATCATGCGCTCAGGCTGAGATGACATGAACAGGCATCTCATCATGGATTACAACCAGAAGTCAAGAAATCATGAGCAATAACCTCCGCATTGTTGTACACACAATTTTACTCATTCTGATGTTTGTTCTCAGCGACACGGCAGTTCTGTCCGCAGATCAGCATCTTCAAAATACAGATCCTCAAGAGCTGCCGCTGACGATCTCTCTTCACGAACGGTTTGACGGCCTGAAGCGCCCCCCGTACAATTCAAGCACCAGATGCACGCCGATTTTTTTACAGAAAAGGGTTGCACCCCCTGTCATCCGGTCAACGACCGGAGAATGACTCCATACGCCTTTCCACCCGCTGTTCAGGAACAATCGCCCGATGGCTTTCGTCAAGCATACCACAGCCAGTGTATCGGCTGCCATCGTGACCCATCCCGTGCCGGCAATCGTAAGCCGCCCGTAACCTGCGCGAATGTCTCCGGCCTGCTGCCATCTCATCCTGGCTGAAGCCCGCCTGGTACGATTACTATCTGCACGCCCAACACGAACATGCTGCTGAGAAAAAGTGCGAAACCTGCCACCATGTCTACGATCAAACTCAGCAGAAGCTGGTGTATCAGAAGGGGGCCGAGGAATCGTGCCGTTCCTGTCACCGAGACGTTCCCGAAGAAAAGCGTCCTTCGTTCCGCACTGCCAGCCATACGAAGTGCGTAAATTGCCATCTAGAAAAATCCCGGGCCGGCCGCACCGCCGGTCCTTCAAGCATCACCGGCATGGGCACATGACAGCTCTGAGGAAGACAGCCTCGCCCAGGAGACCGCCCAGAAGCGGAAAGCGTTAACCGTTCACCGTTGATCCCGCGCTTCGCGGGATTCACCGACTGAGGAGTGCAAGGATGGTCTCTGTGGGGAATTGGAGTACTGAAATAACGGGATCGTTTTTAACGAATTACATCGGGAGGGAAGATTCATTATTTCATTATTCCCGTCTTTCTGCAGTGTTCCCGTTGAAAGCTATTGACAAAGATTATTTAGCCCGCTAGTATCTGGTGGAAACATGTGGGTGTTTCATCCGCTTTTCTTTTAATTTCAGTTTCTTATAACGGAGTAAAGTCGGTGGTGCACATCGTCGCAACCTTCTGGTAAGAGCGTTCTTCGCATCTGCCAGGGATCCGGGCATGAACGTTTCACCACTTCTTCCGTGTTTCTCGATAGGGTCCGGCAACAAGAAGCAGAATACGAAACCAGAAACGAGAATACAGGAGAGATAATGAACAAGCGATGTTGTATAACGATGCTGGCTTCGCTAGCAGGAATAATCTTCTTTCTATCGATCGAAGCAGGTACTGCTCCTGCCTCGACAACAGGCGAAAGTTCTCTTCAGACTGAACCAACTCTGGTTCTCTCCTTGGCCGATCGATTTGCGAACACGCAAAAGCCACCGGTGCCCTTTCATCACGAACAGCACGTCACCGTACTAAAGGACAAGTATAGAATTAAAGGTTGTACGACATGCCACCCAAAGAGTGATTCAGAAACGGTATCGTACCGATTTCCACCCGGACTCAAAGGCGATTCCAAGAGTGACTATGAGCAGGCATATCACAATGCCTGTCAGACCTGCCATCGCAGTATCAGCGCTATCGGATCCGAGAAACTGCCGCTTGCCTGCGCTGAATGCCACATCAAAGGGGCCAAGGTCCCAGCGGCAGCGTGGCCGGATGCTGGGTTTGATTATTACTCTCACGCTAACCATGTCTCGATCAGTCAGGGAGACTGTTCGGCCTGTCACCATACCGGAGATATGGTCTCATGCCGCGACTGCCACGGCAAGAAGGACGAAGGCGAAGCGATGCCCTATCGGGACGCGGCTCACATCTCTTGCCTGCGCTGCCATCTCGAATCCCCTGGTGCGCCAGCATCCTGTGGGAGCTGTCATGCCGAAAAGAAAAACTGGACCGCTATCGACATTGCGAACGCCGAACGACCGGATGTGGGTCAGCCAGATGCCACCTTCATTACCACGGATCAGGCGACCATGAAGGCTGTTCCTTTCAATCACGAACTGCATGAAGGGTTTGCCACCTCTTGTCGTACCTGCCACCATAAGACCATGAATGCCTGTGATGCCTGCCACACCATCGAGGGGTCACCTGATGGTGGAAATGTCACCCTGGCCACGGCTTTCCATAAGGCAGATAGTGCGCGAAGCTGTCTCGGCTGTCATAACGAACGTAAGGCGGTGCCGGAATGTGCCGGTTGTCACGCCACCATTTTAAACGATCCCATGAGTCAGAATACCTGCCGAGCCTGCCATCTGGGTGAGACTGCGGAACCTACGGTCGCCTCCCCTCCCGGCTCCAAACTGCTTCCGGAGGGAATCACCTATACAATGAAGATCGACAAGGTCAAGGTCCGCAACGACGCTTACGAAGCGGCACGCTTTCCTCACAGTCGACATATCAATACCCTGACTCGAATCTCGAACAGCAGCCCGCTTGCCAGATACTTTCACCGGGAAGCGATGACTCTGTGCTCTGGATGCCACCATCACAGCCCGCTGGAAGCGAAGCGTCCGGTGCCGCCCTGCAGCACCTGTCACCTTAACATCCAAAAACCGGGCGAAAAAGAGCCAGGCCTTCTCTACGCTTACCATCGTCAGTGTCTGGAATGTCATAGAAATATGAATGTGCAGCCCACGTCATGCACGGGATGCCACCCGAAAAAAGTAGCCAAGGAGCAGCCGAAACAGGAAAACTGAGAGCGGATGATTCGTCGCAGATAGACTCTGGGGAGGTATGCAAAGACAAACGACTGGATGCCCGCCGCAGTCGGGCACCCAGTACTTCTGAGAACAACAAAAACACTGCCCCTTAATGTCCATCAGCACTCGGCGTTGAACGGGCAGTCAATTTTGACGGGCTCGTAAGAATTCGACTTAGGGATGACGAAGTAATCCCGCGTGGCGCGGGACAGATGGTTGCGCATCAGTCACGCCGTTGGCGTGATTATCCCCCGCCGAGGGCGGGCCTTTTTACGATGACATCAATTTAGAATTTTGAATCTGGAATCTTGAATTCCTCACATTCATGAACGCAATGCCAATCATTATCGGTGCGTTGGTTTTCTTCAGTTTGGCGTACCGGTTCTACTACAGTTTCATTTCCGCCCGCGTCCTCACGCTGAGTGATTCAGTAACAACACCTGCTCATCGCCTGTACGACGGTCAGAATTACTACCCGATGACCAAGTGGGTACTATTCGGCCATCACTTTGCCGCGATCGCCGGTGCCGGCCCGCTGGTCGGTCCGGTGCTTGCAGCACAGTTCGGTTACTTTCCCGGCCTTATGTGGATGCTTGTCGGAGCGGTCCTGGCAGGCTCAGTGCACGATCTCGTCATACTCACTGCATCGGTGAGACACGACGGCATGTCACTGGCTGAAATAGCCAAGCGAGAAATAAGCGCTGTCAGCGGCACCATAACATCCTGCGCTGTCACCCTCATTCTCATCGTTGCTCTTGCCGGCTTGGGACTGGTCGTGATCAATGCCCTGGCGGAAAGTGCCTGGGGTACCTTTACCATTGCCGCCACCATACCCATTGCAATAGGTATGGGTATCTGGATGTTTCAGTTTCGCAAAGGCAAAACCGGCGAGGCCACGCTCATCGGCGTTGTTCTTCTCACCCTTGCGGTCATCTATGGCCGCTATATTCCCGAATCTCCCTTTGCCTCCTGGTTCACCTTTGATAAGAATACGCTTACCCTTCTGCTCGCCCTGTATGGGTTTGCCGCCTCGGTGCTTCCCGTATGGCTTCTGCTTTCTCCCCGGGACTACCTGAGCTCGATCATGAAACTCGGCGTCGTCGCCATGCTGGCAGTCGGTATCATCGTTGTTGCCCCCACGATGAAGATGCCGGCGTTTACTGTTTTTATTCACGGCGGCGGCCCGATCATTCCCGGAACGCTGTATCCGTATATGTTCATCACGATTGCCTGTGGCGCGATTTCCGGCTTCCACTCCCTGGTTAGCTCCGGAACAACACCGAAAATGCTGATGCAGGAGTCACACATCCGCGCTATTGCTGCGGGCTCCATGCTTGCCGAAGGCATTGTCAGTATTCTGGCATTGATAGCCGCCTGCAGCCTGCATCCACTCGACTATTTTCAAATCAATGTCCCGGTAGAGAAATTCCAGCAGGTGCTGCCAATCCTGCAGGGAATGGGCTTTATGGAAAGTGACCTGGTCCGCCTTTCGGAACAGGTAGGAGAAAACGTCGTCGGCAGAACCGGAGGCGCGGTTTCCCTGGCAGTCGGTATGGCGCAGATATTTTCGTCAATCCCCGGTCTCAGCAATCTGATGTCCTACTGGTATCACTTTGCCATCATGTTCGAAGCGCTCTTCATTCTCACTACCATCGATGCCGGCACCCGCATTGCCCGTTTTCTTCTCCAGGAAGGAGTCGGCCGCGCAATCAAGCCCTTTGCCCGAACTGACTGGCTGCCCGGCAACCTCATTGCCAGTCTGTTTGTCGTCAGCGCCTGGGGATATTTCATTTATACCGGCAGCGTCGCCACAATATGGCCAATGTTTGGCACCGCTAACCAGTTATTAGCAACACTGGCGTTTGCCGTCGGCACCTCCTATCTTATTAATACCGGCAAAGCGCGTTACATCTGGATTACCGTCATTCCCATGTGTTTCGTCGGAATTACGACGCTTATTGCCGGATTCAAGAACTTTGTCACCATCTACTATCCGCAACTCTTTGTCGATGCTACTCGCGTTCAGGGAATCATCAACCTTTTTCTTACCGGGATGATGATGCTTGCCGTCATTGTCGTGTTCGGTGACGCACTGCCGAAATGGTTAAGATCGTGGAAAGAGACACACCCAAGGGCAGCACGGAAAGAAGCCGGCCGGTTGGTCTGATCTTCGTGATAGATCAGTTGGATGAATCGTTGAACCGTTGAATTTCATTCATCACGAGATATAGCAAAAGGGTACGGTTAGCCCCCGCTGCACTCCCCGATATTGCTACATCGCCACAGTTTTGCTGCATCTTTTCGTATTGACCATCTTCTCATCACTGCGAGCGAAGCGCGCCAATCTCAGCTTGCTCATCTCGGATCGGGCCGAATTCCCCTTTGCTCCCTCTTTGCTTAAGCACCGCAGCTTCGCTCCATCCGGCCTACGTGTCTGAGATTTGAAAAAGTGCTGTTGACATTCAGTACAGTCGCTACGCTACTGAAAGATTATTTTGCGAGAAGCGTACGTGACAAGCAATTTCGGGCGGCAAAAAAGAAAAACTTCAAAAAGAGAAAAGGACAAGGGATTGGTGCACCCGGAGGTGCGATTCAGGCCCGGGTTGACGCCTCCGTCGGCTGTACAAAACACCTCCGGAAACGTCGCACCTGAGCATTCAAGGCGGGGTTATCAATAATCGTAATATGAGAAACTTATCGATCGCGAAGGAACGCAGGCAGGCCGGACCACGGTAACCGGTCGATAGACCACGACTGGAGCCGGATAGACGACCACCGTACGGGCTGGCCGCACCACGACCGGTACAGGAGGAGCTACACAGCCGTGATAATGGTGGTGATGATGATGACAATCATTGCTGCACAAGGCCCCTACAACGGCTCCGGCAACAACTCCCACGCCCAGAGCAATCGCACCAACACCATCGCAGTGATGGTGATGGTGATGACCAGCAAAGGATGGTTGTCCGGTAAGCGCTACAAGAGCAATCACCAGAACAGCAACCAGCAGTTTTTTCATTGGACAGTACTCCTTTCTTCTTTTTTTCTGCCCTTCCTGATTTCGGCGTCCCGTTGTCCCTTTCTCTTCTTCAGAGTCGCTAGGATCGTTAGCCCGGTTACAGGACTGTCACAGAAAGAGTACTATCCGATCAACATTGTCTTTTTCCGAACCCGGCACTGTTCAATTGTTTTCTGGAGCTGTTTCATGTGGAACGGCTTCTGGATCCAGGCATCGGGAATCATATCGGAATGTTCCTTTTGTGCATGAGCAATATCATAGCCGGTGGAAAGAATAATATAGATCTCCGGCTGCATTTCTTTAAGTCTTCGCATCGTTTCCCATCCGTCCATCTCCGGCATGGTCAGGTCAAGCAATACACATTGCACCTCTTCCGCGTGCTGACGGAATAGTTCCAATGCTTCCTGTCCGCTTGCGGCGGCGAACACCGCAAAGCCGCACTTATTCAGCGCTGCGATTATCACGGTTTGGAGCATTTCTTCATCGTCCACCAGCAGCACTGCGCCTTTGTCGTGTTGAGGATCTGGTTCACGAGCAGCTTCTGCCCTCTGTGGCACCTCTCGAAGATGGGCAGCCGGCAGCAGAATTCTGATACGGCAGCCTTGATCCGGTTCACTCGAAATAGAAATCGCTCCCCGGTACATCCGGACGATTCCCAGTATGATAGGAAGACCTAGCCCCCTGCCGGTAAACTTGGTGCTGAAAAAAGGATCAAACACATTATCCAGCGTCTCTTTACTCATGCCGATGCCCGTGTCCGATATCTCAAAACAGACGTATTCTCCCTTAGCGACCCGGTCACCGGTGACATTGCCGCTGAGATCCGGTTCATCATAGAAGCTCCTTGATACGCTGATACGTACAGTTCCGGACTGCGATCCGATTGCTTCCCAGGCGTTGGTAGCGAGATTCATCACGACCTGATGAATTTCCCCAGGATCAGCATCAATTGCATACGGTTCGGCAGGCACGTCAGCTTCGAGTGCGATACGGTCGGGCATCGCCGAGCGGATGAGCGGCACCAGTTCCTGGATTTCTTTACCCAAGTCAATCACCGAGCGATCTCCCCGGCTCTGGCCGATATAGGTGCTCATCAGCCGACTCAAGTCCGCCGCTCGCTTGCAAGCTGTCTGGGCTCCCTTAAGGTAGTGATCCAAGGCGGAATCATCTGCACACTTTGATCTGGCTATCTCCACACTGTTAATCACCACCGTAAGCAGATTATTGAAATGGTGCGCCACCCCACTCGCCATGATGATCAGGCTCTCGCGCTTCTGTGCTCGTTGCAGGCGTTCTTGGCTCTCCCGAAGCGTTTCCTCCGCTCGTTTTCGTTCCAGAGCACGGCCAATGACTTCGCCGGTCAACTGCAGCAGACACATGTTCTCTTCTGGCCAGGATGTCATTGAGTAAGCGGTGGCCAATCCGATCAGTCCCATGAGCTTTTTATCCGTCAGAATTGGCAAAGCGAGGAGCGATTTAACCTTATTGCCGGCGAGCAGCCTTCTCTCCAGGCACGCGCCCTCAGGGAGGTCCTGTCCTGAATAGATGTCCAGCGCCTCCCGTTTCTGCAGATGGGAGTAAAGCCAGGGAAATTCTCTTTCCAGGGAAACCCCGATAAGATCGGGCCATGGAGATTCTATTCCTTCTCTGCACCATTCCTGAAAATCGGTGACTGTTTTTGCATCCTCAGAGACCTGCAGCAGGCAGGTCCGATCGACAGTGGTACATTCCCCGATAGTTCGCAATGCGTTCCGAATCTTCGAGTTCAAATCACCCGGTTCGACAAAGGATGATGCCAGGCTGGAGAAAACTCGCTCGAGAGCCACCCGGCGCTCAAGAGTTTCTTCAGTTTCCTTGCGCTTAGTGATGTCCCGGCCGACCGAAAGAACCTCAATCACTCGACCACCCTTGCCGATAACGGGCGTATCCACATTCTGAATCCAGCGTACGCTTCCATCACCGGCAATAATCTGTATCTCGCTTGTTTGCGCCTCCGTGGATTGGATCAGAGACTGAATGTCATTTCTTCTCTTCTCCCGAATCTGCTCCGGAATGAGATCCAACAGTCTGCTTCCGAGCAAATCCTCTCGGCTTTTGCCGAAATACCGGCAGCATGCTTCGTTGACAAACATCAGGGTTGTCGTATCAGGTATCCAGCGGCATACCATTTCGGTTTGATTTTCCACCACGGAACGGTACAAACACTCAGCCTCCCGCAGCGCTCTGGTTCGCTGCTCCAGCAGCTCTTCAACCTGCAAAAGTGATCGTTCGCGACGTGCGTTTTCACACAACGCAATCAAGTATTCGGACTCAAATGGCTTGCGGACATAGGCGGCAATACCGCGCTTCATCCATTCCGCAGCAAACCGGGGATTTGTGTCTGCGGTGGTCATAATCATGACCGTTCGGGGAGCAGCATTGAGGAACTCGTCGAGCAGCTCATCGCCTTTTGCATCAGGAAGATGATAATCGAGCACGACCATTTCTGGATAGTGATTTTCAAAAAGAGTGCGGGCTTCAGCTCCGGTAGCTGCAGTCAGAACAGTATAGCCATGAGCCGTGAAAGCTCGCTGGAGCATCAACGCCTGAGTACGGCTGTCCTCCACAATAAGTATGGAAAGTGACTGGGCCGGCTGACTTCCCTGAATGAGCGTTCGCACTTGTTGAATAAACTGCTTCCCATTAATCGGGGACGACATAAATGCATTAGCGCCGAGATCAGTAGCAATCCGGTGCGCATCATCACCGGCAAACGTTGCAGAAACTACCAGAATTGGCGTGTCATTGAATGCCGCATAATCAAGAGAACGCAGCAGCCGACAGAACCGCCAGCCATCAATTCCCGGCATGTAGAGATCGGTGATAATGATCGACGGCTGTTTATCCGGGTTAAGGTTAGTCAGCGCACTTTCCGCGCTCTGATAGGACTGTACAGTGATACCGCTTTTTTTAAGAAGCTCGCTCATGATTGCGAGTTGTGTCACATCATCGTTGACGATAACCGCGGTTGCAGGTACTGACACTGATTTGCCTTTCAACAGCTTCTCTCCCTTCCGACACTCTCTGAATGCTCCTTTGCCCATGCGGCAGCTACTCCTGGCCTCCGGTAATGGGGTGCTGTGGACCGAATCCGGAATTTCGAGCCGCAAAAAGAGACTATCTCTTTTTATTAATGGCGTAATAATGGCGATTACGTCAAGGCTTACGGAAACATGCTGCTCTTCGAGAGAACCGCACGCCATCGTGGCTTGCAGTCCCGCCTTCTACCTTCTATAATTGAAGCGTTCGTGAACTTCACTTTCGCTTTCTCAGTACCAGCTGACACTGACATCTTCCGTTCTCTTCCAAAATCACGTATGGCAAAGCCGACCCGACTTACGAAAGATATGATCGAAGCTTATGTTACTCAGGGCTATTGGCAACCCGGGACTATTGCGGATACCCTCAGTAGACATAGTCGTCGATTCCCTGATAAAACCGCGGTCGTGGACTCGGGTACCAGAATAACTTGGTCTCGTCTGGAGGCAATCACCGACACCGTGGCGGTGCGCCTATTATCGAGCTATGCAGACCGCGATCAGGTTATCGCCGCTCAACTGCCGAATTCCATTAACAGTATTGTCTTCCTTCTGGCCTGCCAGAAGGCAGGCATCATTTCCTGCTTCGTGCCGCTTACCTTTCGCCATACTGAGGCAGCTGAGGTCCTTAAGCAGCTGAAGCCAACAACACTGATAACAGCCGGACACTATGAAGGTTTTGACTATCATTCTATGGCCCGTGCGGCACGCCGTACTATACCACAGCTCAAGCACCTAATGGTAGCCGGCGATGCTGCGGCCGCTGGGATCCCAAGATTTGAAGATCTCTACGCCTCTCCGGCACCGCTGACTGAGATCGAACAGCACCTGCCCCAATTCACCTTCGGGCTTTTTGAGATGTCCTCAGTGATGCTTGGGACTTCCACCACGACCGGTCTGCCTACCTTTGTTGAACATACTGGAGCATCTTCTCTCGCTGCAGGAAAGGGCCTTAACCAGAGAACCCACCTTACCCGCACCGACACCTCCGTTAATCTCTCTCCTCTCTCGGGAGCACCAGGCATGCAGAATTGGTGGGCCGCTTTCCTGCTTGGTGCCGCAACCTGCTTCCCGAATCCAGGCATTCCCGATCAGGCGCTCCAGATTATTCAGCAGGAAAATATCCGCTACCTTGCTCTCGAACCCGATCAACTCACCCGCATTCTCGAAGAAACCAATCTGAGTGCCTATGATCTGAGCTCGCTCAGGGTAATCAGAATCGATGCTGCCAGCCTCGACCCCGCTGTTATCCTGGAAGCCGAAGGCCGAATCGGCTCCACCGTTCTCATTGCGGCCGGCACTGAAGAGACGTATAGCTTTGCTCAATCCGACCTGGATGATCCTGATAAAAAACGCTTGAGCACTGTAGGCCGAGGATTCCCGGGAGATGAACTTAAGATTGTCAGTTCTTCTGGCGCCGTTCTGCCTCCGGGGAAGGCAGGCCGGCTGCTGGTCCGAGGCGCGACCACCAGCAGCGGCTACTTTCAGGATCTCGAGACGACTCTTGCCGCCTGGGGAACACTCGGTAATGAGGGATGGTATGCCCCTGGCTACACTGCCATGCTCGACTCTTCCGGATACCTCACCATCCTAAAATAGGTTCAAGGTTCCAGGTTCAAAGTTCAAGGATAAAGGAACCATGAAAGGTCTTCTTGATGCGTGAGGGGACAGCGAAGAAAAATCCCGAATCCGAAGTTCTACGCACTAAACAAATTCCAAATCCAAGAGCTCCAAGATTTTAACCTGGATTTGGGTATTGTTTAGGATTTCGAGCGTAGGATTTAGAACCTACTGACAATTCTTTTTCCATTTTTCCGCTATTTCAGTCTCACATTCTATGTGACGTTACCAATTTTGACCGTTGACGCATTGTCTGCTCTATGCCATTATATAAGCCGATTTTGAAGAGGCTACACCACCGTACATACAGTGAGCATGGCACCACCAGTCAAGGAGGTCGGAACATGTTTGCCCGCAGTATTATTAGCCAGATTGACCAAACGATCCCCAATCTCCTGGGAGCAATCCTGGTTCTCCTCATTGGGTTGGTGATCGCGCTGGTGTTGGGGGTCGTATCGAAGGAGGCGCTACGCAAGACCGGGTTTAGTAACCGCCTCTGCCACTGGCTCGGCAAGCCGGAAGGATCTCTTAAAGTCGATGAGTGGATCGGAAAGGCTCTGTTCTATCTGATTCTCTTTTTTGTTCTGGTGGCTTTTTTTCAGGCCTTGGGTTTAACCCTCATCACTGAACCCTTCAACCGCTTACTCACTAATATTTTCGCCTACGCCCCACGTCTTATCGCACCAATCGTGCTGCTCCTCATTGCTTGGATCCTTGCCAGTATTCTCCGTTTGACACTGAAGAAGACCCTCACCGCTGCGAAATTCGACGAACGACTGAGTTCTCAGACGGCCATTGATGAGGAGAAAAAGACCATTCTTCCTCTTTCGCGTTCTATTTCCGATGCCCTCTACTGGCTCATATTTCTTCTTTTTCTTCCCGCAGTCCTCGATGCCTTAGCCCTGGAAGGTCTCATGAGACCTCTTCGGGACATGATCGATCGCATCTTGAGCTACTTGCCCAACCTTCTGGGAGCTCTCATTGTTCTTATCTTCGGCTGGTTTCTCGCACGCGTTATTCAAAAGATCGTCACCAATCTGCTTAATGCCCTCGGCGCAGATCGCTTTAGTGAAAGAATCGGCCTTACCGCTGTTCTCAGGGAATACTCGCTGTCGAATATAATCGGCTTAATCGCATATGTTCTCATTCTCATTCCAGTTCTTATTGCCAGTCTGAATGCCCTGGCGATTGAAGCAGTGACCGGACCGGCGAGTCATATGCTCAATCTCATCTTGTCAGCGATTCCGATTATCTTTGCCGCCCTCTTGCTGTTGGCAATCGCCTATATCATTGGTCGGGTGATTGCTCACCTCGTTACCGATCTTCTCGCAAGCATCGGGTTCAATGCGCTCTTAGCGAGGGTTGGCGTGGTACCTCGCGAAATCATCGGTACCATGTCACCTTTGCCATCCGACATCGTCGGGACAATTGTCCTCATCGGAATCATGTTCTTCGCTTTCATTGAAGCCTTTGACCTTCTGGGATTTGAAGACATCGCCGCCCTGGTTACTGAATTCATGATCTTTGCCGGGGAGATACTGCTTGGTCTGCTTATTTTCGGCATCGGGCTCCTTCTGGCAAACCTTACCCACCGCACTATCAGCAACAGCGGCACTAGTCATTCCCGATTGCTCGCCAGCGCAGCTCGAGCTGCTATCCTGGTCTTTGCCGGAAGTATGGCGCTTCAGGAAATGGGATTAGCCAGCGGCATTGTAAGTCTGGCCTTCGGGCTCATTCTCGGTTCGGTGGCAGTAGCACTGGCGATTGCTTTTGGACTCGGGGGACGCGATTATGCTGCCAAGAAGCTCGAGGAATGGCACCAGAAAGGCAACGACAAGATCATCTCCTGACCAGGTCGCGCACCAGATCCAATGCTCAGGACGGGTTAGGTGCGTAGTGTGGTCTGCACCGGATAATGAATAATGTGCGTTCTGGGATGTGCGATAAAGATGTAGTGCTCAACCAGTTCTCCTATTCCATGTCGCATATCGTTATCCCAGATCGGAATCTTTGAATGTTGAACCTGCACCCTTGAATCCAGGTTTGACCAGCCTGCTCGTAAAGAATACGCACCTCTTCAGCGGCATATACAGAATTCACCCTATTATTTTTCACTTGAGCCCAAAACATTGTATATGGTTATGGCACCCGCTTTGGTCCGGCGAAGCCTTTGCGCGATTTCGCATCAGAGTAACGGTGCGAAAAGACGTTGGCCACTCACGATAGGAAGGATAATAAAAGGAGAAACTGTATGGCCGAATGCCCCGTTTGCGGAATGGAAATAGATGAGTTTACCGCCGTGACAGCAGAAGTAAATGATGATGTCTATTATTTCTGCAGCCGGAACTGCCGAGATACCTTTCTGGCCGAGGAAGGAGTGCTTGAAGATTACGAGGAAGAGTATGACGAAGAGTACAGTGAAGAGTATGACGAAGAGTACGAAGGGATATTAGAAGAAAAAAACGACGACGAAGATGATGAATATGATGACGAGGAGGAGACCAAATAGCAAAATCTTCTCATCGTGAGATGCACCAGACAACAGATGATTTTGAAGTCCTTTGGATCGGGCCCGATCCCAGGGAAGCAACGGCAGTCTTGTCGTCCTTTTCATCTGCGTCGGCGGATACAGAGACGGTTTCTTTGTCGGCTTGAAAAATGAGAGAACTCACTTCACAGATCTGCTGAGTGGAGGAGAGTACGGTAACGCCCTTGGCCGGCTCGGCCATTTACCCGCTCGTAGTGCTGCTCCGTTCTGACCGACCATTCATAGATTCGTGTGGCTTTCTTGATCCTTGATCTTCGTCGATCAGGTTCTTAGCAGAACAGGTTCCCATCGTTGGGCACTATCCGGGTATACTTTTCAGCCATCCAGCGCCCAGGTATGCCAAGGGAAAGAACAATGAGGCCCTCGGTGAAGGGAGATCAACCATGAGCATCTTTACCCAACGATTTATCCGGGCCTTAAAGCTGGATGCCACGCTGTTTGAAGAGGTTGAGGCGGATAAGGGAGCAATAGGGCAGGCGATGGGGGTTGTGATCATCTCAAGCCTTGCTGCCGGCATCGGGACCATCGAGAGCGGTCATCTCCATGGGATCATATTCGGCACCGGGTCGGCTCTCTTTGGATGGGTTGTCTGGGCTGTGCTCACGTACTTCATCGGCACGAAAATCCTTCCGGAATCCCAGACCCAGGCAAACCAAGGGGAGATGCTGAGGACCATAGGGTTTGCAAGCGCGCCAGGCGCAATCCGAATCCTTGGGATCATTCCCGGTGTTGTACCCATGGTATTCTTTATTGCCGGAATCTGGATGCTGGCAGCAATGGTATTGGCAGTCCGCCAGGCACTGGATTATCAAAGTACTCTGCGGGCAGTGGGGGTTTGCTTTATTGGATGGATCGTCCAGGCAGTTCTTCTCGGACTGTTGTTCTTCTTTGCCGCCCCCAGTCCGCATGCTGCTCGTTACTTCTGAGCGCAGTAGAATTCCGGCACCGAACGCTGAGAGAGGTGCGCTCTGTTGCAGCGCACCCCTGAAGACAGCCGACTACATAAAGGTTGAACGAATCATTTCCTTCTGATGGAAATAGCCCTGAGGATCCTCCAGAAATTCAATAGAATCGAGAATACTAAGCCAGTGATCGGTCTCTTCGTTCACCAGCAGAAGATAGAATTTCTTCTCAAACATATCTGTTGTTGCGTCAGCCTGGCATTGATAGAACTTGATTCCTTCATCTTCCATCCGTAAAGCGGTCTGCAGGGCCTGAATGTCTTCAGGATCTCCTTTTTTTGGATCTGCCATGCTGCTGCGCACTGCGGCGCACACGTCTTTGGCCGATTTTTCCGTTTCCCGGCTGGAAATCATATTCAGCCAAGAACCTGACTTCTCCAGGGATGAGTAAATCTGATTTATTTTTTGGATATGCGATTCTTCCGCGCGGATGAGAAAATTGAACATCTCCTTTCCCAGTGTCGTATGAGCAGCATCAGCCGCTTCCTGATAGAATGCCTTTCCTTCTTCTTCACGTCTCAAAGCTTCTCGTAGTGCTTCCAGTCTTTTTTCACTCATGGCAGCTCCTTTTTCAACAGGGTTTACAATACCGTATGAACATGAGCAGGTAAAACCTGAAGAACACAGTCTGACCGCAGTGTGTTTCGAACCAGCAGCGGTCATCAGTGTTTTCATTATAAGAGCTGAAGGTTGTGTGTCAACTGGTACGAAAGTCCTAGTCGCTGGCATTCACACGTGTGGGAGCTGGCCGTCTCTTTCCCTGACACGACGGTTGTTCCGCCAATGGAACGCAGTAAAAACCCACCCGGAGCGATAGAATCCCTAGTCCCTGATCTTACGCACTCTGGACGTGTCGAAAGAGGAAATAGGCAGCTCCGACCAGACAGAAGCTAGCCCATAGATAGTCCATCGTCAGCCGCTGCTTCATGTATACGGTACAAAAAAAGGCAAAGATCGCCATTGTGATAATTTCCTGAATAACCTTGAGCTGAGGAAGTGTGTAGAACTCGCTACCCAGGCGATTGGCCGGCACCTGCAAGCAGTATTCGAGCAGGGCAACACTCCAGGAAATAACAATGGCAAAAAGAATCGGACGGGCACGAAAATCCCGCAGGTGGCCATACCAGGCATACGTCATGAAAACATTGGAGCCCATGAGCAGAAGAATAGGAACCAGGCGCTGCATCCGACACAACCTTTCACACTAGATTACGAGTACTGGATCGCGGAAATCCGGGGGAGGCATGAGGGCCATTCTTTCGATAGCATGTGCCGACCAGCTTCCGTTAATACAACGGCAGAAAACCGCTGAGGGCGGAATTCTAGGATTTTTTCTTCCTGCAGATACTAACTCGAAGCAAGGCTGCCGTCAATAGCGGAATAGACGAGGCTGTCTGATGTGTTATGGAAATGAGGAAATGTGACCGGCAGCGAGCCGCAGGTCCCTCAGAGTCGTGGTCAGAGACTCTGAGGACCTGCTGGAGTTGCTTGATTCTGGCCTGTCAGGGCCGGAAGCAGACTATGATTCACAGTGCAGACAATCTCTCCTCCTCGCTGAATCACAGGAGACTCCAGCGCCTGCGGTTGACGCCTCCTCGTTAGGATAAGACCGCAATGGTAAACGCTCTTGAACGGAATGATCGGGCTATAGCAAGCTTTTCAGATCACGCCTGATGACTGTTTCGTCATCACCTAGTCGGATTGGCTCTCATCCCTGCACATGACCTGTGGTTTCACCGTCAGGTGCTACGGCGTGGTGCTCTTTTGGATCTCTTCTCCCGCGCCCTCAATGTCTTCACCTGCACCCCGTAGGGTATTGCACCCGAGCACCGATCCCATCAAGGCTAAGCCCAGCAGAATGAGGGCTATCATTCTTTTCACCATGGCTACCTCCTTACATAGTGGCTCCTAAGTAAAAGTTTCTTTTACAATAAAGCCTATGCGTCGCCAGGCAAATAGGCTGTTTCCTGTATTTAAAGTTCGGGATATCGGTATACACTTTTAATAGTGATGGTATCAGCGCCAAGGCGCTTTGGAACGCGGTGAGAAATGATGCCGCCGTTACACGGCGCACCGGGACAGCATCAAACACGAGGAGACCTGGGAAACGGAGAATAATGTCTGGGAACAGTCTACTCAGCCGGTGCCGACGCGATCCTCCTGGCCTGAGCTTCTACCCGGGGCATCCAGGACGTATCACCGGCAAGGTACATCCGAGCCAGGCTGTTGAATTCACGGGCTTGGTCCATAGTGCCTTTCATTATCCAGGCTTCGGCAACATAGAAATAGTTTTGTCCACTGCCGGGATTGAGTTGAATCGCCCGCTCGAATACGGCAATCGCGTCATCAGGCTTGTTTCGATCGAGAAGCATCTTGCCCTGTTCGGTGAGCTGCAGTGATGCCACCATTCGCGGTGTCGGAGCCGGTTCGGCAGGTTCCTCGCGAGGAACAACTTCAGCCTGGGCGGCCGATTCCTTCGCTGCTGGCTGAGCCGCTTGAGGAGGAGGTGCAGGAAGTGGAGCTGACGTTGAAGCTTGCGGAACTCGATCCGAGGCCGATGGCCTCGTTGTCGAAGTCGCACAACTGCAGATGGTGACGGCAAGAAGAATGACCCCACACAGTCGAATCCACTTAAAATCTTTTGAAAACATTTCCAATACCTCGCAGAATCTGCTCTAAGGGCGTGATCGGTTTATGGAGTGAGCAATACTCAGCCGGCGAATTTTCCTCAAGGAAGTATTCTTCCCGGGTCCCCAGACAGGAGTTCTCAATCGCCAGCTGCCCGGTCACGGTACAGATCGTCCGCTTCACAACGCCGGCCGGCTGCCGAAACCATTCACCGGAAATATAATCCGGAAGAGAATTCATAAGATCCGCCCAGATCGGTAAGGCCGCCCTTGCACCCGAGAGGTAGATCGACTGTCCGTTATCAAAACCGACCCACACCAGGGCCAGGATATCCGGCGTATACCCTATAAACCAGGCATCTCTGAATTCATTCGTCGTACCGGTTTTCCCCGCTGCCGGAAACCATACTCCCAAGTCTCTTAACGAGCGGGCTGTCCCCTGCTCAACAACGCTCGCCAGTAACGAGTTCATCATGAACGCTCTCGCTGGTGAAATCACTGTCCGGATAGTGGCATGGCGACGTTCCAGAGCCGAACCGCGTTCATCGATTACCTCTTTCAAGGAAAGCGGATACGGAAGTACGCCATCCGCGGCAAAAGCGCAATAAGCCCGGGCCAGTTCCAGCGGAATGAGCTCAAAGGCACCGAGCGCCAAGGACGGATACGGCTGCAGTGGGGTACTGATCTGAAACGTCTTGGCCGAATTTACGATGGTGTCCAGTCCTACCCGCATGGCCAGATCTACTGTAGCCACGTTGATCGATTCGGCAAGCGCCCGGCGTATTGTTACCTGGCCTTCTGGAATCGGTTCATAGTTGTGTGGTTCCCAAGTCATATCAGCCAGCCGGTACGACCTGGGCTCATTCGAAAGCAGTGAGACCGGGGTAAATGAATCGAGACCGCTCAAAAATACGAATGGTTTAAACGCACTGCCAGGCTGACGTCGCGCCTGGGTGATCCGGTTAAACTGGGAACTGCTGTAATCCCTTCCGCCCACCATCGCAAGAATGTGCCCGGTCTTAGGCTGCATGACGAGGACTGCACCCTGCAGCCTCTCTTTTGGGTTAGAACGCTTTAGTTTTGGGAAGGCACGTTCCAGCCGGCTGAGCCCTCGCTGCAGCGCTGCTTCCGCAGCTTCCTGCACCTGCGTGTCCAAGGTAGTGTACAGCGAAAATCCGAGCCCGGTAAGAGCTTCTGGTGGGTATAATGCATTCAGCTGACTTGAAAGATAGTCAACAAAGTACGGCGCCTGAGTGCGATATGCGGCAAACCGCACTGGTTCCAGAGGCGTTTTCAGGCCTGCTTCCATCTGAGCAGTAGATATCAGCCGGTTGCGCTCCATTGCTCTGAGGACCTGATCCCGACGGGCACGGCAACGCTCCTTGTTCTTATATGGCGAGTAATAGTTCGGTGCCCGAATGAGCCCCGCTATTGCAGCTGCCTCCGCAAGGTTCAGTTCTCCTACCGGCTTGCCGAAGTAGAACAGTGAAGCTTCCCCGACCCCATTGATAGAGACCGAACCTCGCTGTCCGAGATAGATCTCATTAAGATAAATTTCGAGAATCTGATCTTTGTCGTACATCCCCTCCAGCATCACGGATATGAGTACTTCCTTAAGCTTTCTTCGTAAGGTCCTCTCGGGAGTCAAAAAATAACTCTTCGCCAACTGCTGGGTAATCGTAGATCCGCCTTGACGGATTGCGAAGCTGCGGACATTGACGTACATAGCTCGAACCACGCCGAGAACATCTACTCCATGATGACGGTAAAAGCGCATGTCTTCCGCAGCCATCACTGCGTCAAGAACCAGCCGCGGGACCTGTTTTAAGGCCACGAGTTGACGCCGCTCCCGCTCCGGTCCGAAAAAAGATGTTATCTCTTCCGGCTCCAGTTCCAGGAGCGGTACTGATTCTCCACTGTCCAAACGTTGAAGGCTCACTATCTGACTGGAGGAAAAGCGGATGCGCACCGGGTAACCCGGTCTGTCTTCCAGCGCCTGAGGCAGGTCCCGCAAAAAAATGTCCACAGCCGAATCGCTGATATGCATTTCGCCTTGGCTTTTCGGAGAACGCACTGTTTCCCGGTAGCCAAGGCGGCGGAGCTTATTCAGAAAGAGTTCGCGATTGGTGCTTTGTCCGGGATAGAGCATGGTGCTCGCCGAAAAAACCCGGGAAGGAATGCTCCATCGGCGGCCGGAAAAACGCTCCTCAATCTGGCCGGAAAGCGACATGCAGTAGAAAACCGAACCGATGAAAAGAAACAAAAGCGCCCACGCGCTATAGATAAGGCACCAACGCAGCACAAACCTGAGCGGACTTTTTTTCGTTCTCCTGGATTTAATCTTCCTTGTCTTCATACCCGTTCAACAAGAATAATCATACAAAGCGCAATCATACAGCAGCGGTAGAGGTACGATGACATACTGTACCTCTACCGCCTCTTTCGTCCGGAACACGTCAAATTATCGCGAATAACAGGGGATTGTCAAGCATACCGGATGCGGAACAATCCACCAGCAGCGTTCTTGCCCGGGAAGTCGTACGAGGTACGGTCGAAGCCGTTCCGGGTTGCGAGTTCCGGGTTACACGTTCTTGTTTAATCATGAACCTGCAACCTGCAACTCTGATAGGTTCCTCACTTCCTTACTCTTCAACGGAAGTGCATAGTGGGCGGTATCTTCACCAGCGCTCCGGCAGGAGGCGGCTGAGTAGGGTCGAGACCGTTATACTGCGCTAACTTGATAGCACCAGTTCCACTTGTGAAGTATTTTCTGGCAATCGAATCCCAGGTGTCACCCGCCGCGGTGGTGTGAATGCGCATCCGGCCGGGTTCAAGGCGGGCAGCCTCGCTTGCGGTTATAAACTGGAATCCCTGCATCATCGACTCCAACTGAGGCTGCAGCTGGTTGCAGTCAGCCTCTTTGCACTGGCCGATGAACGAATACCCGTTGGCATCTTTGACAAAGGCTATGCCCTCGACAAAGAAAGACTTCCCGCCGGTACCGCCGTAATAGAGACCGGATAGTGCTCCGTGTGGAAAGGCCGGCGCAGGCGATTCTCGCCGTGCTCTTCGCAAGCCGTTGCGGCGCAGATATTCGTCCATTTTTTTATAATACTCTTCGGTAGTGATCCGCTGCTGGAGCGGTTCGATATCGAAGCCGGCATAGAGCTGTTTTTTGACATGACCAAACAGCGCGGTACTTCCTTTGCTGTTGATCTGAACCTGCCACTCTTCCGGTACCGGGATGCTTACCAGATGTTCTTTGTTATAGTAACGGTCGCCCTGAACCAGTTCGGTACCGTTCCATTCGCCCACTGCCATGCCGTCGAGCAGCGCGATAAAGGAGTTGCGCTGCATCACCCGCTTGAGAACCTCGGGCTGCTCACTGCGCACGACTTCAATTTCCCCAGTCAGATTTTCTACCCGTTCAGCCGTAGGAGGATGCGTCATGAACCAGGTTTCCAGTGTGCTCGGCTCCGCATCCTGCAGGGACTGTATCTGTCGCATAACCGTAAGCGACGCTTCGGGATTGTATCCTGCTTCAATCATGTACTGCGTACCGAAGTGATCCGCCTCGCGCTCGGCATCACGGGAGAACTTGTTGAACGTAAGCGCGGCACCGAGGTTAATCAGATCCCCGTAGTTCTGAATCGCACCGCCGGTCGCGATCGCAGCGCCCAGCACACCGATATTCAGGAGCTGGGCCTTGGACATCTGCGCCGCCGAATGCCGGGCCGCAACATGGGCGATTTCATGGCCGAGAATGGACGCCAGTTCGTCGGTGGAGTTGACGCGTTCCAGTAATCCCCGGTGTACATAAACGAATCCCCCCGGAAGCGCGAAGGCATTGAAATCAGTGGCATCGACGATTTCGATCCGGTAAATGAGCTGAGGACGGTCACTTACCTGACCGATCCGTTCTCCGGTTTCCTTGACCAGAGAACGCAGGTTCGGGAGTTCGGCATAGACTCCCATCTGCTCGCGCACCTGCTTGTCTACTTCCTGCCCCATCTGAAACTCCTGGTTTTCGGAGACGAGCATGAATTCGCGCTCCTTGGTAGCAGGATTCACAGCACATCCGGAGACAAAGAATAAACTCGACAGGGAAGCCGCGACAAGAATGGCTGTCAGCAAGATACGAAAACCACGTTGCGTGTTCATGAGCTGCACTCCCTTTAACCAGCTACAATGATTGCAGCAGATGACGGCTAGGAATATCCCGACTCGATAATGCTGCCTCTTCCGTTCATAGGTCTCTTTTGACTGCATGTCAATGGAAAAGAAGGACTGTCTGTTTCTGCAGTCTTGAGTTGTTCAGAAGGACGTGATGACGGATGCGTCTGACACGTCGCCACCAAAGGATCAAGGCAGCGAGGAACCATAAGCGAAAAGCGCTTCCTGAAGGTCAATGAATCCCGCTGACTCGAGCGGATGGGGAATAAGCTGCACGACCCGATTTTTATTTGCCAGGATAATGACCCCGACCCGGTCTGTAGGACGATAAAACATGAAAGCCACGCTGCCGAATACGCTGCCGGAGTGACCTTCGTAGATTTCTCCGTCAGACCACTCCATCATCCACCCCAGGCCATAGGAGAGAAACGGGTCCGGGTTTTCGGGATACTGTTCTCTATGCATGAGCTCTACCGTGTCGGGTTCAAGAATTCGGACACCCTGGTAGACACCTCCGCTCATATGCGCACTAAAGAACCTGGCTAAGTCGACAATGGTCGTGCGAATTCCTCCTGCCGCAGTCATGCCTCCGTCGTGATGAGGAAACGGTACATAAGTCCAGCCCCGCCAGGTATACGGCACCGCCAGCTTGCTCACCGAGAAGTCGCTCAGGTGAAATCCAGTCTGAGTCATCCCCAAAGGAGCAAAGATGTGCTCGGCGCAGTAAGCTTCCAGCGTTTCGCCGCGTATCAGCAGAAAAAGGTACCGGAGCACTTCGTACCCGATGTTGGCGTACTCGAATCCTTCGCCGGGCCCATAGGAGCTGCTCCACACCTGCGGATCGTAGAGGCGGCCACCGGGAGTAAGGTATTCTTTAAGCCTGTCCAACGGATATGCGGCAAGATCAAAGTAGAGAAATGCGCTCAAGCGTTCCTGAAGACTTGACTGATGAGCCAAGAGCATGCGGAAGCTTATTGGTACGTCTGGGAAATGGGGATTGCGCAATGGAAACGGAAGATAGATGCTCACATCCCCATCGAGATCAAAATATCCTTGTTCATACAGTTGCAGAAAAGCAGTGGCAGTAAAAACTTTGGAGATCGATCCCGCCATATACACGGTCTCAAGCGTTGCCGGTATTGTCTGTTCCACGTCTGCAAGACCATATGCGTTGTGCCAGGCAAGCCGATCGTCCTTAATAATGCAGGCAGTGACGGAAGGAAGATGGGCCTGAGTCATGCATTCGAGCAGCTCCTGATCGAGCGGCGACTGCTCGGCAGCAGACGCATCCAACGTCTGGTGAGAGATATCATCGGCACCTCCTCCAAAGCTGCCGGAAGGCATGCTGACAACCATTACCATCAGAAGCGGGATAGCACGCGTCAGCGTTTTCATAGCAGGACCCTCCTCGATATGTGGCTGGCATGGGAAATTTGTTTGAAAGCATTATATCATAGTCCCCTGGATCGCGAAAGCGCCAGCCGGATTTCCATGCGCCGAAATTCACCGCCTAAAACTCTATTGTCGTTTCATTGCAGTTGCTTAGCTATTTTCCCTGGTCATCAGGAAAGTACGAGTGCAAGGTGCGTATACTTCGACGAAGTGTATCTTGAGTCCCGCTTCGCGGGCCAGAAGAGCCGATGGGTAACCCGCTTCGCGGGCCAGAAGAGCCGATGGGTAACCCGCTTCGCGGGCCAGAAGAGCCGATGGGTAACCCGCTTCGCGGGCCAGAAGAGCTGATGGGTAACCCGCTCCGCGGGCCAGAAGAGCTGATGGGTAACCCGCTTCGCGGGCCAGAAGAGCTGATGGGTAACCCGCTCCGAGCGGGATCGAAAGGTCGAAGGGACAACACAGCAGATCGTGCTTTGATGGTGATTCAGGGTGCGCCTGTTCCCTTGACAATAATGCTTGTGCCTCCCTATATTTCTGTAACCTGTGAGAACCGGCACTGTCAATTGCGGCTTTGCGAGTTGATTCGCGGGCATCGCCAGCACAGGCCACGGTCGTACTAGTAACGGCTCATCCCTTTCAGCTGAAGGGCGATATGCGGGAAAAAGATGGAAAAAAGGACGCTTATACCCTGAGTCTGGTGCTCATCCTTCTGGTTTTGGGTATCATCATGGCCGGATATCTGCACTACAGCCATTACGCACGCAACTACCAGGAGCAGGCAGAGGCACAACTTGCTGCTGTTGCCGAACTCAAGGTGGCTGAACTCGTTCAGTATCGCAGCGAACGGCTCGGCGATGCCATGATTCTCTATCAGAACCCGACGTTTGTCTCGCTGGTTCGTCACTTTTTCCAAAGCCAGGATGATCCTAAAGCGCGGACATTGCTCCACGGCTGGATGAACCACCTTCAGCACGTCTACCGGTACGACCGCATTATGCTCTTCGATGCCGATGGCGTCGAGCGACTTTCCCTGCCGGATACTAAGGCGATTATTTCCCCGCAGATTTCTCGGGCCGGATCGGAAGTCATACAGAGCGGTCGTATCGTTCTTGAAGATTTTTATCGCAACGAGTACACCCAGCGTATCCACCTCAGTCTGCTGATCCCAGTTCTCGATCAGGCCGGCAGGCCGCCTCTGGGATTACTGGTCATGAGAATCGACCCGGAAAAACAGCTCTACCCTATTATCAACCGCTGGCCGACACTGAGCCGCACCGCCGAAACCCTGCTGATTCGGCGTGAAGGAGATGCAGCCGTACTCTTGAACAACCTGCGTGTTGAACCGCGAAAAGCTCTTTCCTGGCGTATTTCTCTCGACCATAAGGATGTCGTGGCGGTGCGTGCGGTCCTCGGAGAAGAAGGGATCATCGAGGGCCGAGGCTTTCAAGGAAGACCGGTCATTGCCGCCCTGCGCACGGTTCCTGACTCACCCTGGGCCCTGGTAGCCAGAATCGATAAGGCCGAGGTTTACGCACCGTTGCGGGAGCGGATGTGGGAAACCGCCGGCATCGTGATGGCATTGCTCATCAGCGCCGCTGCAGGTATCGGCTTTTTGTGGCGACAGCGGAGCATCGACTTCTATCGCCATCGCTATGAGTCTGCTGAACTGCTTCGGGAAAATGAAAGCCGGCTGCGTCGTGCCGAGCCGGAAACTGGCGCCTGGACCTCAGGACCGGAACAGTCTCCTGGTCGGACGGCGTGTATCGGATCTTCGGTATCGATCCGAATACGTTCCAACCTTCTACGGAAAATGTTCTGCAGCTCATCCATCCTGATGATCGTGCCGAGTACGAACACATTTTGAACCACTTCGAGGAGCACGACCATCACACCTTCTCATTCCACATTGTCCGGCCCGACGGCCAAATCCGCTCGGTCGCGGGAAAGGCAGAGACTATCCGCTCTGAATCCGGAGATCCGACAGCTTTTTTCGCAACCCTGGCCGATACCACTGAACTCACGCAAAAGGAGCGCGAGCTGCAGGAGAAGCAGGCGGAGCTCGAACGCTTTACCTATACCATCTCTCACGATCTGCGCAGTCCTCTGGTGACGGTAAAAACCTTCCTGGGCTACCTGGAACAAGATCTTATTCAGGGTGACACCAGTCGTATTTCCCAGGACTTTGAGTACATGCGCACCGCCACTGATAAAATGGAACGGCTGCTTGAAGAGCTCCTGGCACTTTCACGCATCGGCCGCATTGTCAATGCCCCGGCTACTTTTACCTTTACCGACTTGGTCGATGAAACCCTGCAGTTGTTGGCCGGAAGTATTGCCGAGCATGGCGTCGAGATAAAAATCGCGAACAACAGTGGTGTTTCCTTTTATGCCGATCGCCAGCGATTGTTGGAGATTTGGCAGAACCTGATTGAAAACGCCATAAAATTCTCTTCTGGCCGCATTCCGCCGCGGATCGCTGTCGGCTCGACCCTCATCGACGGCCAATGGGTTTTCTCCGTGTGCGACAATGGTATCGGCATCGATCCTCGTTATCACGAAAAAATTTTTGGTCTGTTTGAAAAGCTTGATCCCGAAGGTGACGGAACCGGGATCGGCCTTGCGGTAGTGAAGCGGATTGTCGAACTGTATCAGGGCACCATCTGGCTAGAAGCATCGGAAACAGGCGATGGAACCTGCTTTCGATTTACGCTTCCGGCAGCGATCAGCTATGAAAAACTGAGGGATGTATCATGAACATTGAACCGATAACTATTCTTCTGGTGGAAGATGAACCGGCTCATGCAGAAATCGTGCGGCGCAATCTGGAGCGTGCCCGCGTAATAAACAGACTCATCCATGTTGCCGACGGCCAGGCAGCGCTGGATTATCTGAAACGCTGCGGAGCGTACTCGAATCCGAGTGAAGCCCCGCGGCCGCACCTGATTCTCCTTGATTTGCGGCTGCCCAGGGTGGATGGTCTGGAGGTTCTCAAGGTAGTGAAGAACGATCCCGAGCTCAAGTCCATCACGGTTGTAATCCTGACGACATCGGCAGCCGAGACCGACATTGCCCGGGCATATGAGACTAATGCCAACAGCTACCTCGTGAAACCGGTGGACTTTGAGAAATTTGTAACTCTGATGGATACCTTCGGCTGGTACTGGCTGATGTTGAACAAGTATCCGCATTGATCGATACACGCGAGGTTGCTATGGACAGCACCACTTTGCGGATTCTCATTCTCGAGGACGAGGCTGCTCACGCCGAAGCACTGCTTCGCTCACTGAAAGCAGCAGATCTCACGAATGGAATTCAGGTGGTCACAACACTGAAGGCGTATCGTGCGGCTGTCGCTGCCAACCCGCCTGATATCAGCTTGCTCGACCTTAATCTGCCCGACGGCCGTGCCGTGGAGGTACTGGTTTTTCCCCCTGAAGAGGGCCGATTTCCAGTATTGGTCATGACTGGCTACGGTACTGAGGAGACTGCTGTTGAGGCTCTCAAAGCCGGTGCGCTCGACTACATTGTGAAATCACCTGAAGCCTTCTCTGCTCTGCCTCGAACCATTCAGCGGGTTATGCGCGAATGGGAGCTGCTGCAGGAGCGGAAGCGAACCCAGCAGATGCTTCATGAAAACGAACAACTGCTGAGTGCCATGCTGGACAGTCTTCCTATCGGAGTGTGGGTTCTGGATACCAATGGCAAAATCATTCGCAGCAATCCTGAGGCGCGGAATCTCTGGAGCAACGTAACCAGTGTGTTTTATAATCACTCCACCGATGATCACAGCCGGTGGCTGAACACGCCACCGTCTCTCGAACACAACGAGTGGCCCGGCCTCGGCATCTCTGATACCTGTTGGCCCATACTCGATCAGGAAGCTGAGATCCGCTACACTGATGGAACCCGGAAGATCCTGCTGGTATCAGCTGTTTCCATGTGCAATGCCGAACGAAAGAACACCGGCACCGTTATTATCAGTCACGACATTACCAGAAGAAGAATCGCTGAGGATACCCTCAAGCAGTCAGAACAGCGGCTGCGCGATCTGTCGGGCCGGCTGCTTACCGCGCAGGAAGACGAGCGTAAACGTATCGCCGGAGAAATACACGACAGCCTCGGATCCTTGTTGAGCATTATCAAGCTCAAGGCGGAAGGAGCTCTGCGCGGCATTTCGCAGAAAAGCGGTCGTGATACAGACACTGCAGCATCGATCCAGACTCTTCTTCCCGTGATCCAGGAGAGCATCGAGGAGTGTCGGAGAATCCAGATGGACTTGCGGCCAGCAATACTGGATGATCTTGGAATTGTTGCTGCTCTGTCCTGGTTCTGCCGCAGATTTCAAAAAATGTGTTCGGAAATCCGGATCCGACAGACGCTGATGCTTAGGGAAGAACAGGTGTCTGACGTATTGAAGATCACCATTTTTCGCATCACGCAGGAAGCACTCAATAATGTCGCTAAGCACAGCCAGGCCAATCAGGTACAGCTTTCGTTGATTCAACAAGACCAGAGCGTAGAGCTGATTATCAGCGATAATGGTCAGGGATTCAATGTGCAGCAGATGCAGTCATCTGACGGAAGCAAACGGGGATTAGGGCTTTCAAGTATGCGGGAACGAGCCGAGCTGTCGGGCGGCAGGCTGCAGATCGAATCCAATAAGGAAGAGGGAACAATCATCCGGGTCTGGTGGAATACGGCGACCGGTATCTCCAAGACTGGGACCTGATTACAAACAGACTCAGGGTAATGGAGTGACCTCGATTTTCCAGCGATCATCCGATCCAGGCGGACCGGCTTCAATTTCCTTAATGAGAACCGTGTTCAGATTCTCTCTGGTAGCCAGAGATGCATGCGGACCGCAGATCACGGTCCCGGCATACACGGTGCCGGAAATCCGAACCTCAGCGATTCCGTCTTCACTATCGAGAGAATCTTTTCGCTTGCTGATCTCTTCCTCGATCCGCTCGATCTCCTCACTGAGTAACGCAATATCGTTTTGGCACTCTCCAATATCTTCGTGAATTCTGTCGTCATCGGCAAAAAGCGATTCAATCGTTTCGTGAAGCTTGGTTGCCTGGATATGCAGCTGGGCAATGATCTTTTCCAGCTGATCCGCTTGAACACCGTTGCGGGAATAGACCTCGTCTGCTTTCGCTTTCACCGTTCTTAACCGCACCTGAGCTTGATCTTCTTCCTGAGCCAGCTGTCCGATCTCTTCATTTATGGCGTTGGACTTTTTTTTCAATTCTTCAATGCGGGCCTGCAGCCGATCACGCTCTTCTAGCCGGGATACCGCTTGTGACTCGAGGGCCTGCAGATTATCAGCCCTAAGTGAGTTGATGCCGACGGTCAGGGTGCATGGTTTCGATTCCTCAGAACCGATGGTTTCCGCCTCAATGCCCATCATTGCGGTAATATGCGATGATACGATACGACCGCTCTCGACAACACAGCGGCCGTTACAAATGATCGTTGATCCGAATACTTCCGATTCGATAATTACATCGCCAGCTACTTTGATCTCCGACATATCGACGTGGTGGGCCTGCAGCTGAGAGCCTCCTTCAATCTGTCCACCGATAATTCCCTTTTCCACAACAATGTCTCCGGAGATTTCCACCTCACCATTGTCGACTCCTCGGGCTTCAAGCCGCTTGCCCTTTACCTTGAAGCCGCTCTGAATAACGCCGGCAACGGCAACAAATCCGTCAAAATCGATGTGACCGGTCTCGAACCCGACATCTCCTTCGATAGCCAGATCCGGCAGTACACAAACCGTACCATCCTCGGCAATCACGGGACGACCGTTAAGACCGGCATAGACGCTGAGTCGATCGTCAGATCTTCGGACTCCTTTCCCACAGAGCAGAACACAGTCGTCCGGCTTAGGAGCGGCTATGGGCTTGCCGAAGACGTCCTTTCCCGGCGTTCCCGGAATACTCGGAATCTTTTCTGCAAGCAGCTCGCCTTCTTTCACCTGAGGGATCTTTCCCCGGTTCTTGAAATCCATGGCCCCGCTGTTGTCATCCACAGTGCCGATCTTAAGAGGATGCACATCAAAGTAATAGCGGATTTCCGCCGGCTGCCCGGCCTCCGGGGCGGTGCCCTGCGCGATGAGAAATGGGGCAGGTTCAGGAGGATCTGTGGTAAGATAGGAGAGGATATCCTTCTGATCGGCAATACCGTGCTGGATTTGCTCAGAAGCTAGATATTGTTCGATATCCGGCAAGGTTTCAGAATTTCGAGCAGGAACTGGCACGTGCAGGTAGGCGGCGAGCTTATCTTCCGAAATCGTCACCGTAAAGGTTACTTTCGATTGACTCACACCGGGTCGCTGTATTCCTATTTCTACTTCTTCGTACATAGAATCCCTCATTAGCTCCCTCTTTCTTCCCATCATCACGTATCGGCATAACTTAAATGAATCTTTAATGGAGCGTGTGCCAGCCATTGCAGTCAGCACAACAACCCGGCGTGAAACAAGGCGAACCCAGGAATGGCGGGACCAGAACCAAGCCCGAGAATCAGTAAAACGAGGTCTCACGGAAGAATCCTCATCTTCGAGATTCCCGCTTCATGCCTGATCGAAAGTCAGCAATCTGCAATCAAAAATCATACGTATGGCAAGCTTCCGGATTTGTTCGTAAGACCAAAAAACAGCTTCAATCTCCTCGAAAAAACCATTTGACAACCCCTCAATGCATCCATTAAGCTGAATTACTGCCCTGGTTACCGAATGTTAGAAATTAACACGTGTCATTCTGAGCGAGGTGAAGAATCTTCTCAGGGCAAAAGAATGCGGCACCACGGTATCCACTTTCTCTTGAGCCCTTGCGCAACCGATCAGGAAAGAATCGGGGGAGGGTTATAAAAATGGAATCCATAAAGCACATTAAAGTACGATGACAGACACCTTCTGCCGGGACCGGTGAGGTGTCTTTTTTTATTCAAACTGAACGAAACGTGGACAGAAAGAAAATTCATCATTGATGGAGTCGTGAAAAGTCGACTTCGGAATGACGATGTCATCATCATTGGCTTCTCACAGATGGCACCTAGATGCTACGACCGGACAGAATCGTGTTGGCTGATTAGTTTTGTAGCTTTACAAAACTCATAAAAATGACGGGGAGGAGAATGAACATGAGGCACCAAAGTAAAAGGTACGTAGTATCTTTCATCACACTGCTTCTGATGGTAATCCTGGCAGGGTGCGCCAATCCCATAAATTCGCATACCAAGCACGAGTATGAATCGCGGGGATCAGAATGGGAACATCAGGGAGACTATAAAGAAGTCGATGACTGTTATCGCAGGGCTCTCATAAATG
This sequence comes from Deltaproteobacteria bacterium, assembly GCA_017996625.1. Taxonomy (GTDB): domain Bacteria; phylum Desulfobacterota; class WTBG01; order JAGOGO01; family JAGOGO01; genus JAGOGO01. Next base: position 759 of record JAGOGO010000014.1, on the reverse strand, counting down.
CCAAGGGCAGCAATCTCGGGCCAGCTGAAGAATCACAGGCCATGTATAATTTCGCCCGCATGACCGGGTACCTTGGTAACTTTGAAGAAGCAGAACGATTGCTGCTGGAGTCACTTGCGCTGGAGAAAAAGGCAACCGGCACCACGAGTCAGACCTCTTGCATGAGATATTTCGAGTTGGCTCGTCTCCAGTTTGATCAGCATAATTTCGAAAAAGCAGCCACCTATTACGAAAAAGCTATAGCCATCGCAGACGCATCTGACACCGAAAGGAAACGTCCAGTAGCTCTTGCTGCGGAGCTCGATAAGTATGCTCTTTCCCTGAGCAGAATCAGCCAGGACGATCGCGCTCGAGTTGTTCAGGCCCGGGCCGACAAACTCAGAAGTGACAATCCGGGGAAAAAGCCCGAATGGGAACCCACTCACTATAATGTCACCTATGCCAGCCTTTGCCGACAAAACGGTGACTGGGAAAAGGCGTTTGAGTTGTTGGAAAAAGCTCTTGCCAATGTTGAGGCAATTGATTCTACCGCCGGATCAGAAGGACGCGCATATATCTGCTATGAGTATGGCCGCGCTGCCGGTGTGACCTGCCGTTTTGATTCGGCACACCAGTACCTTAAGGAAGCGTATGAAATTAATGTACAAAACTCGGGCCACACGTATATGGATCTTGTGGAACTTGCCCGACTACAGTACGATCAGCATTACTATGATCAAGCCAATACTTATTTTGTGCAGGCAATAGCCGCCATTGAAG
>JAGOGO010000127.1 GCA_017996625.1 Deltaproteobacteria bacterium | reverse complement strand
GCTTTAGGTATGGCTGCTTCACCAGGTTGCTCGGCAGGTGGGAGAGCTGGTGAGGGCTCGCCGGACGGAAGTATTGTTTCCCCGCCTTCCGTTGGCTGGCCCGGTTGGCCGGCCGGCGGCACGCCGGTATCGCTCTGCCAGGGAAGGAGGGCGTCCGGACTCTTCTTTTCAAAAAACCGATACCCGATAACGGCGATTACGGCAATGATCAAGCCGACAAGGATCATCCTTTCCAGTGATTTTTTCTGTACTGGCATAGGTCGTTTCCTCCGTGCGACAAGGTTGCAATGATTGGGCCGCGATGATCTCCAGTCATCCTTCCAGGTGCTTAGCCAAACTGGTGCTCCAGCTTCGGATCCGGCCTCCCTTCTTCATCCCAGTTTCGAAGCTGATAGTAGGTATCCAGAATCCGGCTGAAGTCATCCGGATCAACGATTTTGCCCGCACGGACACCAGTCCTCACCGGGTCCTTCAACCAGCGGGTCGGCGCCTGATCATCCTTGCGGGAAATGCCGAGACGTACATTGATCAGTCGGGTAAGATCATAGATATCCCTCGATCGGGACATCAGTTCCTCGAAGCCCAGATCGACTCCGGTTACCGCACTGAAGAATGCCGCATAATGTCGTTCATTGAGGCCGAGCTCGATCCACGGCAGACGACAAACACCCAGCATGTCAAACAGAGGCCGGACGGTCTGATGGTATATAACCAGATTCGCTTTTTCTTCCAGGGTCCAGTTCTGACCGTCCTCAAGCTCTTTCGCTACCGTCCAGGCGCGGGTGTGATGAGCTCCCACGTCACAGGTAGCATAGCCGAGAGCCATGGAAAGCGCGGCCCGACAGTCATACGCAGACTGCTCCAGGCCCTTAACCTGCGAGAGAATCGAGGCCATCTTCGGCCAGCGTCGGATTACTGCTCGGCTTCCCCCGGCCAGGATATCGCCAATACCTTCGCGCCGGGAGATCTTCTCGATCAGGTTGATGATCTTCCCATCATCGCCCCAGACGATCGGTTCACTGTCGAGATCAGCCAACGTAAGCAGCCCCTGCTCATACCCTTCGATCATGGCTCCGATGAGGTTACCGACCGAAATAGTATCCATTCCCAGTTCGTCACAGAGACTGTTCGCTTTGAGCACTGCGGAAAACTTATCCACTCCCAGGTTCGAACCGAGCATGGCGCAGGATTCGTACTCCGGGCCTTCGGTAACCGTGCCGGTATACTTACCTTCTTTAACCAGACAGATGTTGCCGCAGGCCATAGAGCAGCCGAAGCAGGCAGAATCGCCGATCTTGTACTTGGATTCCATGACAAAGCCGTTGATTGCCTGGCTGCGGGAAAACGAGGAATCGCGGAAATTGTAGGTGGGCAGAATTCCCATATTGTCCGCATAATCAATGACGCACATCAGACCCTGTTCCTGCCAGAATTTGAAAAACTTGTGATTGCGCAGGTAGACGTGTGCCTTTGCAGTTTCCTCATTGAGTTTGTCGAGGTCGCAGACGGGAAGATCCTTGCTTCCCCGAACCGCAACCGCTTTGATATTCTTGGAACCGAGGATTGCGCCGATGCCGGTGCGACCGGCGTTGCGGCTCCAGTCACTGTTGACGCAGGCGAAGTTGACCAGGTTTTCGCCAGCTGGTCCGATGACTGCCAGATGAATGGAATGGTCCCCAAGACGCTGCTTGATCAGGCCTTCAGCTTCCAGGCAGGATTTTCCGGTCAGATCCGGCGCTGGAATGATGGAGACGTCGCCATCATCGATAAAAATAAACGAAAGCTCCTTGGCGCGGCCAGTAATTGCTACGCTGTCATAGCCGGTTTGTCGCAGTTCTACCCCAAAGACGCCGCCCATATTGCTGTCCCCGTAAATTCCCGTCGCCGGCGAGATGGAGATAAATGAGCATTTGCCTGATGATGGCAGATATAAACCGGTGAACGGACCGGGAGCGATCACCAGCAGATTTTCCGGTCCCAAGGGGTTGATCGCAAAATCATGAGCCTTGAGATTATCCCAGACCAACTTTGCTCCAAAGCCGCGGCCGCCGATATATTTCAGAATGAACTCTTCGGTGAGTGGTTCCGCCCGCCAGGAAGGGGCGGAAAGATCGATTTTCAGAATCTTCTTAAAGTAGCCTCCTTTTACCGTTCCCATACTAGATTTCCTCCTTTCCTATTTCCGCGTACCGGATCTGCTTCTTTTCCCCTCTATCGAAGTACTCTATTTCCTTCATGTGATAATAGGAAAGGACATTATTAAGCCGTTGCGCTTGACCGAGAACATGCTCGGGAATGAAGAGGATGGCATCTTTAGGACACGCTTTTACACAAGCCGGATCACCACCGCACAGGTCGCATTTGATGGGCTGTTCAACATCGTCGTGCACGTAAAGAGCGCCGAAAGGACAGCTTTTCAGACACTTCAAGCACGAGATGCACTCATCGCGGTCGATCTCCACGACTCCATTGCGGCGAACAATAGCATTGACCGGGCAGCCCTCCGAACATTTCGGTATCCGGCACTGACTGCACACGATCGGCATGCGTACCACGGGGTGCGGGTAGACAACCATGACCCGGATTGCGGATTTCTTGGGATTGGTGACGTGGAAGTGCTTTATCGAGCAGACCACTTCACAGATTTTGCACCCTGAACAGCGTTCAGGAATAACAGCTAACTGCTTTGACATGGTGCAAATTCCTCCCTATTGGTACTGATAATGGTTCAAGATTCAAAATTCAAGATTCAAAATTCTGATTTTCATTCTTGCCACACTCGAAAAAGTCCCCGAAATGGCTCTGACGAACGTGAAGAGGTAATGAAAACCTCTTTTTTTCTGGATGTCCGCTCCCCGTTTTCACGGGGCTGCGCTTCAGATCAGTATCCGCCGAAGGACAGGCTTCGCGGGCATGACATCCTCGGATGGACACAAAGCTTTCTAGGACTCGTTCAATCTTGAATGTTGGATCTTGAATTTCTTTCTATTCTCGTATCTGCCCCTCACCATAAACAATGAATTTGGTTGTCGTCAACTCTTGCAGGCCCATTGGTCCGAAGGCGTGAAGCTTGGTGGTGCTGATGCCGATCTCGGCTCCGAGCCCGAGCTGATTGCCGTCGCTGAAGCGAGTGGAGGCATTGACCAATACGGTGGAGGAATTCACTTCCCGCAAGAATTTTTGCGCGTTGTGGTATGACTGGGTGATAATCGATTCAGTATGGAGGGAGCCGTAGCGAGCAATATGAGCAATTGCTTCATCGATATCGCGTACTATTCTGACCGCCAGAATGAAATCCAGGTATTCGGCAAACCAGTCGGCTTCAACAGCCGCGGCAATTTCCTGCATGAGTGTACGGGTTGCCTCGCATCCTCGCAGTTCTACGCCCTGACGTTGCAGTGCCGGAAGCAGCCGGGAAACCGCTGCCGGGGCTATTGCCTCATGGATGAGTAGAGTCTCCAAAGCATTGCAGACGCCCGGCCGCTGGCACTTGGCATTGATAACGATTCGCTCGCTCATCTCCAGGTCGGCTGAGGCGTCAATGAAAATGTGGCAGGTGCCCTTGTAATGCTTTATCACCGGGATCTTTGATCTTTCCACCACCGAACGAATCAGTTCTTCTCCCCCGCGCGGAATGATGACGTCGATAAGGTCCTCCAAAGTAAGCAGTTCATAGACTGCTTCGCGGTCAGTGATTGGGATAAAGGATATGACATCAGGAGGAAGCCCGTGCTGCACGGCTGCTTCCCGAAGAACCTCCACGATGGCCAGATTGGAATGAATTGCTTCGGAGCCGCCCCGTAAAACGACTGCATTTCCCGACTTCAGACACAAACCGGCGGCATCAGCAGTCACATTAGGCCTCGATTCGTAGATGATTCCAACGACTCCCAGGGGAATGCGCATACGGCCGACCATGAGATTGTTCGGCCGTTTCCACATACCGGTAATTTCACCCACCGGATCAGGAAGAGCGGCGACTTCACGGAGTCCGGCGGCCATGTCGTAGATGGTCTTTTCGGTCAGGGTCAACCGATCGATGAGAGCACTGCTCAGCCCCTTATCGCGGCTAAAGCGAACATCCCGTGCGTTTTCAGTCTTCAGCATCTGACTTTGTGCAATAAGCGCATCGGCCATGCTGAGCAATGCGGCGTTTTTTACCCGGGCCTCAGCCTGGGCAATGACCTGAGAAGCAGCGCGGGCTTCTTGAGCGATGGTGGTAACCTGTTCGCGTATTGTCATGATGCACCTTCTTTCCAGCTCTTCGTATGAAACTTCACGTTTGTCTGTCATTCCTTCGGCGGATAAAGAGCTGACGCGCAACCCGCCAAGCGCACAATACTTTAACCGTCATTCCCGCGAAGGCGGGAATCCAGTATTGTGAACAGCGTACCACACTGCTAAAGCCCGTTGTGCTGGCGATGAGTGCTCGGTAAAATGTCGCTCCTACCAGAAGCGGCCATATGCTCTGGATTCCCGTCTGCCCGGGTTGCGCTTCAGGTCTTTATCCACCGAACGAAGTGAGGCGGCGCCTCAGCTCTTTATCCACCGAACGAAGTGAGGAATGACGATGGGAACGTTTCTTCTGCGATCAACCTGGACTGCGTCCAGAGGCCTTCGCTTACTCCTCACTCCTGACTCTTTACTCCTTACTGTTCCACCGTGACCTCTTAGGATTTTGAATCTTGAATTATGCAAGGACCATATCGTCCCGGTGGATGACTTCGTCATAGTGCTTATAACCGAGAATGTGCTCGATCTGCTGTGAAGGGACACCTTTGATCTTTGTCAGCTCTTGTGAGCTGTAGTTGGTCAGTCCCCGTCCGATCTCTTTGCGTTTCTGCGTGAAGATTCCAACACAGTCTCCAAAGTTAAAGGTGCCCTCTATTTTCACTATGCCGACCGGCAGCAGGCTCTTGCCCTTGTGCAGCAGTGCTTCCTGAGCACCGTCGTCGATGATCAACTTTCCTTTAATCTTAAGCGTGCACGCAATCCAGTGCTCCCGACTCCGCAGCCGGGATTCCTGAGGAAGAAAAAGCGTGCCGACCTCATCGCCTCGGAAAATCGCCTGCAAGACGCCCTCACGCTGGCCGTTGGCGACGATAACCGGGACGCCATAGCGGGCAGCATCGCGGGCAGCGGCAAGCTTGGTCGCCATTCCTCCGGTTCCCACACTGCTGCGGGTTTTTGAGCAGAGCTGTTCGACTTTGGGAGTTATCTTTTCGATAGTCGAAATCAGCCGGGCATCGCTGTTTGCCCGGGGATCTTTGTCGAAAAGACCGTCAGTATCTGTAAGAATAATCAGGAGATCGGCCTCAACCAGATTCGTCGTTATTGTCGCAAGCTTATCGTTGTCACCCACCTTTATTTCATCGACTACTACAGAGTCGTTTTCATTGATAATAGGAATGACGTCGAGGCTAATCAGGGTGAAGAGCGTGTTACGCGCATTGAGAAACCAGCTGCGATGCTTGAGAATCAGATCGGTAAGCAATACCTGGGCGACTCTTAGATTCCGTTCCTTGAAGAAACGATCGTAGTTTTCCATGAGGCCGATCTGGCCGACAGCCGCAGCAGCCTGCTTCAGCGGCATGCTTTGCGGACGCTGTTTAAGCCCGAGTTTGCGCATGCCAATGGCGATGGCACCGGACGAAACCACTATTGGCAGGAAGCCCTTTTCCTTGATCCAGGCAATCTCATCAACCAGTCGTGCAAAGGCATTGAAGTTAATGACGGTCGTGGGATCAGTGAGTACATTGCTTCCGATTTTGATCACCACTCGCTTGACGCTTTTCAGGACGGCTGTGCGCTGGGTGTCTTCAGGCATGTCTAGTACGCCTCACGGATTGAGAGACGGGTTGTCACTCCAGTATGAACAATGGTTATATCGGAGAAAGCAGGTAGCGAACTCGAAAAAGCGCCGGTACACGGTATGGTGTGGAATACAGTCCACTGGGCCGGCCGATCCTCTTCATCCGGATTAGCCAACGCAGCTCCGGCTGCTTTGCGAAGCCGCCAAACGCTCAACTATACCATAGAAATGAGGGAAATCAAGGACGGAACGATTTTGCTGCTATCCGTTTCGGCTCTTCGTGTGCGATGGATATCAGTTTTGGTCTTTGACCAGCAACGAAATGGAGAGCCGGGAATCCTGCCGATTGCTGCCGGCACCCAGGATCTCCTGAAACACCTCATTGCTTTTCTGGCCTGAACCGCTCAGGGAAAACCACTGATTAAGCGGCACCGTGACCGATGTGGACGACTCGGTAAAACGCACCACGCCGCGACCATTGTCGGATGCGAGGTAGGAAATGCGGGGTGTGATGTCAAGGTGGGCACGATCGCCGGCGATAGTCGGCGTGACTTCAAACCCGGTTTCCACATCACGAAATTCGATTCCTTCGGATACATGCGCATGCCTTCGACTGAGGATAAGCAGTCGCTCACGATAGGGAACACTGGTGCCGGTGACAATATAGGCCGGACTCCCGGAAGAGGCACTGACATAGTATTCAGATATGCCGGCCAGGGTTGTGCGCTCGCCTTCCAGGCGTACGGATAGCTTATCGTCATGGTGACCTTTGCCGGTGCTGACCTCCACGTCGTCTCCGCCGATGGTTCCTTCCGCCGAAGCTGATCCGCCCTGTTCAAAGCGGTCTTCCGAGATCCGTACTCTGATGGTTACCTGCTTGATCGGTTGATCGAAATCTTCCAAGAACTCACGTACCTTTTCAATAACCTGCGGAGAATCGACAATGACAACGGAATTTGTTCTCGCATCCACACCCGCTGAACCTTCGGTGGAGAGCAGACTTCGTACGATAGGCAAGGCTTCCTCTGCCTTGCGATAATCAACATGCAGCACCTCCACGAGTCTATCGTCTGCAAACGCTGCCTTGGGCAGCAGGGAAAATATCACCATAACGATGAGTGTTGTAAAAAAAGCGAATTTGCTCATTGTACATAGTCCGGATTGAATAGTGGGATACTGTCCTAAGCGTAAGGCACTTGAAGTAAAGAGTAAAGAGCAGGATACTGATATTCGTTCACCGTTGTCCCTAAGGACAGAAGCGCAGATGATTAATTCTTGTCGGTGAACGGTCAACGGGCAACGGTTAACAGGGAACTATACTTCCACACCATCCGGCAGATTATTGCCAGCCCTAACAGCCACAAGGCCACAATCACAACAGCGGCGATCCGATTGGCCGGGAGGCGGCCCGAACCCAGCTCTCTGGTTCTCTGGCAGCATTCCTCCCAGACTTCCTTCGGGATCAGGCGAATGGCCAGTGCAATGCCCAGAGGCAGCACGATGAGATCGTCAAGGTAGCCTAGAATTGGAACAAAGTCGGGGATGATATCGATTGGACTTAGCGCATAAGCCACTACAAGCAGTATTAGAACTTTCGCGGTTTTTGGCACCCGCGGATCGCGGCTTGCAAGATACAGAGCGGCAATATTCTGTTTTAACGAACGTGCCCACGATTTCCAGGTTTGCAGCATTGTTGGCCTTTGAAACAAGAGATTGATTCTGGTGCATACTCTTAGCAGAATCACCCGGCAGTTTCAAGCAGGACCAGAGGGAATCGGCCGGGCAGGCGATGAAAATCCTGAGCTAAGGCAGATCACACAGATAAACCGAAAAAAATCACCTAGGCAGCGTACAATATTCATGCTACTGTAATACAGTATTTTGCCGTGTGGAGGCCGCCACCTCATCTTGGGGAGTAGGC
>JAGOGO010000126.1 GCA_017996625.1 Deltaproteobacteria bacterium | reverse complement strand
GGTGGGAGTGACGAAATTGATATTGTGGCAGCCGCGTTCCTGCAGCCCGATCATGAGGCGACCAAGGTTCTCGCTGGTTATCGTCGAACCTTCTTCATGGTGGCTAATGTCGTAGTTCTGACAGAACACGCAGCGAAGATTGCAGTGCGAAAGAAAAATCGTCCCCGACCCATGGCGGCCTACCAGAGGCGGCTCTTCGCCGAAGTGCGGGAATGCACTGGAGACCACCAGGCTCCTTCCCGCACCGCAGACACCCCGGGTGTCCTCCAGACGGTTCACCTTGCATGTCCGCGGACAGAGGGAGCATGAAGCGAGCATGGCGTTCAGCCGATCGATGCGGTCTGCCAGTTCTCCGGATTGCTGCAGGATTATATAACTGGGGATAAAGCTCATATGAATTTGTTCACCGTTCATCGAAAAGCCATTGATCGATCATAACGGGTTCAAGGTTCCAATTGGAACAGTCAATCGTACTCCTCACTTTTGCTCTTCACGTCTTACTGATAGTATGTCCGCAGCTTCATCAGATCGTTGATCGTGTACAGCGCTTCGACCTCCACCCCTTCCTTCTCGATATTTTGCCGGCCGTTATCTTCCTGACGATCAACCATAACCACTACCTTGACTACCTCGAGACCGGCCTCGCGCGCACGCTGAAGCGCATCGATTGTGGATTGCCCCGTCGTGATCACGTCATCGACGATTACCACGCGATCGCCGCTGGCCACATTCCCGTCAATCCATTTTTTCAAACCATGACCTTTCGGTTCCTTGCGGATCCAGAAGGAGGAGACGTCTTTGCCGACCAGAAAGCTGAGGTAGGATACTGCGTCCGCTATAGGGATAGCACCGAGCGCCGGACCTCCGATAGCTTTGATGTCAAGCGAGGCTATTTTGTCGTATACCATTTGAGAGACAAAATACTTGCCGGCGGCAAGGCTGTTGACAACACGGCAATCGATATAGAAGTTGCTCATCTTTCCCGAAGCGAGTTTGAAGGTGGCTTCCTCGCTGAACCTGAATCCTTGGTCGTAAATCAGTCGCAGCAGTTTGTCACTCATGGTGTAAACCCTCGTGGTAATGGTTTGGTGGCAGTACCCCGGCCGGTTGCAGCTTCGGCGAGGTCGGAAGGCTCTTTGCATTCTGTATATCACCCCCTTTCCGAAATCAAGTATTTTTCCGGTCCACTCATCTGAACTTCGCTCATGTGAGCTGGCGGTAACGAATATGGATTCTTCAGAATTGCTTGATTTCTTCTCCCGTGTCAGTATCATAAATAATCGTTTACCGTTGATCCCGCGCTTGCGTGGGATTCACCGACTGGATTAGCTCGATCGTTTACCTGCTTTTTTGTCGCGGGAAAGGGTTGGGGTGAGGATCTTCTGTCAACGGATAACGGCGAACCGTGAACGGTCAACGTGCAGCCTGTAAACGGCGAACGGATGACGATTTACTGAATTCACGACTTAACCATTTACCGCTATACCATTTGACCATGCCATCGGAACACGATTACCAGGAAATCTATAGCACCGCCAACCGGGGCGAACTGGCTTTCATACGCTCAATCTTCGAAGCTGAGGAGATACGATTTGTTATGCTCGGAGATGAAGTGGCTGGCATATATCCCAGCGTTCTTCCGGCCCGTATTCTGGTCAGCCGCGATGATGTGGAGCGGGCACGAGAGGTGCTTAAGAGTGTTCTGCAACCTGACGGCGCAAGGAGCACTGATGAAGATTGTTAATCTCACCGATACGGAATGGAGCCAAGTTTCACATAATCCAGCGATCCGGAAGCGAATAATTCTTTCGCAGGGCGAACTTCCCGGGATTACCACCCTGTCTCAGGCGATTTTTAAGCCCGGCGACGTTGCGACCGGCCATGCCCACCAAGATATGAGCGAAGTGTTTCTGGTTGCTGCGGGCGAGGGCATTATTCGCCTCAATGGCCAGGAATACCCGCTCAATCCAGACATTGTCGCTGTGGCTGAGCCGAACGATGTGCACGAAATTGAAAACACTGGCGATAACCCTCTTATTCTCACCTACTTCGGCGTTCGAACTATTTAAGCCGTTCAAGCCGTTCAAGCTGTTTAAGCCGTTTGAATCCCGCATTTCGCAGGACTCGCAATCCATCTCGAAGCTATAAAAAAATCAAGTTTGCGAGCATCTTGGACGATATACTCATTCGGGTGTGTGGAGCTCAGTAAGGAAAGGTGATGGAACGACTTCTCTTCGAGCTTCAACATTTCTGCAATCCCCTGCATGTCTATTGCCGCCTGGTGCAATGGGGCATAGGTAAACGGATGTCCTTGCGCCTGTGTGTCGGCTACGAAATGACAGTATTCAGGCTGGTGTACGTACTCACGCTTCCAGTACTTGGAGTGTTGCGGCGGTCAAATCGCAAAGAGATAAACAAACGTCTATGGCGCGTTCAAGCTGAGGATACACATGAGAAAAAAATTGTTTAATATCGCTAACATGATTCTGACAATGGTCCTTTTGAGCGGCATTCCAGCGCCGGCCGCGGAAAAAAAGCAGGACGATTCTGAAGCTCTGGAAAATCGCATGGAACTCATCCTTGAATTCGATGCTATAGTGGCTCAGTATTTTGATCTGCTCTTCGCGCAGAAGGTTCCGGATGTAGCGTTGATGGAATGGTGTGAAAAAACAGAGCTGCGCGCTGTCGGATACCCCAAAGTCCAGCAGGCCTTCGGGGAGCTCTACGACTCGATAAAATCATGTATAAAAGGAGAAACGGTCAGCGCCCGGATGTCTCTGCAGCAGGCACTTTGGCTCATGGCCAGCGAGCGGTATGCCGCCATCCAGTCAGTCAAACAAAAAGCTCCGCCAAAGCCTGCCTTACCTTCAAGGCCGACGGTACCACCGGCATCTTAACGATCTGACTGGGCTGGCTCTTCCCGTTGCGATTTCACCTGCTGCTTGCCTTCTCAAAGGCTTCTTGCCCGCCGATGTCTTCCCCCCGTTCTTTTGCTGCTTTTCTTGAAACTTCATATTGTTATTGCCAAGACAGCTACGATCTGATAAGAATCGTATTAGGATGAGAAGCTGCCGGAGTCTATTATGGACCCCGGGGCAAAAGAAAACAGTGAGATAAGAGGCCTGCAATGAACCCTGATGGGGCTTTTTCCTGCAGATGCAGCCGATCTTATGTCGCACTGCTGTCCCGTCCGTTTTCCTGCCTTGACCTCTCTAGACACTGTTGCTCGGGTAGACCAAACGAGTGGCAATCCTGCTGCGTTCTTTTGGATTGCAGGGGATTGTAAAGTGCTTAAGGTATTCTGCCCAAAGCGCTTTACCAGATGCCGGTGAACAAAGCGAAGTATATTCAACGGCTCCATCGTTAGGCGCCAAGCCTGCACGCATCAGGTGACGAACTAGCAAAGACGCCATTGCCGTGCGCTCCGGCGCACGGGGAGAACCCCGCCATGGCAACTCAGAGAACAAAGCGACACGAGAAACTGCTTCTGCAGGGGGAACGGCGGATCAGGGATCTGGTGCTGCGTTTGGTTAAGGCCGAATCCGCAATCCAGTCGTCGCTCGGAGGAAAGATCGATGCAGTGCTCGATCCTCTGGAAAAAAATCCCTTGCTGCTGCGTCAGGCCCAGGAGGCGCTGCTGACGGAGATGCAGTTGCGCCGGGCCGAGGAGCGGCTCCGTTGCCACCTGAAAAATGATCCTTTGGCAGTAATCGAGTGGAACAGCAGGTTGCGGATAGTCCGCTGGGAGGGGGAGGCGGAACGGATTTTTGGCTGGGGTGCCGATGAGGTGCTCGGCAGACATCCCTCGGAGTGGTCCTTCATTCACGAGGAGGATCTCCCGAATGTAAAAAGCGGCTTAGAACAGCTCTTGACCGGTGACCAGAGTCGCAACCTGACTGCAACCCGCATCTATCGAAAAGATGGCGGCATGATCCAGTGCGAATGGTACAGCTCGGCTTTGTTCGATGAAGAGGGAATTCCAATATCGATCTTGACCAGGATATTAGATGTCACCGAGCGCAAGCAGATGGAAGATTACCTGAAGAAGAGCAAGGAGCGCTTTGAGCTTCTTGCTGAGGTTGCCAGCCGGCTGCTCTCAACGGATAATCCGCAGGCAATCGTGAATGATCTCTGCGAACGGGTTATGCAACACCTGAATTGCCAGGCATTCTTCAATTACCTGGTGGATGAGAGACATCGATGCTTGCGGCTGAATGCTTTCTCCGGTATCCCGATGAAGGTGGCAGAGTCTATTGAGCAACTTCAGTATGGTGCGGCTATCTGTGGCTGCGCTGCTCAGGAAAGGGCACGAATAGTTGCCGAAGATATTCTCGCGGCGCATGATGCTCGTACCGATCTGGTACGTTCCTATGGTATCCGGGCCTATGCATGCCATCCCCTGATGTCAGGAAACCGGGTGATCGGAACGCTCTCCTTCGGTACTTGCACCCGGCCCGCGTTCATGGATGATGAGCTCTCGCTCATGAAGGCCGTGGCTGATCAGGTGGCCCTGGCTGTGGAGCGCAAGCAGAATGAAGAGACGCTGCGCCACAGCAAAGAATCGTTGGAAGAAAAGGTGCTGGTGCGAACCGCTGCGCTGAGACAATCGGAGGAGCAGCTTCGGTATCTTTCCAACCGGTTGCTTGGGGCTCAGGAGGATGAGCGAAAGCTGGTGGCCATGGATCTGCACGACAGCATTGCTGCCGCGTTGAGTGCTATCAAGATGCAGCTGCAGCGCCTGTCAGCAGAAAAGGATAAGACCGCCTCTGTGCAGCAGCCTCTGGTAGAGGTAGTGGGATTGGTGGATGGGACGATAGCCGAGGTACGCCGCATCATGGTGAATCTGCGTCCGTCGATGCTCGATGATTTGGGGCTTCTGCCCACGATCAGACACCATTGCCGGGAGTTTCAGAAGCTCTATCCGAAGTGCAGGGTTTCCGTCATGATTAATGTGACTGAAGCTGATATTCCCCAGCACCTCAGGATCGTTATCTTTCGGGTACTGCAGGAAGCGCTCAACAATGTTGGCAAGCACAGCCAGGCTACGACCGTAGAGACCTCATTGGGCAAAGAAGATGATCAGCTTAGCCTCGCTATAACTGATGACGGCTGCGGTTTTTCGGTGAGGACACCACAGCCAACGGCGAAAACCGGTTCCGGTTTCGGGTTATCGTCCATGCACGAGCGGGTGCGGCTTTCCGGCGGCTCCTTTGTAGTACTCAGTTCACCGGGTAAGGGTACTGCCATTCGTGCGTATTGGCCTCAGGAACACACTGCCGAAGCACTGTTAGCCACTGGAGCGGCAAGCACAGTCGTAAGTCATTGTCCGCAGGTTGCAGAGAAGCCGCAATCGATCAGGAAGGTACTGCTTGTTGAAGATAATAAAGTATTCCGACAGGCATTCAAGGATGCACTGCTTGCGCAGTTTCCATTGCTGCATATTGAAGAGACTGCCGAGGGATGGAGAGCGCTGGAGATCGTGCGGCTGTGGCAGCCGCAGCTGATTTTCATGGACATCCACTTGCCCGGTGAAACCGGGCTGGTGCTGACTCGGAAAGTAAAACAAGTAGCTCCGGAAACGAATGTGGTTATGCTCACCTCCTACGACACTGCCGAGTATCGACAGGCAGCTGCTGAGGCGGGAGCGTGTGGTTTTCTGGTTAAAGGCTCCTGGAACATGGAGGAGGTGGCAGCATTCGTGGCTGATCAAGGCTGGGAAATGGCAGGAGTATGAGCCTCCGGGTGGAGGATGAGAGAAGCGGGACCGTAGGTACGCCGAAATGCTGCAAAGTCTATTGCTCGCTGCAGACGGTTGTTTCTGGTCCATTCTGAGACCGGTTTGCCCAGGCATCCTTTTGAGCACGGAGCATGCGAAGCAGGTCTGATGCGTTTGCCGAAGGAGACTCGAGAACAAGTTCACACCAGCTGTCAGCCTGCTGGGGATCGTCGTAAAGCGGGTCGCAGACGACGTCTTTCTCAGCGTCAAAACGATACTGCTGCAGGAATAACCAGGCCATTTCCGCAGTATCAAACGTGGATTCAATGTGGCCGCCGTACAAGCAGGTGTCGCGCATGAGTTCTGAACGCAGGTCCGGAACGTTGTGGCCACTTTCCAGGGCAGTAAAAAACATGGTGTGGATAGTGGGATCTGCCTGCGAATAGAACCAGTCCAGGTATATATTGGTTTCTCGACCGGTGCTCAAAAATCCTGGCCAGAGCTGGGTAATGGTGCTGCCGTACTGCAAATATCCGATGGAGCCGTTCTTGAGCATATCGAGATATGTCTGCGGCGCCAGACCGTATCCGGAGTAAATGGGCTTTTTGTCTTTCGTTGGATCACATCGCTTTTTGTTATACCCCCGGCGAGGCACCCAGCCGAGAACATACCCTGAATCCCAGTTGACCCACTGATCGCCGGTACCGTTAATCAGGAGCATGGGAACCGGTTTCTCCATTTCCCAGGGAGCAATGCACTCGCTTCCGTTGAATATCTCTGTCTGTCCGGTGGATTCGTCATAATAGGGGTAATCATAAAAGAAGAGAGTGATGAAGGCAGCAACTGCAACAACCTTCTGGGAAGCTTCCAGCGCCAGACGGAGCGTCATCATACCTCCGTTCGAGGCACCGGTTGCATAGATGCGGTCCCGATCGAGGAAGAGCCCTTGTGCTGCCAGCTTGGCATCCATTACGTCGAGCAGGCCGCCGTCTCCAGTCATAAAACCAACATCATCAGCCCGCTCCAGTGCGGGGGTGACGCTTGTACCAGGCGTGTTATCGTCCACCCCGGAAGAGCCGTTGTTTCTCTTGGTGCGGCAATCATCCCAATGGAAGTTGCTTTCATCATCTTCTCCGGATCGAGGGGCGCTTTTCCCATCCGCCGGATTGGTACCGTTAGGGAAAACAACAATGAACTTCCACATATCAGCCAGTTGGAGGAAATCAGCCAGTTCCGCCATGAGATTACAGTACATCGAATAGTTATCTGTCGAACCACCGTGAAAAACCATCAGTAATGGAAGCTGGCATCCGTCGGGTATGTCATTGGGGATATAATAATCGAAGTAGCGGGTCACGCCTTTCCATTGCAGCTTCGCGTCCGGGTCGTGTTCCATAAAGTAATACTCATTACCCAGCGAGAGTCTTTTGGCAGCCCGATCAAAGAAAGGACAATGGTAAGGATACTGTGTGCCGTCGTCAGCGGTATACATGGTACCGGAGGGAACCCACTCAGCTCCAATGTCTCGGCTGGAGGCGCCGGTATATTCTGCTTTGTCAGCGTAAGCCGGCTGAAGAGAAAACCCGATGACCGCTGCGATAACACACCACATTGCTGCCAGGAGTCTATGGCTATTCATAGTTGCAGACCTCGTCGCTAAGAAATGAAGTTAACCTGAGTCCGTCACGAAGTGCGCTGACGGTGAGAAGAAAAAAGTTCGAAGGCTTTGATCTCTCTGGTAATACTGTATCGGCAGCCGGGCATGATTCCTTTACCGGAATTTCATTCGTGCCTGCCGATAAAGAATTGCCAATAGAAAATAGAGGCGGTACTGACGATGGTAAAGAAAAGCTTTTTCACCGATAAAATCGGGGTTGCAGACTGAAGGCTGTTTGGCGGGTGAAGCGCTTGCTCACAAGCAGGAACAAAAAAGGAATCAGCGTGGTAATGCTGATTCCTTTTGATCTGTTAAGCTCTTATCCTATGGTGAAAGAAGAGATGAGTCAGGCTCGGACCCCCGTTCTGGTAGCCTGACAC
>JAGOGO010000013.1:5023-36866 GCA_017996625.1 Deltaproteobacteria bacterium | reverse complement strand
GTCGCAATGAAGTCTTCGACGTCATTCTGTTGGATATCAAGATGCCTCATGGCGACGGTTACTCGGTTCTGCGCGAGGTGAAGTCCACAAGTCCGGAAACCGTCGTAATCATGATCACGGCATACGGCTCGCTGGAATCAGCAGTACAAGCCATGCGTGAAGGCGCATTCGACTACATTTCCAAACCCTTCAATGTCGGCGAGTTGAAAGCGCTTCTGAAAACCGCGCTGCGAAAACGGGAGCTGGAACAACAGTCAGTGCATCAGCAGCAAGGCCAAGAATCGAACAGCTTCGACAACATCATCGGCATCGGTACGGAAATGAAAAAACTGTTTGCCATCATTCCCCGATCTGCCGCAACCAGAAGCAATGTTCTCATTATCGGAGAAAGCGGAACCGGGAAAGAGCTGGTTGCCCGGGCCATCCACCGCCACAGCAACCGCAAGGATAAGCCTTTCATCCCGATCAACTGCGGGGGGATCCCGGAAAATCTTCTGGAAAGCGAGCTCTTCGGCCATCGGAAAGGATCCTTTACCGGTGCCCACACCACTAAGAAAGGACTCTTTGAAGCGGCATCCGAAGGAACCATTTTTCTCGATGAGATCGGAGATCTCCCTTTAGCGCTGCAGGTGAAGCTCCTGCGAGTTGTTCAGGAGAAAGCATTTACTCCAGTCGGTGATACGCAGGAGGTCAATGTCGATGTGCGTATTATCTCCGCGACCAACCAAGACCTTGAAAAAAAAGTGATCGAGGGTCGGTTCCGGGAAGATCTATATTATCGCCTGAACGTCATCCAGCTGCGCATTCCGCCGCTGCGGGAGCGCAAGGAGGATATCGGTCTGCTCGCTCAGTACTTTCTGGAAAAGTACTCCCGGGAGATGGACAAAGAGATCAAGCAGATTTCAACGTACGCGATGGATGCACTCAAAAACTATCATTTCCCGGGAAATGTGCGGGAGCTTGAAAACCTCATTGAGCGCAGCGTGGCACTCGAATCATCCAATATCATTCTGCCCGAAAGCCTGACTCTGGCTGCCTACAAGCAAAGCCAGAAAGAACTTCCTTCAGATTTTGCCCAGCCTTCCGATATGGACGTCCCTTCGGAAGGAATCGATCTCGATGCAGTGATGAACCGAATTGAGAAGAACCTGCTGATCAAAGCCCTGGACCGAAGCAAAGGGGTCAAGAAAAAAGCCGCCGAGCTGCTCAATATCTCGTTTCGCTCCCTGCGTTATCGCCTGGATAAACACGGCATGGATGCATCGGGGGAGGAGGAATGACGTCTCCGGCGAATTCAAAATTCAAGATTCAATATTCAAGATTCAAAAGATGCAACTTGGCGTTCACATCAACAGGGAAGAGCAGCTGGAAAGAAGACGCTATACAGCATATGACGTGCGGTTGAATCAGGAATTTCAACACTGATCTGTTTCGATTCAATTTTGAATCTTGAATTTTGAACCTTGAATCATTCGTATGCTCGATTCTCTCCTCTTTGCCAAGATAGTCACGTCAGTATGCGCGGTCGTGGCCCTCAGTCTCATCGCCGAGCACGTGAGTCCACGGACCGCCGGCATTCTTTCCGGATATCCCATCGGTGCTGCGATAACGCTTTTCTTTTACGGCCTGGAAATCAGCCCCTCATTCGCTTCTCGTGGCGCCGTCTATACGCCCCTCGGCCTGATCGCAGTACAGAGCTTCCTCTACAGCTATGTCACGATTTCCTCCATTCTCAGGCGAAAGACGCTGCCACTTGCCGCAATCGCCTCAGTGCTGGTGTTTCTGGCAGTATCCTGGCTGATGCAGCTGCTTTCTGTAGGTCCGATCACTGCTTCACTAGGTGCCGCCGCATCGATTCCGGTCTTTCTCTTCCTGATGCACCATATTCCGGATAGCACCATCGAGCAGGCTATAGCGATCTCGCACCGGGTTCTTCTGGTCCGGGCATTGATTGCGGCAGCGATCATCGTGCTCATCATCTCGTTGGCCCGAACGCTCGGCCCACAGTGGGCGGGAGTGCTGTCCGCTTTTCCCTCAACCATCCTGCCGCTCGTCATTATCGTCCATGCCACCTATGGCAAACACCATGCTCACACGATTCTCAAGCACGCACCCCGAGGCCTCGGCGCTATCATTGCCTATGCGCTTACAGTACACGTCACCTATCCGACGATCGGAATCTATGCCGGTACCGGAGCTGCCTTTGGCAGTGCGACAGTCTATCTTATTGTGTATAGTGCAGCGGTGAGAATGGCAGGCAGGTGGGGTCCGCATCATTCTTGATGCTGGGTTTCGCTCCGCTCAATCCAGGCTACAAAGCTTAATGGTGTGTCCTGGCTACAAAAAGATGGTTATGCCTTGCACTGAAGCATGTCGTCAGATCGTTCCCCCGGAGTATGTTCCGACACCTCCTGCACCGATAATTCCAATATCCATCATGTGCCTGCCATCATACCATTCAAACCATCTCCTCGATTGTACGGATAAGGCGACAAGGGTTGCCTGCCGCAAATACTCCCTCGGGGATGCTCCTTGTCACCACACTGCCTGCTCCAATGACTGTACGGTCACCAATCCATACTCCCGGGCAGATAATCACACCGCCGCCTATCCACACATCATCGCCGATCTCGACCGGTTTGCCGAGTTCAAGCCCTGCCTTTCGGCCCGCTGAGTTCATCGTGTGCGTTGCAGCGTAGATCTGAACAGAAGGCCCGAAAAACACACCCGAGCCGATTCGTACCGGCGCCACATCAAGGACCACACAGTTGAAGTTGAAAAAGACCTTGTTACCAAGGGTGATATTGCTCCCGTAATCGCAGTAGAAGGGTGGCTCTATCCAGACATCCCGGCCGGCCAACGGGATCAATTCCTTGATGAGACGAGCACGCTCACTCTGCTGGTCGTCCCGGGTATCGTTAAGTGCCTTAAACAGAAGTCGGGCCCGGCTGCGCTCGGACGAAAGTTGTGGGTCTAGCGGGTTATAGAGTTCTCCGGCCAGCATTTTTTCTTTTTCGGTCTTCATTACCCCCCCGGTTTCCCCTGTATATGCATATAGTTATAACATTAATAAGCTGATCTGCAGTCGATTCCCAATCGACTACATTCATGTGCTATCCTGTGTCCGATAGTATTAAAGTAATTCTCGGTATTCTTCTCGCTCCATCCGTGTTTCTTGTAAATTGTATCAGCATGGCTGTAATTCATACGATCGATAAGAACATAGCCAACGTTTCCTTTCACCATTCCAATCAGATTCTCGGCTTCGGGAAGCATGGGCGCAATCATCACGTACGTCCTGATGCCATTCTGATGCAATGTTTCGATGGTTCTCAGCCGTTCCCCAATAGACGGTGCATCGGGCTCAAATACTCTTCTGATTTCATCATTCGCAGTGGTGATGGAAAGCCCGACTTCGATGTCTTTCGATTGCCTGATGATGTCCATATCCCGAAGAACCAGAGGGGATCGCGTCTGAATGACCACCGGCCAATCATTCTGCACAAGGATCTCTAGACATCGTCTGCTGAGTTCGTATCTTTCCTCCAATGGCTGATACGGATCACACACACCGCTCAGCCATACGGTCCCTTTCTTTTTCCTCGTTATTTCTTTGCTCAAGAGCTCGGGGGCGTTACTTTTTACATCGATAAAATCTCCCCACGGTTCCTTATGTCCGGTGAATCTCTTCATAAACCGGGCATAACAATACAAGCAGGCATGCTGACATCCGACGTAGGGGTTAATGGCATAGTCGTAGACTTGTGATGGGGAAAGAATGGATTTGGAGTGTATTTCTCGTATCTTCACTTTGGTATAGAGCAGTTCTACGCCCGTGTTGACCGAGCGCGAGGGATTGACTTCGCGAATACCGGCCCGGTTATCTGGTACAGGCTTTCATAGACCTCTTCATCGGTAATTACGGACAGCTTCTTTTGCATCGTGCACTTCCGTATACGTGTACTATCCGTATACCAGGCGATCATGTCAAGAGCATACATGAGAAGCAATCCTGAGTTCGGACCCAGAGCGCGTGCCGATTATTCAAACGTATCACCTCACAGAATGGTGTTTTCAGGCTCAAACGTACTTTTAAGAGTTAAAAGCGCCCTGATTCAGAACTGTTTTTTATGCATCACACCTACTTACCGTGGTTCAGTCCCGCATCCGGCATTCAAAAAGATACATAAAACTGAAAATACCGTTTCCGTCCTACTGCCCCCTCGGAAAGGAAAAAACTTAAGCGCATGGACTGACTTGCCGATATACAGCACCAAAACGGCAGCGTAAGAGACATAATTTCGCGTTGACAGCACCGATGTTCTTTCTCCTAAGAGGCAAGTACCGTGTTCAGAATCGGTAAATTCAGATTCGTGGAAGTCTGTTCGGAGGAACTGAGGAAGGCCACCTACCGCCTACGGTATCAGGTGTTTGTGGAAGAATATGGATTCGAAGCTCACGAAGATCATCCGTCCGGCTACGAGACTGATTCCTACGAAGACCATTCGATCCATTTTGCTGCACTTGATGATGAGGACAAAGTGGTTGGTACCATACGGCTCGTGCTGCCTTCGGCGAATGGTTTACCGATCGCCCATGCAGTATCGTCCTTGATGACTGATTGCATGTCCGACCAAGGCACGGGAATAGCGGAGATTTCGCGACTGGCCGTTGACAAAACCTGTCGAAGACGGCAGGAGGATGGTCTCTTTGGTGTGGAATCCTATCTGCTGGAGTCAGAAGGAGGAATACTGCCGGATACCGAACCCGTACCGGAAAACCATGGCAGACGCCGTCGGCCGGTAATCATTCTGGGACTTTTTCGGATTATGTACTACGCCAGCAAACAACGCGATATCAGCCACTGGTATATGATCGGAGAAAAGAAATTGTATTGTGCACTGAAAAAGTACGGCTTCAGCTTTCGTCAACTCGGAGCCCCGCTGGAGTACCACGGTATCAGAATTCCCGGTATGGCTGTGATCAGAGAGGTGGAGGACTCTCTTTGTCAGAGCCGGCCAGATGTTTTTGGGCTTATAGTCAGACATATGAAAGAGCACCATCGTCCGCAACCTTAACGCTGTTGTGTTCGTATCGGTAGACGAAAGCGGTGTTCTTTCCGATGCTTTTCCGCTCCGACCGTCCGAACCAGAATTTTCCTGCATGATCTTACAATAACGCAACGACGGCACGACCGCATAGCACCCATTGCGGCCGGCATACTTACGCATTAAAGAAACCATTGGATATGGCGATACTATTATTGTTTTGCTATCAGAATAGCCGTACGGGCAAGGATTCTGCATTCAAGAATACCATTATTGGCGTGGTTGGAGATGTACTTTGTCCTTTCAAGTATAGTTCTGCGCATTGTGTCGAAACCTTTTTTTGCTGTTGTCAATGCCAAGAAGGCAGCGTGTGAGATTGCCTTTTCAGAGAAGCCGATGAGGACCTCCGGTCACCAGGAGACGTGATTAGATAAAGACGTGAAAAGGAAAGAACGGCAATGCACCCTAAGGCTATGGAGTTATTCGAAGAAGCGATCGGCCGCAAAAATGTTCTGACTGCACATAGTACGCTGCGAGAGTATCATGCTGCATGCATTCCTGTTTCGCGGAACATAGATGCTGTTTTACGCCCTGATTCAGCAGAAGAAGTGCAAAGGATTGTCGGCATTGCTGCTGAATATGGAGTGCCTTTATATCCGATCAGCAGCGGTAACAACTGGGGCTATGGCTCTTCGAACCCGGTTCGCGATCACAACACCATTGTCGACCTAAGGCGCATGAATCGTATTCGTGAGGTTAATGAGGAACTTGCTTATGCAGTCATAGAGCCTGGAGTTACCCAGGGGCAACTTGCCGAGTACTTGCATCAAAAGAAAATACCTCTCATGATCGATCCGACTGGTGCCAGCCCCAACTGCAGTATTCTGGGAAACTCATTGGAAAGAGGCTATGGAATTACCCCGTATGGCGATCATTTTTCTTCAGTCTGCGGTATGGAAATTGTGTTATCTGACGGCAAAATCCTTAAGACAGGGTTTGGTCATTATTCAGGAGCAAAGGCGACACATACGTTCAAGTATGGTGTTGGTCCGTATCTCGATGGTATTTTTACGCAGTCAAGTTATGGAATAGTCACAAAAATTGGTGTCTGGTTGATGCCAGAGCCGGAATGCTTTGAGACCTTTGTGTTCCAAACCAATAAAGAAGATGGAATTGGGCCCCTGGTCGAAGCAGTGAGGCCGTTACTGCTCAATGAAGTAGTGAAAAGCTCTATCAATCTGATGCATCGGAATAGAGTCCTCTCGGTCATGACTCAGTACCCATGGGATGAAGCTGAGGAGAAAACCCCTCTTTCGAAAGCAGTAAGCGAAAACGTTGCTCGTGATAGAAATATCGGTGCCTGGAATGGATTAGGAGCCCTTTACGGAAGTAAGAGGCACCTTTCTGCCTCTCGAAAAACAATCAAGAAAGCCTTGCGGGGAAAAGTCGATCGACTGGAATTCATTACCAGCACTAAAATCGATCTGCTAACGCATTTTGGAGGGCTGATCGGACTTTTGCTCAAGCTCAATGTGCCGGAAACGATCAAGGCCTTGGAGCCCTCTTTTGGAATACTCAGGGGTATTCCTTCCGAGCTAACCCTGCATCAGCCATACTGGCGCATGAAAAAATCCCCCCCGAAGAGCAACATCAATCCGGCTCACGACAATTGCGGGGCATTCTGGTTTTCACCCGTGATTCCCATGGCACAAAGGTTTGTTGAGGAGTTTATTGGATTAGCAAACCCGATCTTAGCACGAAACGGATTTGAGTCCTGCATTACGTTAACATCTGTAACAAGACGCGCCTTCGATTGTACTCTCCCGATCTACTACAACAAAGAGAACTCTGACGAAACCAAACGTGCCGCTGCGTGCTATGAGGAGCTTTTTGAAACCTGTATGAAGGAAGGGTACATTCCCTACCGATTCGGCATCCATTCCATGGAGAAAGAAACAACTCGCGATGATGTGTTTTGGGATATCACCAGGAAGATCAAGGAAGCCCTTGACCCCTGCGGAATTCTATCCCCGGGTCGATACTCGCGATAAGGAGAAGTGTAATGCTTCATCGAAAACGTATGATCGTCCTCGTACCGCTGCCATCAGCAAATACCTCCGCACGATATGTGCAGCCGCACTTCCTCTTCGTTCCTCTTTGTTTTCCAGCATCAGTCTCCATGACCCCTGTCGCGGCCTGGCTCCATTTGCTTCTTCGGTAGCTCGCTCTTGGCTGCATCCAGCGCCAGCAACTGTTCTGACCGTACGAAGATATCCGTTGGCGTACCGAGATTCTGTTTGAGCTGCACGTCCGCATCCCACGGATTCTTCATTTCGGAGATCGCAAGCAATTGCTTCGGCGAAAGGCTCAGGCAGTAATACCACGATGAGACCAAGACGGTGTTGATGAGCGGAAAATCCGAGCCATACACAAGTCTCCCCTTGAATTCGGGACGTGTAAGTGCTTCCTTCAAATAAAAATGTTTGTTTACCTGAGTCAGAGAAGAAATATCCGAATACAGATTCGGGTATTCGGACATCAAACGCGCAAGGCGATCGCTGCTCCGTTCACCGTGATATTTTCCGGTGGATGCTATGTGCGGGGCGACAACTTTCACGCCCAGGCTCAACGGCAACCGCAGTTTATCCGGATCACAGAAATCATCGGCAGCGGAAGAGAAAGAACGTTCTTTGCCGGCATGAGACAGCAATGGAAGATTCAAGTCAACAAGCTTGCGATAAAACGGTATCAGGCAGGGGTCGGCAGGATCAATTTCCATGATCGAAGGGATCCATTTTACAAGTACTGCACCATGCTCCTTAGCCCACTCCAAACGCTTCAGCGCATCGCTACGATAAGGATTAACCGAAGCACCGAACACCAGATTCCTGTGCCTCGTCACTGCATCGAAGACAAACTCGTTCGGCACATAGATCTCGGTGCGATTCCGGTCGAACGTTCCATCCTTGTTGGCAACGCCATCCAGTGCAAGAACTACGGCTTTCTTGACGAACGTGCTCTGTGCGAGCAATGCGGAAATCCGGTCGGCTATCACTCCGTCTCCTTTTTCTTCCAGCTCACTTTGTGAAAGTCCGAATGCCCGCAGGTATACTTTGAATCTCCAGCTCTCACGCAGCCTTGCTGAAACGAAGCACCCGCTATTGCCGGCGCCAATTCCAGCGAGATGACAATGCATGTCCACGATACCCGGAGGCAAAGGTTCAATGGGGCGGTATGGTCCGGCGAATAATCGTAGGCACATCGCAAGAAGAATCACTATAATGGCAAGGGGTATTCCCCATCGCACAGCGACGAGTTGTTGTGTTCGACTCATAGCATATATTCATAGCGGTATATGCCGCACCGTTTACTGAGTCGCATTGTAATAAGCTTTTAAAACGATTAGTCACACATTACATCTAGGTACCGTGGTCCGGCCTCAAGAAAGGATCCGGCAATTGATCAGAAGGTCACCGTATCCATGTGGGCGAGGCCTTTGGTGTAGTCCAGGTAGTTTCCCACCACCGGTCCGACCTTCAGGAAGAGCATGTTCAGGTCGCACTCTTACCGAGTTTCCTCTGCCAGTTTGTTACTATATTCCCATGACTATCTTATTGCAAGAAGGCGCCTTTTTTGTCACATACGCATAAAAAAGCAAGCCTTAGGCGGCACCGCTGCCGGGCCGCCATAAGGACTGAAACCGACGGAGGGAAGCCTGGTGGGGATGTCAGAAGTGACGGCATGCCCGATTCCGGGAACCCTCAACCTGATAGTGCACGAGTGAAACGTACTTGAGCAACTGTCCTGAAGTATATTCTGCTCCTGCCGTGGCCCGACCGGGCCTTTACATATTTCACATTCCTACAGCCAGACGTTTGCGAGAATACCTAAACGAAATTTCATGAATACGTTATTAACGGTATCGCCTAACCAGTCTTCCGTTTGCTATTTTGAACTTAACACCATTTCTGTTCCCCCCGACAGCACTTCCCTAGGCAGAAGTCATACGTCCCGCGTTCGAAGCGCCTGCCGACCAAGCCAAGAAACAATCATATGTGTTCTAGGAGGTAATGAATACGTGTAGTAAAATAACCCTACAGCCCAAGGAACGCTTCCCTTCTAAGGTGCCCCTATCAACCAAAGGAGGAGTGACCCATGAATTCCCCTGCCGATTTTCGGTTCGGTCCAGCAATCATCTGTTTACTGCCAAATCCATTAAACATCGTCCACGCTTCACTGTCAAACAGCAGTCCGTGAGCACGAGGTTTTCCGCTTATAACAGATCCTTTTCTAATTGTCATCACAGCGTTCTGTATACCTGATAAGTGCCAGTATTCTTTCCACCGTGCTAACTGGCCGTATGAATCGATTCGGTGAGCCGACTTTAGCATTTGACATCACAACTAATTACAGGGGAATGACATGTTCACAAGAGCAGACCAAGTCTCAACAATGCACAGATTTTTTCGGTCAATCAGAAAGAGAGGGATAAGTGGAACACTCCTCAGGTCCGTTTACAACAGCGTCGATTACTTATTTGATGTGCGGCATAAGGTAGATACCGCCTCCCTGGTAGGATGGGATGCGATGAATATTGATGATGGGCAAAGGCAGCATGCTCAAAGATACTATCCATCTCGTGTGATTCCACTAAGGATGCTCTTCAAAACATGGGGAATCGGACCGGGAAGAGTTCTGGTTGACTTCGGATGTGGAAAAGGCAAAGTTTTATTGGTTGCTTCCGAATTCGGTTTCAAAGAAATACGAGGAGTTGAATTTTCGCCTCTCCTCTGCGGTGTCGCTCAACAAAACTGCGCTCATTACAAAGCAGAAACGAAAACGAAAACAGACTTCGTTATCGTTGACTCGGACGTCCTGAACTACACCATAAAGGAAGATGAGGACGTATTTTATCTCTTCAACCCGTTCGATGACTATATATTGGCACAGGTTTTAGAGAACATAGCATCGTCTCTGCAGAGACGTAACAGAACAATATGGCTTATCTACTGTAACCCGATACACCGGAATCTGATTGAAGAAAAATTGAAACCATCAAAAATAGTGTGTTTCACGTTCTGGGATTCTTCGTTTATAGTGTTCGAAGTAGAACAGGCAAATGGCACTCAAATGATCCCGCCCAGTCCCCTAGCTATGGGCAGACAAGCTGATACACTTTTCTAGCCACTATACCTCATGACACCATAAGGTGTCCTACTACTCTTTCAGTCGTGCCGGTACAACGTTTCATGAGCATTCAACTGCTACACTATCTCCTATCCGAGCCTGACCCTGTTTGCTCTGTGTCGGCCAACCGCTCAACATGATTACTGAATCTTCGAAGCACGTCAGTCGCCACCGGCGTTTCCGAAACCGCATCCAAAAGCTGCACGATCTCAACTCCAGCAGCCTCGAGTTCGTTTGCTCGCTCCTGTATATAGGATCGCATGATCCTGGCACTATACTCTGGATGAAACTGAACTCCCCACGCACATTCTCCAAGGCGGAAGGCATGATTGGGCTCATGGTCGCTGGCTGCCAAGCGTACAGCCGCCTTTGGCAATTCCAGCACTGTTTGTGAGTGGGAGACATGGGCTAAAAATGATCCCGGGAGTGCCTCAAAAATGGGATCGTTGGAGCAAGTCGGAAGCAGCTGAATACGTACCGTGCCGATTTCCTCGCCCTGTGGATGGAAACCGACCCGTCCCCCTGCCGCTTGCGCAAGCAGTTGGTGGCCATAGCAGATGCCAAGAATGGGTATCTGTGCAGTAAACACCAGCTGTATCCATTTTTCCAGTTTCACACTCCAGGGCAAATTCTCCGTCACATTCGCGTGGGATCCTGTAATTATCACCCCCGCACATTCTTCCTGCTCCGGGAGAGAAGCCTCATGCTCGGCGTCCACAGTTTCGAGGTTAATAGCGATTGGGCCGAGCGCGTTTGCCGTCCACTGGTCAAAATCACCCAGCCGTTTCTCCATAGCGAACACCGTGGTGCCGACTTTGATTATATAGAGCTTCTTCATTTTTGCCTGGTCAGGAGAGATGGCGAACGTTGGTCACTGGATTACCTGACCTCTGTTCGCCCAGGTTGTGTACCCAGTAAACAACATCGCCCTTGTTCATCCTGGAGAGGCCGATCCCCATTCTATTTGCTTCTATTGCACGGCCCGAAGTCCGAGACCCTGTTCCCTGTGGGATGAATCCACAATTCGGGTATTACCTCGACAGTTCTCGCCGTAGCACGCTGAATATATGGTAAGACACCACCTATACTACAGACAAGGTTTAAGGCCTCCTCCCAGTAAACGGCATGCTGTCGCGTTAACTCTTGAATTCTATCTTCTGGCTTTCCGGCACCTTCCTGCATTTTGAGGTATGCCTCCGGTGTGCCGCCACGCAACACATAGTCTCGAGTGAGGTCCCACTGATGGCGGAAAGTCTCACATGGTACGTGTCTAAACACATCAGGGACTGAAGCCTCCTGTAGTGCTGCAAACACGGTATCAGCATCGATCAATAATCGGTGGCTCAAGAAGTCAAACGCAGTCAGCGTAACATCGGGTGGCACAGTCAGGTCAGTCCAGGAGGTGATCTCTTGTTTCTGAAACAAATGAGATCTCAGTTCCTGCCAACACTCATCGGCTGCCAAATGGCACAGGTATCCCGCAACAAACGCCTGTTCTGTCTGAGCCATGCCGCTCCACGAGCGTTGGAGTAGGGTGCCCAGTTGACTCAGGAAGGTGGAACAGCTTTTGCGATAGATATATTCGCCATCTTTCTCAAATCTTCCCGCGAAATGAGTCTGGCGCCGGTCAATATCATGCAAAGCATGTACGTCAACCACCATGCAGCCCATGAGAAAGGATCCATAGACCGCCAAGGTCGGATTGAAACAGGTGATGTGTTTGAATGCGTGTTCACCAACAACCAAGTGTGTAATTGATGCTGCCACAGAAACTCCCTTTATTGTCCATGCTCACTCTTGCGCCGTCCACCGGTGCGTATCAGCAGCCCGGACAAACAGCCACCGTCCGCCCGCTCGCCCAGTTTGTGTATTCAGTGAACAATGTTTATTCCGCTTATAGACCCGTCTTAAGGTTCTCTCCGGTCACTTCCATGTAGTTCGCAAGGTCGGAGCGCAACCACTCGGGGACTTCGATTTTTTTGAAGCCATCGGTTGTGACGCAGACCGTGGTGTTGCGGCCTTCCACCACCACCTCGGAATTTCCTCCATCCAGATAGCCGCGATATCCCCAGGTGATGGAAGTGCGGCCCAGTTCGAGAACGCGCACTTCCATGTCGATGCGATCACCGTAATGAAGCCGGCGAAGAAAATCGCTCTCCACGTGCACTGTGGGAAGACAGACATTGCGCCGCCGCAGCAGGTCGGCGTAGTTGATGCCCAGTGCCTTCTCGAAAAACTCCTCGATGGCCAGATGAAAGTAATGCATGAAGCGGGGATAGTAGACGATCCCGGCGTTGTCGATATCACTGAAACACACCTTGATGGAAGCCCGGAATGCCATGAGATGATACCTCCTGTAGTTTATTTACGAGTGCGGATGTAATTGAATTCATTTATTCTCGCCATCTTGCACTGTAGGCTTCGGTTATACCAGGCGCGCTAAGCTCCATCAATTGCGTTCCTTCGTCCCATCCGAATGCCAGCGCGCCATGTGCTCAGCATGCGTTTTTAGGTATTCCCCCGGCTTGAAGTATCGATTGTAGAAGTCCAGGTCGAGGTGATGAGCCTGCAAGTACGTGAGGATGTAGATAGTCGGCACGGTGCCAGGGAACTTACCAAAACGGTCGAAGGTATACTGTGCCATCGTCGCCACACACTCTTTGAACTCCGGACTCTGGACCTTGGCGGCAGTGCGGACCTTTGAAGTATCTTTCCACGGCCCAGGCGTTTCAGGATGGAATGGGCCGCCAGGGCCGAACTTCCGCTCGGCAAGGGCCTCTACAGCGGTTCGCATGTCCGTGAAGTGCGGCGGGCAGTAACCTTCGTAAACGCCTGGCAGGCCCGTGACGTTCGGCACAGGCCAACCCTCCTTCTTGTCGAAGCGGAATCCCAAGCCGGGGACTTTTGGATCACCGCTGGCCCCAAGGACGGAGTACATATCAATTCCGGAAAACATCCAGCCCCCCAGTCCGAGAGCCTGCAGCATCAGCATTCCGGCGTAGCAGGAGGTCGTCAGCTCCGCCGTACCGAAGGAAAGCGATTTCTGCTCCACAACACTCAGAGGCCAGGGATGTTCTACATCGACAAGGTTGCGGAAACGTTCGATGCCGGGAATGTTCTGTCCATGAACGTCGTCGTACATGCAAAATCCGTTCGAAACCATAAAGGAAAGCGCATCGAGCGTCATCTGCGCGATATCAGCCACAGGGATGATCAACGTTGAACCTGGCCGGTTAGCGCACCACGTGTTGTGTCCCTCGATATACGGTTCTTCCGCGGGGAGATGGAGCCGGCCGTCTGCGAGCTTCCTGATCCGGGTGCGGTGGGCACTGAGCCAGGCATTGAGATCCATCTGCCCTTTCTCATTACGCTCCATCAGCGACGGGGCGTCACGAGTCGGGAAGTAGTAAACGCCGTTGTCATCGGTGTAGAAGAAGTCCACCACATGCCATCCCGCAGCCGAGGGGAAGGTGCGCCCCCCAGCGGCCGCGGAGTAGTTGGACAAGTGCGGTGCATAGCTCGAGTCGCGGTAAATCATGTAGTGCCAGCCGGTATTGCCGGCCGCGGCTGTCAGCACGAGCATTTGTTCGAGCGAATCGAGCGGATGCGGTTGTTTCTTGGATTTGAAGGCCAGGACGCCATCAGGGATCTCAGAGCCGGCCAAAAATCGCCGGGACCTTCGCCCATAGAGTGCATCCATGAGAGTGAAGTTGGCGGCATCCTCAAGCCCTGCTGGATACTGAGGGATGCGGTTGAGCAGCACAGTACCTTTTTCCATCATGTGCTGTCCGAGTGCAGGCATTCTGACGCCGGTCAGTAGCCAGCCCGCGCCGACCAGCATGCCACCAAGCATTTTTCTGCGCGTCATGGAGAACCACGCAGTTGGTTTCTCGCAGGTACTCATAGCTCGGTCTCCTTTTATCCGTTGCACCTGATGTGAACGGTTTTTCTCCCATTATGCACAGCTCATCAGCGCCGCCACAATAGCATCTCGTTCATCCTTCCTGCTTGAGCTTCAACAGGGCTCGCATAAAATTTCTGGTGCATCTTTTCTCCCGCTGAACACGTGATCCCATCAAGCACTTTCCCTTATCGAGGTCCGGCTTTGTTTTACGTGCCGTGGACCGGCCCCACCTAATTGCAAGGCTTGAACATCGGGAGGCTTATATCGGGCGTGACATCCTCCCATAATACGGAGACGGGCATTTCACAAAAGACTTCCCCGGGCGAGCATTCCACGATGTTGGTCAAAAGCCGCGGCCCCTCGCGGAGTTCCACCACGGCGACCACATAGGGGACATTTTCGCGGAAACTCTCGTGATAAGCCACGTGGTAGATTGCATAGGTATACACCTTCCCGAGCCCCGCTGATACGATCCACCGGGCATCGCGGCACAGACACCGGGGGCACACAAGGGACGGGGGGAACCGGACATGCCCGCACGAAACACATTGCTGGAACGTAAGCTCGTGGTTCCTGCAGCCTTCCCAGAACGGTTGGTTGTCGGCGTTTATCCGCGGCAGCGGTCTTTCGTATGCCATTGTTATATCCTCCCCAGGACATAACAGGAGTGGGTCTGCAGGATACCGCCGTTGTCGCTCACGAGGATGATATTCGGCTCTTTCGTCTTTGTCGCGGGACCGAGTTGACGATCGCCGCATCTGCCCATGATCTGCATGGCTGCCTCGCTCAAGGGGGTCAGCCCCATGTAGTATGCCTCAGAGAGCTGTCCCCCCGAGGTATTGACGGGCATGCGGCCGCCGGGCCCGATAGTACCCCCGGAGAACCAGGCTTCACCTTCACCAGGGCCGAAAAATCCGTAGTCCTGCAGTGTCACTTCCACGGTGTAGGTAAAGCAGTCGTAAATCTGACATGCATCGACATCATCTCTGGTTATACGTGCCATGGATAGTGCCGCCTCACCTGCCTTTTTTGCCCCTGTCGAGCCGGTCAGGGTGCCCGATTGCGCAACCTGCACGGATGGATTGTGCTGGCCGAGCCCCAGGATGACGGCTGGCGGTTGTTTGAGATCTTTGGCCCGCTCCAAGGCGGTTATGATCACGGCCCTGCCGCCGTCGTTCACGAGACAGTTGTCAGGCAGGCGCAGCGGCTCCACCACATACCGGGAGGACAGATAATCATCTGGGGACATGGGCTTGTCATGCATAATGGCCCGCGGATTCAGGTTTGCCCAGGCGCGTTGACCCACAGCGATGTGTTTCCATGTCTGCGGTCCGGTACCAGATTCGTGCATGGCCCTGCGAGCCGCAAGGGCATACCCGCCGGTGGCGCTGAAATGGCCGAAGACCGCATCATCAACGGCAGATTCTTTGAGCATGGTGAACCTGCTGTCACCGGAGTACGCATTGTGTCCGTAAGAGATGAGCACGTACCGACACAACCCTGCATCAAGCACGCCGACCGCATGCTGAAGGTGGCTGCGCGATCAGTTTGCGTCCTGGCTCAGGTAGCCGGGCTTTATCCCCAAATGCTGTGCCACTAGATAGGGAGTGAGATCGTTTTCATTCGAAGAAGCAGGAAAATGCCGGTAGCAGATGAGTCCGTCGATATCGTCTTTTGAAAGACCGGCGTCGGCGATAGCATTTGTGCATGCCTCGAGGTGGAAGCTCAAGGCGGTCCTTCCCGGCACCCTTCCCTGCGGCGTATACCCCACACCGACAATGGCACACGTTCTCTTCCTGTCCATACCTGCAGGCTCCTCTTCCATTTTCTATCAGAGAAAATACTGACGGCACGTTCGAGTAAACACAGCCTATGATTGCATGCTCTTTTTCCTATTCGTATATTGTATCACACCAGCACCGGGATATGGACTAATCAATATCGAGTCCTGACTCCGTCTGCCTGTGATCCGCAGTCTGCATGAATGGGATATGGCAATCCATCTTAGAACGATGTTTTCAGGGGTAAAACATACCTCTCAGTTCCAAAACAGCCCTGCTGCAAACCTGTTTCTTGCATTATTATCAATGGCTACCCTGGTTCGATCCTGGGGAGTCCCGCGAATGACGACGAGTATCTGATTAAAGGCAAGCGTGTGCCCGGGTTCACAAATGCGGAAGAAGCAGCGGGCTTGACCACCGTCGTGTCATTTCTGTGGGAAGACCGGCTAAAGAAACGGGTGGCGTCTTCAGTAAGGCTGCTCACTGGCTCCGTACGTCCAAGCAGACGGCAAGCTGGTGACCGGGCAAAACCCTGCCTCTTCAGAACCTGGAGCGAAAGAGCTGCAGAAGCTGCTTCCCTCTGTCTAACCGTCTGATGTTGCTCATCCAGCTGACCTCTTTCCAGCCCAGCTCTAACTGAATATTTTGAAAGACGTCCCTTAGTGCTCCCATCCCGTTGAGCTCCTAAACGAAATGGGAACACTCTTGTCCAAAACAGGTACTGAAGGACTGATGCGCGGTGCCTGACCGCAGCTGTCATCCTGAGTTCCACTTGTCAACCGAGATGCGGAAGGAAGGATTTCGACCGGCTGCAGGGTCGCCGGCAGGAGATTCTTCGGTCGTCCCGCACTCCAGATGTAAGGCGGGACTCCATCAGAAAGACACATTCCCTGACAACCTGAAGTCGAAAGGCCCTCCCGAGCACAGGCAACCGCCTAGATATCCTACTTCCATAGTGCTGCTTCAGGGTTTTGTGCACAGCAGTGAAATGAGAACAAAAGAAATGCCGCAGCTTATTCAGCAAATGTATGCTGGTAATAGGGTTTGATGACAGGCAGGTGGGCTGAAGCGAAAGCGTGTGCTTCCATTCCTTAAAGGTATGATTATGGCTCTGCCGGCTCATGGCGGGCTTCTCCTCCTGAGAGATAACCTCCCCCCTGTTGGCCCCGGTCCTCCTCCCGCCCACTTCCATGCGCGCGAAGTGGTATCCATTGACCAGCACCAAACAGACGCGGGGCCACCCGCTTACGGACCGCCTCGAGCGTGACCGCCACAGCGGCAGGAAGCAGGACCCAGCCCCAATCCACGAGGGGCATAGGCAGTGTATGAAAAATGCGGTTGCCGGCCGGCAGGTATAGCACCAGCATCTGCAATCCCAGCCCCACGATCATGCAGAAGAATAGCGAGCGGTTGCGGAAAAGACCAAGTGCAAGCACCCCCTTCTCTACAGAACGGGCTTGGAAGGCAAAAAGCCACTCGAAAACCACGATGCCGGTAAACGCGATGGTCTGGCGCAATGCATGCGCGGTCGCCTCATCGGCGGCGCTGGGGATTGGCGCGTAATGAAAGATCCACGTCACCGGCAGGGCCATGAAAAGCCCGGCCAGAACAATCCGAAAGAGCATGCCGGGATACAGAAGACCGACGCGCGAGTCACGTGGCGGCTGACTTAGTTCGTCGCCGGTACCAGGCTCTAACCCCAGTGGAATGGCTACGAGCGAACCGGTCACCAGGTTGATCCACAGTATCTGGATCGGTTCGAGCGGTGACTCTCCATACAATGCGACACTCAGAAAGAGGGTCATAAGCTCGCCCATGCAGGTCATCAGCAGGAAGAAAGTCACATTCCGCAGGCGGTTGAAAACGACACGGCCCTCCTCGACCGCGGCTACAATCGAGGCGAAGTTATCATCCGTCAAAACCATGTCTGCGGCTTCCTTCGCGACATCGGTACCTGTGATGCCCATCGCAATGCCAATCCCTGCAGCTTCCAGCGCCGGAGCGTCGTTCACGCCGTCGCCGGTCATGGCCGCGACGTGGCCGTCCCGCTTGAATGCCTGCACGATCCGCAGCTTGTAAAGGGGTTCGATGCGGGCGTAAACGTTCTGGGTACGGCACATGGTGAGTAACTGCTCGTCATCCACCGCCTCGATCTCTCTGCCGACCGTCGCTCTCTCGCCCGCTTTGCAGATGCCGAGTTCTGCAGCGATCGCGGCCGCCGTGCCCGGGTTGTCGCCGGTGATCATTGTCACCCGTATTCCGGCCCGCTTGCAATCCTGAATTGCGCGGCGGACTTCTTCGCGCGGCGGATCCAGCATGCCTACAAGTCCCAGCAGGACCAAGTGCCCCTGCAAATGAGCAGCGTCGAGACGACCGTACGTCACGGGATAGGGTACAGCGGCGATGGCCAGTACACGCAACGCCTGTGAGGCCAAGAACTCATTTGCATCAATAACCTCTTGACGCGTGCCTGCATCCAGAACCTTCTCGCCTTGGGGAGTCTGAAGGTGGACACACATGGCCAGGAGCCGCTCGACCGAACCCTTTACATAAACCATGCGCCGATCACCTTCAGCATGCAGCGTTGCCATGAACTGCCGTTCGCTCTCGAATGGAATTTCCCCAAGCCGCGGGTGAGTTGCTTCCAGATCCTTCTTGCTTAGGCCGGCTTTCCCCGCAACCGTAAGCAGGGCTCCCTCGGTAGGATCGCCTAGAATCTGATGTCCTGTGTCGGTTGTGCTTAAAATAGCATCGTTGCAGAGCGAAGCTCCACGCAAGGTTTGCAGCAGGAGCGCATCGCTGCTCGGTTCAACGCGGGATGTGTTGTGCAGAAATTCGCCAACAGGTTCGTATCCACGGCCGGTAACTGCCAGGTAGCGTCCTCCCGTCCAGATCCCGCGCACCGTCATCTGGTTCAGTGTCAACGTCCCGGTCTTGTCTGAACATATTACGGTTGCTGTTCCGAGAGTCTCGACGGCGGCAAGCTTCCGAATCAGGACGTTTCGCTTGGCCATGCCATTTACGCAAATGGCTAGGACGACCGTCACGGCTGCCGGAAGTCCCTCCGGGATACCCGAAACGGCAGCTGCCACAGCCAGCAGCATGACATCTGACCAACCCATTCCCTGCAACAGAGCTGCCATGGCCAGCACGGCGCAGGCGCCCACAACCACCCAGATGAGCAAATGACCCAGCTTCTCAATGTTCCGCTGCAGCGGAGTCTTATCCTTTTCTGTGCTGCTGACCGCTTCCGCAATGCGGCCGATTTCGGTCCGCATCCCTGTCGCCGTAACCACTGCCAAAGCCCGGCCTCGACTGACCGTAGTCCCCATGAATACCATGTTCCACCGGTCATGGATCGACGCATCTGCGGCTAATGTACGCGTGTCTTTCACCATAGGGAGGGATTCACCAGTAAAGGTCGATTCGTTGATATGGAGATTAACCGCTTCCAGCAACCGCGCATCCGCGGCGATCCGGTCGCCTGCCTCCAGCACCAAAAGGTCGCCTATTGCGACCTCCGCTGCATCCACCAGACGGGTACCTCCATCCCGGCGCACCTTCGCTTTTGGCGCACTCAAACGAAGCAGAGCAGCCATGGCCTTCCTAGCCTTCATCTCCTGGGCGAAGCCGATGGTGGCCATAAACAAAAGCACGGCACCAATTACGGCGGCATCCGTCAGACCTTTGAGATAGGCCTTGACACCTGCCGCGCCGATCAGTACGTAGACCAGTGGGTTGGCGAACTGCTGCAGAAAAAGCCAATACCAGGGTTCGCGGTCCTTGGCCGCGAGCACATTCCTTCCATGATCAGCAAGCCGTTGCACCGCGGTTGAAGAATCCAGCCCGTCACGATGAACCGCCGCAGCTTCGAGTGCCTGCTCAGGAGTCAGCGCCCACGGTGTGTTGATGACCTGCCTCATGTGCTATCCTATTTCTGCCAACGCTCGCATTAAGACACGGGGGCAACCAGGCTGACCAGAACCGCAGGATTAGAGGAGGTCCGCAGGTTCAGAGGTCCCCTTAACTCTTCTTGAGATACCGTTATTCACCTTAGACGTCAACTCCCAGGAACGTCCGCATAAGCAAGCCCACCAGGAAACTGATCCCTGCAACACCAAGACTCAGCCCGGCCATCTCAAGAAATCGCTTTCTGAATTGCTCATCCTTGGCCACGGAGATGTAATAGTTGAAAAACGCGATGATTAGGACTGCCCCAGCCAGCGTGCACCCTAAGCATAGATAGAGGTTCGCTAACATCAGATAAGGCAGAATGAGAACCAGCACAGTTCCCAGATAGGCCCCGCCTGTATAGGTCGACGCTTTCACCGGATTCTTGGCCGTCTCTTCTGTCTTTGTGGACAGATATTCTGAGGCGCCCATGGACAGCGCGGCAGCAATACCAGTGATCGAACCAGTCAGGGCCACCAGCGTCGTGTCTTGCAGCGCCAACGTCAGGCCCGCCAGCGCACCGGTCAGTTCCACCAACGCATCGTTCAGTCCCAGCACCATAGAGCCGGTATAGCGCAGCTTTTCCTCATCCAGCAGTTGCAGCAAGGCTGTTTCATGCTCGTTCTCCTCTCGAATGATAGCCCTTGCTTCGGGTGTCACCTCTCGTAATTGCTCATAGCCGTCCTGGGCATTCTCCTCCCCTCTTTCCATCAGCTTGACACCAAAAGTGAAACCAAAAACCCGACTGATCAGGTAGTACTTCCAGATCTTCAGTCGGTCAGGTGCCACATCCTGCCGGGTATAGGTTCGCCACTCGCCATAGTGGCGCAACTCATCATCGGCGATGTTCTCCAGTATGCGTCGGTTTTCAGGAGAGCCAGCCATCCTGGCCAGCCGCCTGTAAACGTGATGTTCAGTGATTTCATTCTTCTGATACACCAGCAGCTTCCGGCGTATCTCCTCGCTCATAGTCATTCCTCAACTCCTTTCGCACAAGCACGAAGGCTGCCGCTGCAACCGAGTGGCCTGAAGGTGCTTGGCCGCCTAACGATTCCGACGAAGGCACGGAAGACTTCTGAGTTAT
Organism: Deltaproteobacteria bacterium; assembly: GCA_017996625.1. Lineage (GTDB taxonomy): Bacteria > Desulfobacterota > WTBG01 > JAGOGO01 > JAGOGO01 > JAGOGO01. Next base: position 15,911 of record JAGOGO010000013.1, on the reverse strand, counting down.
TTTGGTCAGGAACCGCTTCGCGGCTGGCACGCCGGCCAAGAAGACCGGAATACTCACCTTGAGTGCGATCAGGAGGACCTGTAAACCGGGCACCTCTCCAAATGTAGCGCGAGACCCAGATTATGTCGATGAAAAGTGCGACCAGGCCGGGCGTGGATCTATACACCGCTCTGGGCAGGTGGTTGGATTTTGGTGGATCCTGGAGTCGGACCACCTCATGCTTTTTTCGAGTCCATCCACCTTGAACTTTGAACCACTGTGGCCTTCTTCGACACCCGCCTAGAAATCATCGTCGCCCAAGTCTACAAAGAAGAACCCGGCCACCAGGTCCACTATTTCGAAAGTCTCGATACCCGCATACAGCCCGATAAGTGCCAGCTGTCCTTCCAGACCGATTTCAAGAGGGTCTACATATCGGTCGGTACCTCCACTGGCATCGGCAATGCTGAGCTCAGCACCAGCTGCTGTCTCCAGACCCGCCGGCCACGGGATCTCAGCTTCTCCCCGGGCTCCTCGAAGGCCAACATACGCCGTGGCATGTGCACCCGCAAAGAGATCCGCAGCCTCGGTAACCCGCACACCTCCGGAGAAGCCCGGGCCCACCCGCACGCGGAAGCGAAGGATATCCACCAGATCGAAGACACGGTTCGGAAGATAGAGCACGATATTCTTTACCACACCTGCTTCAGCCTGCCGTGGCAGCCCGAGCTGGAACAGTGAGAGTATGCCGGCGAACAAAAGCATAGCAGGAATCAGTCTTCGCTTCATGGATCTCAGTCTCCCTTCAAAATGTGGATGTGTAATCTCTACCGATAGCCTTCCCGACCGCAGAGGAAAGAGCTACAGCATGCAGCCAGCGAGCAACCAGCACGGTATCGTTTCGTTCCTCAGCAGCAGGTTGTGTCAAGGCCCCATTTCTTCGCTGCCAAGCGCTGACAAAACAAAGGTCATGGACAATAAGCCGCCGGCGGGAAATTTTCCATAATTTTCTGCACGGCTGCGTTTATGATTGCGTTCTTTTCTGTCCGCGTCATGTCCGGATCAAGCCGGGCCTCGGCCTCCCCCCACCAAATCGTTGTTTTGGTTTTTGCATCGACAACGGTCAGTCTGATCAGTCCTTGTTCTATGGTATTCAACCTGCCCCACCAATCGTTTGGATCCGTTGTTTCAGCCGTAAAGCCAAACATGCTGATCAGGAAATCAGGACTAACAGTACCCACCTGGAATCCTCGGGTACTCAATGTGTTGTCTACGGCCTGCATGACGCATGCAACAGCAAACGGTTTATCCTTTCGGAGTTTTGTTGGATCCTCCCACGCATATGTCTTCAGGCGGGTAAAGTCGACGCTGACATCGTAATCATAGTTCACGGTATACAGAGGTTCTTGTGATGTGGCACACGCACACCAGAAACAGATGACCGCCATCAGGGAAAACATCTCTCTCTTTTTCATGGCTCGTTACCTTTTATCCTAATCTGCTGCTTTTCCGTGGAACTCATCAAGCCTCATGCGCAGCCGCTGCGCCCAGAACTTGAAGGCGTCTTCAGCCGTGCCGAACTTCGACATGCTTGCGACCTTGCCGCCAGCTCTCCGATCAGCAGCGGCGGCAATTCGCTCGTTGCTCATCGAGTCCAGCACCTCTATCTCCATGCTGATCTCACCGACAAAGTTTCCTTTGCCGGTAGCACCTTTCTTCACCAGGCTCACCGCCAATCCGATCGGTACAACCGTGGTTACAGTGTTCAGGGTCCGATTGGGCAGATCAATGTCAGTGATGGCGGTACGCAAGCGCATCACATCCGGACCCGGCTCGTCCACCAGAGGATAGGCAGTGCCGAGCGCATCAAAGACAGCCTTGTGAAACATCTCCGCCAGCTCTTTCATCTGCTCGGGATCGATCTCCTTGTTCTTGGCATTGGGGCTGAAGTAGAACACTACCTGATCCATCATGATCTTGTTGTACTTCGAAAAGTCAACCCCATCCTTGAGGTACACCATTTTCGCCCCGCCCTCAGGACCGGGCTTCAGCTGCGAGTAATCACCGAGACAGCCGGAGTACTCTTTTACCTCCAGGCCCGCTTGAGCAGCACTGCACCACAGTGCTGCGCTGAGAACAATGATTCCAACAAAAGCCATATATCGCTGTAAACGTGTCATGATCATTCCTCCTCTGCCACATGGTTGTTATATGTTCCGGCAGGAGATAGTATCTACTGCACCCCTGTCGGCATCGTGTCAGGTTGAGGGGAGCTGTCGGCGGTCAGCAGCGGCAGCGGCACCTTCTTCGCATCCGGCAAACAGCCGCCTCCCCAGGATGAATACTGTTTCATAATGCAGGACCTCGACGGAATGATGTAGCTGGCGATCGTCGATCTCTCCGGTCTGGATCAGCTCGGTATATCGAGCTACCGGTCTCAGAGCTGGTTGCGCGATCTATAAATCACAGCCTTCGGCAAGTCAGAAAAGAGCTGTAAAAGAGGGTGATTCTCCCGCCGCTCAAGCAGTCTTCGGGAATACCAGAGAAACAGTTCATGGAAAAATCAACAGTACGGCAGCTTGGAGAGATACTATTACGCAGGCTGGCATGAGTGATGTAAAAAGACTGCTTGTCCGATCCGCTCCCTGTTACAGCGCAACAGTTTGCCTGAAAAAAAACACGCACTTGCATAAGCGCGTGTTCGATTTCACGGTCAATATGATCGCCGGTGGCCGCAGTCAGCCGTGCCGGGATACGAGCAGCCAGCTCTTCAAAGCAGATATACTTTGTCAGGGAATCTCCCCACGCAGACCGCGGCTGCAGGCGATTCCCTTCACCATCCCTCGTCTGCAGCCTGCATTCGTCCTTAGACATAGCAGCAGATTCCTCCGAAGCAGCATTGACTGCTCGTTTTCATCTCAGACGAAATGTTCCGGCTTCACCTTCCTCCCGAAAGCATACAGCAGTTGTCTTGTGAAAAACAGCGTATATCAGAACTTCTTTCCCGTTATCTTCTCGTACAGACTGATATACACTTCGGAAACATGGGCAATCACGTCGTCAGGCAGCGGGGGAATATCCGGCTCCGGCTGGCCCTTGTCGCGTGCATCATAGAGGGCATCCTTGTAGCCGATCTTCCGGTAATACTGTCGCACCACTTCCTTGCTCAGCTCCACCCATTCGCCCCGGTTGTATTCAGCTGCATCCCAGAACCGGTCTTCATCAGCAGTGCCGAAGACATCAAGGATCATGAGGCTGCGGTTCTCATCGAGACCGAACTCCTTTTTTCCGTCTACATGAATCAGGCCCCGGTCGGCAACCTCGGTATTGATGCGATCATCCAAGCGCAGGATGGTTTCGCGGATGGTATTCAGCGTTGCCTCATCGATACCGGAAATCGTCATTGCTTCAGCAAAATCGATCTTGCGGTCGACCCGTTCCAGCTTAGTAGTGGTTTCAAAGAAAGGCTGCGGAAGTTTCTCCCCGTACTGAATCGTCCGAGCTTCCCTCCATCCGAGCTCTTGAGCCGTAACCTGTCCGCTCTTGATCCGGTCATTGAGCGAGCCGGCAACGTAATAGCGGGTGATAAATTCACACGGCACCAGGTAATTTACCGTACTCGATGTCATCTTACTGTAATCTCGAATGATATCGACCTGCTTGACTCGAATACGGTGTGAGGAAACCTGCTCGATAAAGTGAGTCTTGATTCCCATGGTTTCAGCGACCCTAAACCAGTGCACTGCAGTACGGCACAGAGTCTCCCCTTTATGCGGAATGAGGGATGGGATAGGTTTGTCGAAAACGGATATTTTGTCGGTAAACTGAAATTCGACTTGCTTTTTGCCGGGCACTTGATACATTTCTTTAACCGAACCAGAGTAAATAAGCTCCATGATTATTCCCTCATAGCTGTAAGTGTTGACCGGTTCCTCGCAACAAGAAAGGTAGTAGAAATAATCGATAAATCAGCCTCTCTTGTCAAGTGTTTTTGGCCCCTTTCCGAACGGAAGAGCGACAACGCCACCGCAGCACACGCACACTGTGAACGTTCCCTCTCGAAAACAACGGACTCATGCATCGAGGGATGCTGGTTGAAGCAGAGACCATTATCTGGTATCCTTGGCGTAGGTTATTATTTCTATGAGAGTTTAGAACATGATCGTAAAATCAAACAGCCGCCGGAATGAACGGAATGCGACCGTACGATTCCGGCTAAGTGTCATTCTAAGTTGCCTGATTATTGCCAGCTGCACCATTGGCTGTGCCGGTATCGTCAAAGACTCTGCCCCTCAGCCGCAACCCCAGGCAGCCGATCCAACAGGGAGTACAGTACACGCCGCAGTCTCTTCTCCGAAGAAAGACAACAACGCAGTGCAGGCACAACCAATTACCCTCCCGCTTAGGCCGGCTGCATACAGACATTTTATCACTGCCCAGCTCCTCAAGAAAGATGAGCAGCTCGATGCAGCACTGCGGGAGTTTCGCCAGGCACTCGTCAGCGATCCCGGCTCAGCAGTCATTCAGACTGAAATGGCGATGGTGTATTTTCAGCAGGGAAAACTGAAAGAAGCAGGCGACCTCTGTCGAAATGTGCTCAAAAGAGATTCCACTCGCCTGGATGCTCAGCACCTGATGGCACGTGTGTATATAGCGAACGACCAGATTGATGAAGCTGTTGCCCAGTACGAAAGCATTCTGGCTAAGGAACCGGACAAACAGCAGATCTACCTCTATCTCGCCAAATTGCATGCAAAAGAGGAAAACTATCAGGCCGCCATCGATGTTCTCAACCGGCTCCTTGCCCGGGATCCCTCTTCCGTTGTAGGCCTGTACTACCTGGGTGAAGTGTACGGAAAGCTCAAGTCGTATGATGAGGCTATCGCCTATTACCAGAAGGTGCTGGAAATGCGGCCTGACTTTGAATCCGCTCTCATTGACCTCGCCCTCGCCTTTGAAATGCAGGGCAACATGGGTGAGGCGATCAAGACCTATGAGCAGATGCTCAAATACTACCCTGATCATATACTAGTGCTTGATCACCTGAGTAATCTCTACGTCAAACAGCAAGAATGGGAGCACGCGATCACCACCTTGCGCAACCTTGGCGACAACCAGGAAGCGATCTTCAAAATTGGTCTCATTTACCTGGAAAAAGGTGAGTACGATAAGGCCATCAGCGAACTCCAGCCGTTGGCAGAAGACATGCCGGATCCGGTCAGGATTCATTATTATCTTGGAGTCGCGTATCGGGAAAAAGGTGATGGTGATCGCGCCATTGAGGAGTTTCAGAAGATCCCGTCAACCGCGAGAGAATACCCGGATACCCTGATTCAGATGGCGAGCATCTATGAAGAGCAGAACAATATGCCGAAAGCAATTGAGCTTGTCCGCGGATCACTCAAAAACGATCCTGAGTACCTCACCCTCTATCGGTTCCTGGCCTATCTATTCGTTCAGGCGAAACAACCCGCAGAAGCGGCTGCTACCCTCAATCAGGCGCTCAACATCAAGCCCGATGACGTCAAGCTTTACTACCAGCTTGGCACTGTGTATGAAACCGCCGGAGATTTCGATCACTCTATCCAGGCAATGAGGAAGGTTATCGAACTCGACGCGGAGAACGCTGATGCCCTCAATTACATCGGCTACTCCTATGTCGAGAGAAGCATCAATCTGGAAGAAGCTGAACGCATGATCAAAAAGGCGTTAGAGATCAAACCGGGAGACGGCTACATTACCGATAGCCTCGGATGGCTCTACTATAAGAAGGGATTGCTCAAGGAAGCAGTCGAAACTCTCGAGGAAGCCGTGAAGCTCACTCCCGGCGACCCTACGATTGCCGAGCACTTGGGCGATGCATACAAGGAAACCGGTGATCTGGAAAAAGCTCGCAGGCAATACGAACGATCCCTGGAGATCGATCCAGAGCGCGCCGCCCTCCGCGAAAAACTGGAAAGCCTGAGCAAAGAATAACGAAGAAATTCAATATCCAACATTCAAGATTCAACATTGATGAAGTCGTAAAAAGCTAAGGTATACCGCTTGGCGGCAACCTATGAACAACGAAGAGATGCCCACTTCGTTGGAAGTCAGCACTCAGCTAATTCGTCATTCCTTCGGTGGATAAAGAGCTGATGCGCGACCCGCGAAATCCCGCTTCGCGGGACTGCGCGGGGGTGACAGCTTTTCGACTTATTACGATTTCATCAAGATTAATAAAAACATAGCGGATGAAAAAAACCGCCTAGTAGATAACAGCAAACCGTCATGCTGAGCTAAATTGAGCATGGCGGTTTGTTGTGTTTTCGAAGGCGATACGTATCAGCGCGACATTTCTTCATTGCTCCCTCCTTTTTTAAAGGAGGGAGCACACCATCATGAGACCTTTCCTGGTACTCGTTTCAGGACCAACACTCAAGCTACTGTCGTCCTGAACTTGTTTCAGGACCTATCGACTTCGACTGGCACAGAAATAGATCCCGAAACAAGTTCGGGATGCTGGTGTTAGTTCAGGATGACACCTATCACACCATCGCTGTCCTTCAATGGCCTTCCCCCTCGTGAGCAAAGAGGGGGAAAGGGGGAGTTCGGTCTTACAATCAGTGCGTCTTGTTTTTGCTTCGAGCAATCTGGCCCCGCCTAGAGGCTGTGCTTACTCCTAACTCCTGACTTTATACTCTTTACTGTTCCACCTGCAACAGGCTCTCACTCCAGCCGCTTTTTAGCCAAATCCACAAACGGTTTCATTATGTCAATGGGTAAGGGGAAGACGATGGTTGAACTATTCTCCGCAGATATCTCGGAGAGCGTCTGCATATATCTAAGCTGTAAGGCAACCGGCTCTTGAGAGATCTTTTTGGCAGCTTCCGCGAGCTGCGTCGCCGCCTGAAACTCACCTTCCGCATGAATGACTTTTGCTCGCCGCTCCCGCTCGGCTTCCGCTTGCCGGGCCATGGCCCGTTTCATTTCATCAGGCAGGTCAATATGCTTCAACTCCACATTGGACACCTTGATGCCCCAGGGGTCGGTCTGCATATCGAGGATCTCCTGCAATTTGGTATTCAGCTTTTCCCGTTCTGCCAGCAGTTCGTCGAGCTCCGCCTGACCGCATACGCTTCGTAGCGTCGTTTGAGAGAGCTGTGAGGTTGCGTAAAGGTAGTTTTCCACTTCCACCAACGCGTGATTAGGATCCATTACCCGAAAATATACAACCGCGTTTACCTTGACTGATACGTTATCTCGCGTGATGACATCCTGCGCCGGAACATCAAGCGTGACCAGCCGCAAATCGACCTTTACCATTCGATCAATAACAGGGATGAGAATAATCAGGCCAGGGCCCTTTGATGCAATCAGGCGCCCTAATCGGAATATGACTCCGCGTTCATACTCATTGAGCACCTTTATCATGGAAAAAACAAGCATCAGAACAAACGCTGCAATAACCAGATAGAAAATCATGCCTCCCTCCCTTCCTCTGAGGTTAATGAAATGTCCTGCCGCTCAAACTTCTCCAGCTGTTCAAACCCCGCGTAGAGCAGGGTTTGAACCCTTATCGTGAATTACTCTTCCTCACCTTTAGGCGCAGGCCCTGCATACCAATAACCGTTACCGGCTCTCCAGACTCAATCACCTCATCGCTCCAGGCATCCCAGTACTCCCCATGCACGAACACCTTTCCTTCCGGGTCAATCCGGCTCTTGGCAGTACCGTGAAGACCAAGCATACCTTCTATCCCCGACGCCGGTTTGCGCAAATGCGCCCGAAGTGCCATTCCGGCAACAATCATGAAAAACCCTGTCGCCACTGCTACGGTTCCGATGAGCACGCTGAGCGATAAGCGGAGATACGGGGCTTCCGATTCAAAAAGCATGAGCGAACCTATCACCAGGCTGATGATGCCGGCAACGCTGAGCAGACCGTAACTCGCAACTTTTATTTCCAGAATAAACAGGCCTACGGCAAGAATAATGAGCAGCAGTCCGGCGTAGTTAATCGGCAGGGTCTGGAGCGAAAAAAAGCCCAGAATAAGGCAGATGGCGCCGATAACCCCGGGGAATATCGCTCCCGGAGACATGAGTTCAAAGTAAATCCCGGCGATGCCGGCCATGAGCAGCAGGTAGGCGATATTGGGGTCGCTCAATGTAAACAGGATCCGCTCGCGCAGACCCATGGTAATCTCCTTTACTGGTGCGTCCTTAGTGGAAAGAACTCTCTTCTCTCCGTCGATTTCGATTGCCTGGCCGTCAAGCTGACCGAGAAGTTCCGGAAGGCTTGCACTCACGTAATCGATAACCTTCAGCTTGAGAGCAGTCTGAGCATCCACCGACGCACTCTCCCGCACCGCTTTTTCCGCCCACTGAACATTACGGTTCCTGCGGGCAGCTATCCCCTGGATATACGCAACTGCGTCGTTCTCTACCTTTTTCACCATCGTCTCGTCCATCTTCTCCCCACCCAGTGAGACCGGATGGGCGGCGCCGATATTCGTACCCGGCGCCATCGCCGCCTTATGAGCAGCCATGGTGATCATTACTCCCGCAGATGCTGCCCGCGCGCCGGACGGCGCAACATAGACTACCATTGGGACAGGGGTGTTAAGCATTCTCTTAACCACATCCCGCATGGAGGCATCAAGGCCGCCGGGGGTATCAAGCTGGATAATAACACATTGTGCGCCAGCAGCTTCTGCTGCCTCGATCGAGTTAACGATGAACGCACTGGAAACCGGATTGATCGCGCCTTCGACCTTGGTGAGGTAGATCGTACGGTCATTTGCCGAGACCGTTCCGAGCAGGAACGCACACTGAACGAAGAGCAGAAGGAGTGCTCGCGTACAGATTTTCCAGATCATGCTGACGGCTCCTTCAACAGTTTTGCGACCAATTGGATATCGTGCCACACATCCCGCTTCCACTGCGGATTGCGCAGCAGGCTGGCAGGATGATACGTCGGGACGATCCTGCTGGTGCCGCATTGATAAACGTTACCGCGAAGCTGGGAGATGGGCTGCCTGGTGTTCAGGAGCGTATGGGCCGAGATACGTCCCAATGCACAGATCACCTTCGGCTGGATGACCTCAAGCTGCTTCCGGAGAAAAGGAAAACAAGCCTGGATTTCCTCCTTTTCGGGATCGCGGTTTCTCGGCGGTCGACATTTCACAATATTGGTAATATAAACCTCATCCCGCTTCAGGTTAATCGCCTGAATGATCCGGGTCAGCAGCTGCCCGGCTTTGCCAACAAACGGTTCTCCGCTTTCATCTTCTTCCTGACCGGGAGCCTCTCCGATCAGCATAAGTTGAGCTTTGGGAAAGCCCCTGCCAAACACCAAATTTGTCCGCGTCTGTCCCAGACGGCAGCGGCTGCAATCATGAAGCTCACATTCAATATCAGCCAGCGTGCTCGCAGACTCAGGCAATCGAACCGACAGGCCGGTGGAAAACCGTTGGCTCAGGCTGTCCAGCTCGCTCGCGATCACAGCCGCTTCGGATTCGGACAGAAAGTCAAAGCCAGCACGACAATGCTGACGCAGACAGGCGGCAAGCTCCTCGACTATATCATGCATGGTTGTCAGCACATCATCAGACATTGCTACCAGCCGCTTTCAGGCTCCGGATGCTATCGAGAATCCGGTGAGCCACCTGCTCCTTGCTTTGCAGAGGAACACTTTCGCGAGATCCATCGCGAGCCAGAATCGTGACAATGTTCGTATCAGTGTCAAAACCCGCTCCCGGTGCGGTAAGATCATTTGCCACCATCAGGTCGACGTTCTTGCTTCTCAGCTTCTTCTCCGCATTGGTCAGTACGTCGTCAGTCTCAGCAGCAAATCCAACCAGAACGGTTCTTCCCTTCTGCTTACCCATTTCAGCCAGAATATCGGGATTTCTTTCCAACACGAGTGTCAGTGTTGCATTGGTCTTCTTGATTTTGGAGGAAGAGCGCTGAGCAGGATGATAGTCACCCACTGCAGCCGCCATGATCACCACATCCATGGCCGCCGAGCGGCTCATACATTCTTCGAGCATTTCTGCAGCCGTCTTGATTCGAACCAGCTCGACACCGGGATGAGGCGTCAGGCTGGTAGGACCGCTGATGAGGGTGACACTGGCACCGCGCATGCAAGCTGCCTGGGCCAGTGCGTATCCCATTTTCCCTGAGGAGTGATTGCTGATATAGCGCACCGGGTCAATCGGCTCCCGGGTAGGACCGGCAGTGACAAGAACTTTCTCGCCGGCAAAGTCCTTAAGCCGAGAAATCGAAGCAATGAACGCTAAAATCTGAGCCGGCTCTGACATACGGCCTCTTCCTTCCCAGCCGCAGGCCAGATCGCCTTTCTCTGGTCCCACAATGAGGAAGCCGCGCTCTTCAAGTATTCGAAGATTGTGCTGAGTAGCCGGATTGGTATACATGTTCACGTTCATTGCTGGCGCAATGACGACCGGAGCCTTGGTGGCAAGCATAGTAGTAGTGAGGAAATCGTCGGCAATCCCGTTCGCACATTTTGCAATAACATTGGCAGTAGCTGGTGCGATAACCATCAGATCAGCTTTATCTGCCAACGATATGTGAGCCACTTCGGTTTTCTCCACCGGAGCCCACATGTCACTGATGACCGCGTTGTTGGAAACCGTCTGGAAAGTCAAAGGAGTTACAAATTCCCGGGCATTTCTGGTCATCATCACATGCACTTCACAGCCTTGCTTTCGAAGGCCTCTGACCAGTTCGGGTATCTTGTATGCTGCGATTCCTCCGCTTACACCAACAACAACTGTTTTGTTCATAATACACTGACAGCCTCTTACGTTTGGTTAACTTCTCGCGCTGGGAATAGTCAATAGTGAGAAGTAAGGAGTAAAGAGTGGGGAGTATATGCCCTCGCTGCCTGCCCCTGATCTCGCGCAGGG
>JAGOGO010000013.1:0-4923 GCA_017996625.1 Deltaproteobacteria bacterium | reverse complement strand
GCGCAGGGAATAGTTCTATGTTTCTTCCTCAGCGTCTCAGCACCAAAGTATGGGTAGTCACCAGGGAAGGATCTCCTTACTCCTTACTCCTTACTCCTTACTCCTTACTCCTTACTTTTTACTCTAAGATACCATGACCCGCCGAGAATTTAAAGGCAAAAAGCTGCCCTAGGTTCCGGTCAGGAAGCGTTTCGCCACGGTTTCGATTTCCCCAAGCCTGTTTTGTGCATCATCAAACCAGATAATAGTCGGGTCGCTGCCAAACCACGTCATCTGTCGTTTTGCATACCGCCGGGTGTCTCGTTTCATGGTTTGGACCGCCTCCTCCAAGGGCAGTTTTCCCTCCAGCCAGGAGCAGAGATGACGGTAGCCGAGTGTTTGCATTGACTTGAGGGAGCAGTGATACCCGCGGTACAGCAGCCAGCGGACCTCCTCCGGAAATCCCAGCGTTATCATCCGGTCACACCGTTCATTAATCCGCCGATAAAGCTCAGCCCGATCAAGAGTCATCCCAATCTGGAGACAGTTGTATGGCGACTCCTTGAAATCGTGTCCGGCTCGGTATTGGGAGATCGGCACACCGGTTTCGCAATAGACCTCTAAGGCGCGAATGATCCGGAAGGTATCGTTCGGATGAATTCGACGAGCCGAGTCCGGATCTACCCGCTTCAGCTCTTCGAAGAGCGAGCCTTTTCCCTGAGTCGCGACCCGTTCCCGCAGCTCTTGACGCGTGGCCTGCGTACCGCCGGTCTGTGCAACCAGTCCCCGGGTAAGCGCTTTGACATAGAGACCGGTGCCTCCGGAAACAATAACCGGTTTGCCGCGAATGATTATCCTCTCGATCGACTGCTGTGCCTCCTGTCGATATTGGCCGGCGCTGAAGTCCTCATCCGGGTTCACCACGTCGATGAGATGATGGGGTACCCGGGCCTGTTCTTCCGCTGTGGGCTTGGCTGATCCGATATCCAGATACCGGTAGACTTGTACTGAATCAGCTGCCACAATTTCAGCGTCAAGCCGCTCCGCCAGGCTGAGCGAAAGCGCCGTCTTCCCTATTCCGGTAGGTCCGACGATAATAATGATTTTCTGCTTTAAACGTCGATAGTCGGTGAACATGATGCCTGCTCCCGGCACATGCGATCTGGGATGCGGGTTATGGGATGTGCGCTAACAATCGAGCGCTAAGCGAGTTCTCCTATCCGATAGCTCACATCGCATATCCCACATCATAATTCTTAAATGTCAAGCCTTCAACCACTAAAGCCTTTTTCAGCATCCTGCACCACTAGTTTTGTAGTCTGGGCAGAGCGAAGCGAAACCCGGGGATATGGTACGAGACCTGAACCCCCGGCTCCTCTTTGGAGAAAAAGGGAGAGCAGAGGTAAGGCAAAGAGCATCGAGCGAAGAGCCTGCAACAGGAAGCAGGGGCCGATGTCCGCACCAGTTGATGACCAGATGCCCCCTCGTGAGCAACAAGGGGGTTAAGGGGAGTTCGGTCTTACAATCAGTGCGTTCTGTTTTTTCTTCGCTCTACCTGGCCCCTGCGGCGCCCAGAGACTTTCGCTTACGTCTTACTCCAACTTGAACTTTGAACCACTGACGCTTTTCTTCAACACCTCTGCTCGAGGAAATCAGCTCCCGTACGGATGAGCGCACTTCTTTATTACCATATGTGGCTGATTAAGAACAAGATGTCCGGATCAACCGGTCCCCAACGACTATTTTTCTCATGGACACAGTTCTCCTTCTGTGGTAAAAGTCAGTTGACACGATAAGGGTCAGAACCATTAGAGCTTCCTTTCGAGCATACTTCATGCTCACGCCTCAGCCGATAAGATCCCGTACAGGTTTGGTCGATGTTGCCCATAAAGAAAATTGGAATTATTGCCAAGCGAAACAAGCCCGAGGCTACCGAAGCTGCCCATGACCTTGTATCAAGGTTGAAGAAGCAGCACATCGATGTGTTCATTGATGAAGAAATTCAAGAGACGCTTTCCGCCTCACAAAATCTCCTCAATAGGGAGACAGTTCCTTTGCTTGACCTTCTGGTGGTTCTTGGAGGTGATGGAACGCTGCTCGCCGCAGTCCGCCTTATTGGTCGAAACAACATCCCGATTCTCGGTGTAAACCTGGGAGGACTGGGATTTCTCACTGCCTTCAGTCTTGATGAACTCTATCCGGTGTTGGAGAGAATTCTTTCCGGAACGTATGAAACCGAGCGTCGGATGATGCTGAACAGCCAGGTAATCCGCGAGGGCCGCATCCTGGCTCGGTATACGGTGCTGAACGATGTGGTCATAACCAAAGCCGCTCTGGCCAGGATCATCGACCTCGCGACTACCATCGACGGGCAGTATCTTACCACCTTCAAAGCTGATGGTCTGATTGTTTCAACTCCCACTGGATCCACCGGATACTCCATGTCGGCAGGGGGACCGATCGTGTTCCCGTCCCTGCATACTATTATTCTCACGCCTATCTGTTCGCATACTCTGACGAATCGTCCTATACTTCTTTCGGACACTTCGGAAATCGATATTATCATTCAGTCCACCAATGAAGGCGCCTTCCTTACCTTTGACGGGCAGGTAGGCAAGGATCTTAACGGCGGAGATATCATCAAAGTCCGGAAGTCCCGTCACACGGTGCAGCTTATCAAGTCTCCCTTCAAAAACTACTTCGAGGTGTTGCGAACTAAACTTCGATGGGGTGAGCGGTAGACGATGCTGAGTGATCTGCAAATAAAGAATTTTGCGATAATTGACGACCTCCACATCTCATTTCCTCCAGGGCTCTCCATTCTCTCCGGCGAAACCGGCACAGGCAAATCGATCATTCTGGGAGCCATCAACCTGGTTCTCGGCGGCCGGGCCAGCAGTGATCTGATCCGAACCGGTGAACAAGAAGCGGTAGTTGAAGCCCTGTTCGACCTGTCCGATGCTCCCTTGTTTCGCCGTCGGATCGAGGCAAAGGGGATAGTTCCTGATCCCAGCAACAGTCTGCTGATTAAACGGCTCATCTCCCGGGACGGGAAGAACAAAGTGTTCATCAACGGCAGTCTCTCCGTGCTTGCCATCCTCACCGACATCACCGAAGCACTGTTGACCATCTCCGGACAGCACGAACACCAGGAACTCCTTAGTCCGCAAAATCATCTGGAGATGCTCGATCATTTCGGCGGCCTACTCCAGGAGAGGATGCTCTTTCGGGAGCACTATTTCAGGCTGCAATCGCTGAAGAAAGAATGTGAGATTCTTCAAAATCGAGCCCGTCAGGAATCCGAGCTGCAGGAGCTCATTCAATTCCAGGCCCGGGAGATCGAAGATGCGCACCTGATCCCGGACGAAGAAGAGGAGCTGAGAAGGGAACGTACAATCCTTCAGAACGCGAGCGAGCTGATTCGTGCCAGCAATCGGATTTACGAGACCGCCTATGGGGCAGATCAGTCACTCGTTACCGAACTCAGCCGCATCGTCAAGGAACTGCAAGGGATCGGAGAAATCGATCCTTCCCTTAGGACGCACTGTGAAGCAGTAAACACAGCTGTTGCCCAGATCGAAGATGTAGCGTTTTCACTGCGCGACTACGGCCAGCATTTGCAGTTCGATCCGCAGCGCCTTGAAGAGATTGAAAACCGGCTGGACGTGCTTCACCGCCTCAAACGGAAATATGGCCCCACGATTGCCGACGTTTTGACGTTCCAGAAACAGATTCTGGAAGAGCACGAACGGTTTTCTCATGCCAGCGAGCAGGTGGAGCATCTGCAGGCGGAATATGCCGCTCTGCGGAAGGAGGTCGAAGCCCAAGCGGCTGAGCTTTCTCGAAAAAGAAAGAAAGCCGCTCAGGAACTATGCCGGCATGTAGAGCGTGAGCTGACCTCACTAGGAATGAAGGACACCAGGTTTGAAGCCCGTTTCACCGAGAGCGAGCCTCCGACTCTCGATGACATGGGATTCGACCGGATGGAGTTTTTCTTTTCTCCTAATCCGGGAGAAGAACTGAAGCCTCTTTCCCGTATTGCCTCCGGAGGCGAGTTATCCCGGGTGCTGCTCGCGTTCAGGCACATTTTTGCGCGTGAAGGCGGAGTGGCGACGCTCATCTTCGATGAAGTAGATGCCGGCATTGGAGGTGCCACCGCAGAAGTGGTGGGCGAAAAGCTGTATGAGATAGCTGCATACCACCAGACGATCTGCATCACGCACTTGCCCCAAATCGCCGTATATGGAGACACACACTACGCCATTACAAAAAAGGTGATTCAGGGCCGGACTCGAACCGAAGTACGACACCTGACTGCTGATGAGCGGATTGAAGAAATCGCTCGGATGCTCGGAGGCCAGGAAATAACCCGCCAAACTCAAACCCTGGCCCGGGAAATGCTGCAGCGAACAAACACAAGGAAAAGGAATCCCCAGTGAAATGGTTATGCCTGTCCCCAAACATGGGAATGGCTGAGCAGAGGGCAAGCAGTGAAGGCATTGATGGTTCCAGGTTCAACGTTCAAAGAAACAGTAAAAAGTGAGAATAAAAAGTAAGGAGTAGCAAGATGATGATTGATTCGTGCCTATTTTCGGTTCTAACGTCTAACTTCTTACTTCTTGCTCCTAACTCCTCGTATGAAACTGACGATTATGCATCATCGTTGTCGGATGCAGGTGATGTCACGCACACGTTAGACATTCGCGGCGAGGACGCCGCTCCCACCGGAAAGTAAAAAGTAAGAAGTAAAAAGTGAGCAGTGAGAAGTACAAAGACGAGGAGTGAGTCGTGTCTATTCGTTCTAACTTCTAACTCCCCGTATGAAACTTAGCGATTTTCCGTCATTCCCGCGGAGGCGGGAATCCAGATCTGCGGGAGCTTGGCACACTGCATGGATCCCCGCCTGCGCGGGGATGACAAACAGGCGAAAGACTGAGGAGTTTC
>JAGOGO010000125.1 GCA_017996625.1 Deltaproteobacteria bacterium | reverse complement strand
GTCAGCGTTTTTTGCGGCATTGGAGAACGCACCCGGGAAGGTGAAGAGCTGTACCGCGAAATGCGGGAGGCGGGAGTGCTTGCGAATACAATCATGTTCTATGGACAGATGAACGAGCAGCCGGGAGCTCGATTTCGCGTGGGGCATGCAGCACTAACGGTCGCCGAGTATTTCCGGGATGATCTAAAGCAGAACGTGCTGCTGCTCGTCGATAACATTTTTCGGTTCATCCAAGCCGGTATGGAGGTATCCGGGCTGATGGGAAATCTTCCTTCCCGGCTCGGGTACCAGCCAACCTTAGGGACCGAGTTGGCCGCACTCGAGGAACGCATCTGCAGCACCCGAGCCGGCGCAATTACTTCAGTCCAGGCAGTCTATGTACCTGCCGACGATTTCACTGATCCGGCGGCGGTGCATACATTTGGCCATCTTTCCGCAAGCGTTGTTCTTTCCCGCAAAAAGGCGAGTGAAGGTCTTTATCCAGCAATCGACCCGCTTCAGTCAAATTCCAGTATGCTCGTTCCGCCGGTTGTGGGTAGCCGACACTATGGCATTGCTCAGGAAGCGAAGAGAACGCTCGCCAGCTATGAAGAACTTAAAGACATCATCGCCATGCTCGGAATGGAAGAACTCTCCCAAGAGGACCGGAATACGGTCAACCGTGCGCGCCGGCTGGAGCGATTTCTCACACAACCATTTTTTGTTACCGAACAGTTCACTGGACATCCAGGAAAAACCGTAAGCCTTGAGGACGCACTCACTGGCTGCGAACGAATCCTTAACGGAGAATATTCCAAGCAAACGGAAGACGCTCTTTACATGATCGGATCCCTTGATGAGGCCAAAAAGCAATGAATCTGAAAGTTGTACTCCCAACACGAGTGGCAGTTGATCAGATGGTTACAAAAGTGAATGCCGAAGCGGTCAACGGCGCGTTTACTCTTTTGCCCCGGCACATTGATTTCGTCACTGCATTGGTACCCGGACTCCTTTCCTTTGATGATGATCAGGGAAACGAGGTCTTCTACGCGGTCGACGAAGGGATTCTCGTCAAATGCGGTCAGAAGGTTGCGGTATCGACGCGGCGTGCTGTTCGCGGGCCGGACCTGGGAGCACTCCGGAAAACCATTACTCAGGAGTTCATGGCCCTCTCGGAGCGGGAAAAGATATTCCGTTCGGCCGCCGCCAGAATCGAGGCCAGCTTCGCCCGTCGATTCCTGGAGATGCACCGCTATGGGTAACCGAATCCACCGGGACTCGCCTGAAGAGATTCACCGTGCATTTCTCAAAAAGATTGTCCGAAAAGAGGAACGCAAAGTGAAAGGGCGAAAAGAAAAGAACCATCAAAGTGTCTGGTTCGGCTTAGGCACGATTGGTGTTGTCGGCTGGTCGGTGACGATACCAACGCTGCTCGGCATTGCCGTCGGTATCTGGATCGATCGAACCTGGCCGAGCAGGCATTCATGGACTCTGATGCTTCTCATCATCGGAGTCATTATTGGATGCCTGAACGCCTGGTTCTGGGTACAGCGGGAAAGCAGCACTCGGCGCTAATGGTACGGAGCTTCGAATTGCTTAGAGCTCAGAGACAAGCGTTAGACTTTTCATCAATCGACGAAACAACCCACATGTGCGTTCACGCAGGTACAGCGTATGGGATTCAACCATGGTGATCTCGTCACGGCACTGGTGATTGGATGTGCAAGCGGACTGGTGTACTTTCTCCTGCTCTGGCTGAGCATTCGGGTGGCTTGGAGGACCTGTCGGCCTGGGTTTGTGCTCCTGGGAAGCTTCGTTTCCCGCTCGGTGCTCTTGGTGATCGTGTTCTTTACCGTGCTTCAGTTGTTTCACTGGACTGGTCTTTCTGCATCCATGATGGGATTCCTGCTGGTGCGGACCATGCTCCTACGAGCAACAATGTACCAGGCAGATCGAAGCGGTACCAAACTGCTCTAAGAAGGAATTAGCACGATGGAACTGAACCCGGACAGCCGGATATGGTGGGAGTGGGGGGTGCTCAAAATCAACGACACCATTGCGTATACGTGGATCGTTATGGCGCTGCTGGTCCTGTTTTCCGCACTGGTAACCAGAAACATCTCAACCGAGATGCGCCTCTCCCGAAGTCAGAATGTGCTCGAAACCATAATTTCTTTCCTGCGCAGTCAGATCCACGACGTCATCGGGCAGAACCCTCAACCGTTTCTAGCATTCATTGGGACCCTCTACCTGTTCATCGCCCTCGCCAACTTCCTGAGCTTTGTCCCGGTGTACCATCCACCTACCGCTTCCTTAAGCACCACTGCTGCCCTGGCTGCCTGTGTGTTCTGTGCAGTGCCTCTCTACGGCATTAAGAACAAGGGCTTTTTCGGCTACCTGAAACACTACACGCAACCGACGTTTTTTATGCTTCCTTTCCATGTGATCGGAGAGCTTTCGCGCACGCTTGCTCTCGCAGTCCGTCTTTTCGGCAACGTCTTGAGTGGGACCGTTGTGGCCGCAATTCTACTTTCTATTGCCCCTCTGCTTTTTCCGGTTCTGATGCAGCTTCTCGAACTTCTGATCGGCCAGGTACAAGCATACATTTTCACCATTCTTGCAGCCGTCTACATCGGCTCGGCAAGCCGCGTACAAGAGAAGCAGCATGCTGAATAATTCGCCTGTGGCGAGAAAGGAGCAGCACGCTATGGACAGTGTCACCCTCATTGGAATGGTCTCTATCTTCATTTCCGGAATTACTATCGCAATTGGTTCTATTGGGCCAGGTCTTGCACAAGGTCGAGCCGTGGCAACGGCCCTGCAGGCCCTTGCCCAGCAGCCGGACGAATCCAGCACCATTACCCGCACGCTGTTCGTCGGCTTGGCCATGATCGAGTCGTTTGCGATTTACTGCTTCGTAATCGCTATGATCATTATCTTTGCGAACCCGTTCTGGAACCACATCATTGCTCAAGGACGAGGATAGGCAATGAGCATCGACTGGTTTACCTTTTTCGCTCAGGTCATCAATTTTTTTATTCTTCTGGCGCTGCTCAAGCGCTTTTTGTACGACCGGGTTGTCGCTGCTATGGATCAGCGGGAGAAGAAGATTGAACAGCGGCTTCAGGAGGCCGAACAGAAAAAACAAGAAGCAGAATTGCAGTCTGCTTCTCTACGCAAAGAACAGAAAAGTCTAGTATCGCAGAAAGATACCCTGCTTGCCCAGGCCCGGCAACAAGCGGACAATGAACACTACAAGCTCGTGCAGGAAGCACGGCATGATGTCGATCATCTCAAAAAGCAGTGGCTTGAATCCTTGGACCAGGAAAAAGCTGCCTTTTTGAGTAACCTGCGGCAGCGAACTGCTCAGGAAGTGTTCAACCTCTCCCGCCACGTTTTCCGTGACCTGGCAGATGTCGCTGTGGAGGACCGGATTGTCGATACATTCGTGGCGCGATTACAGGACGGCACAACCGATACGGGTGAAAGCTTAGCGGATTTCGTGAATGACGGGACAGAGTTAACCGTGCGCAGCTCATCAGAGTCAACTCCCGCAATGCGAAGAAAGATTACCGACGGTATCCATGAACACCTAGCCAAAGGTCCAAAGATTATATTTGAAACCAACCCGGAGCTGATTATGGGCATTGAACTCCGGGCCGATGGCAGGAAAATAAGCTGGAATGTTGATCACTATCTCGATTCGGTGGAAGCAAAAACTCGGGAAGCGCTCGGTACTGATGCAGAGTCCCAGCCGCGGCAGGAGTCTTCCGCACCTGATGAGCAGGAGCCTGCCCCGCAGCGGCAGTCCAAACAATAGTGAGCGCATCATGGCCTCTACGCCCCAAAATCTTTCAGACGCTCTCGACGCGATCTTCCATACCCTTGATCGGGTGATCGGCAACTATGTCCCTCCCTTGGAAATCGAACGGGTAGGATCCGTCTCATTTGTAGGCCGCAGTATTGTCCACATCACCGGGTTGCATGGAGTTCGTGCTGATGAATTGATTCGTTTCCCCGGGCAGCGCTTGGGTATGGCCTTTAACGTCGAACAGGATGAGTTGGGCGTTATTCTCTTGGACGAAATTCAGGATCTCAAGGCCGGTGATGAAGCGCATCGGACCTGCGAAGTGCTCGATGTGCCGGTCGGCGATGCCTTGCTTGGCCGAGTAGTAGATGGTCACGGTCGTCCCCTGGATGGCCGGGGGGCTATCCGCACCTCGGAGCGCTGGCCCGTGGAGCGTCCTGCTCCGGCAATTATGGACCGCTTACCGGTCACAGTACCCCTGCAGACCGGCATCAAAGTCATTGATGCACTGATTCCTATCGGCCGCGGGCAGCGGGAACTTATTTTAGGCGACCGGCAGACCGGAAAAACCGCTATCGCCCTGGACACCATCATTAATCAGAGAGATAAAGACGTCCTCTGTATCTACTGCGCCATCGGAAAACGAATCTCCGCAGTGGCCAAGGTCATTGATGACTTGCACGCGCACGAAGCGCTCCCCTATTCTGTGGTCATGGTGACCACGGAAGCAGACCCTCCCGGGATCCAGTATACCGCTGCCTACGCTGCAATGTCCATCGGAGAGTACTTCATGGAGCATGGACGGGATGTACTTATCGTGTTGGATGATCTTACCCGGCATGCACGTGCCTACCGCGAAGTCTCTCTCCTGCTGCGCCGGCCGCCAGGCCGCGAAGCCTATCCCGGAGACATATTTTATATTCATTCCCGTCTCCTGGAACGATCTACGCACCTCGACCAGGCACATGGCGGAGGCTCTCTCACTGCGCTTCCCATCATCGAAACTGAAGCTCAGAATATTTCCGCGTATATCCCTACCAACCTCATTTCCATCACTGACGGACAGATTTATCTCTCCCCATCGCTCTTTCAGAAAGGCATCTTACCGGCTGTGGATGTCGGCAGATCAGTGTCCCGCGTCGGTGGTAAGACGCAGTTGCCGGCTTACCGCGCGGTAGCAGCCGACCTTCGCCTTTCCTATTCACAGTTTGAAGAGTTGGAGACCTTTGCGCGCTTCGGAACCCACCTGGAAGAATCGACGAGAAAAACCTTGGAACACGGGAAACGGGTACGGGAGATTCTCAAACAACCTCAAGGTGAGCCCCTCTCCGCACCAGAGCAGATTGCAGTTCTGCTGGCGGTCAATAAAAGACTTTTTGATCAGGTTCCCGTAGATCAGGTAGCTACCCGGGCCGCGGCAGTTCGAAAGGCAGTAACTCAGCAGGCGACTGATATTAACACAAAAATTCTGAACGGCAAAAAACTGGACACGTCAGATATCGACACGCTGGTGCAAACCGCGCAGGCTGCACGTGATTCGCAAGAAAAGAAAGGGGAGCATGCAAAGCAGTGAGGAACTACACCGCCAGATTTCCAGTACGGAAGACCTGCAGTCAGTCGTGAAGACCATGAAAGCTTTAGCTGCGGTTAATATCCGGCAGTACGAGCGGGCAGCTCAATCCATTCAAGGGTACTTTAAAATTGCTGAACAGGGCCTCCAGGTAATTCTGGCAAGCCGGCCGGAGTTGACAATCGAAGCGAGGCCTGCTCCCATTCGCAGCATGGGAGCACTTGTTTTTGGGTCTGATCAGGGCTTATGCGGACCGCTGAATGAGCAAGTAGCGCAACATACGATCGACACTCTGCATGCGCTCGGCATGGATCAGCGTACCACCACTATTCAGGCAGTTGGTGAGCGCGCTGCCTTCTCTCTCGCGGCAATGGGCTGGCCAGTACAGCAGATACTTCACGTTCCCGGGTCACTGGATGGCATTACGCCCCTGATTCAAGGGTTGGTGACTACAATTGAAAGCTGGAGCCGCGATGTCGCCGGCGCCACACAGGTCTATCTCTTCTACAGCGAACCAGTCCGCGGAACATCCTCGCAGCCCGATTCTTTTCGCTTGCTGCCCATCGACCAGGCCTGGCTCCGGGAAATTCGGAAAAAGCCGTGGCCCACCCGGATGATTCCGCTCTACACCATGGACTGGGAAGCGCTGTTCTCTTTGCTCGTCCGCGAATATCTTTTTGCTACTCTCTTTCGCGCGCTTGCTGACTCACTCGCCAGCGAAAACGCTCAACGCCTTGCTGCCATGGAACGTGCAGAACGCAACATCGAAGAGCGGCTTTCCGACTTGCACTCAACGTTTCACGAGATACGGCAAACATCAATTACCGACGAGCTTTTGACCATCGTCGGGGGCTTCGAGGCTCTCGAGCACTGACTAGCCTTCGAGCTTCCTCCATCCCCGATTGAGAAACTCTCCCATCTGTACTCAAGAGAAGTGACATACGTGACAAAGTTTCACTCCAGATGATCCATCTGTATCAATACATAAACGCGGCAGGCATAGAGTACGGTCTGATCCACGCCAGCATCTGAGGCCTCACAAACAGCGCTTGAATCGATGGCAGGATCATATCGAAGTCATAGTGGTGATTGCAGCATCGAAAATCCGCTCAGAAAGAGAAAATCGGACGAGAATTAACTCGGAGATTTAGAACCACGCGGTTCTGCTGCCAAGGGCGAGAGACCAGGCAGTCGTCTGCACTCGGCATCAGCCCAACTGCTGATGCAACGGGTCGCGAACAGCCACTGATCGTCGCTTGTTTTCACAAGCGGCAACCAAATACACTATCCAGACGCTCATGGAGCTTTTCCTTCATAATCGACCGGTACAACTTAGCAAAGGCAGGCAAATACGAGGTACTAGGTCTGAGGAGAAACTGAAGCGCATGCCTCTCCATCGAGGTCGCCGTAACAAAACAACCCCTGTGTGTATCATGATCGGGCGCTATCGAGTAACTAATCCCTTTTCGATAGCATACGAGGTGAGCGACGCAGCATTGTGCAGATTCAGCTTGTTCATGATATTGGCACGGTGTTTTTCCACTGTCTTAGGGCTGATGCATAGATACTCGGCAATCTGCTTGTTCTTGTACCCTTCGCCAATCAACTTGAGCACATCTCGCTCCCGCTGTGTCAGCGTATCCCAGGAGGTCTCACTCTTCAAAGTCCTCCTGCCCTCAAGATACCCCTCGAGGACTTTCTCCGATATCTCCGGACTGAAGAACGGCTTACCGGTAAGAACACACTCAATAGCGTGTTTCAACTCGGTATGATCGGCGTCTTTAAGGCAGTACCCATCGGAGCCGGACCGGAAAGCCTCAAGGATATATTCCTCCTCTTTATGAACCGTAAGTGCCAATATCTTTGTCTTCGGGCAGCGTTTCTTTATTTCCGCGATAGCGGATAACCCATTCATCTTTGGCATGGATAAGTCGATCAGCAGAAGATCCGGCTTTTCCTCTTCGACGAGGCGAATAGCATTAAGGCCATCCGCTGCCTCTCCGACCACGCTGTATCCCTCGCTTTCGTTCTCAAGGAGCGATCGCAGGCCCTCCCGTAGGATTGTATGATCTTCGGCAATTACAACCCGCCACATCCTGTCCATATTTTTTTACCCTCTTCCTCTTATAGAAGTGCACTGCTGTGGATGCGCCACGGCCAAGGCCGCGACGGATGCTAATGAATGCAAACTATATATGGAAGCAAAAACCCGCTTCTGTCAAGATATTGTATACAGTATCAGTTTCCGGATTCGATCTATTCTACCATCCAGCGGCAAGGTGTGCAAGGCACAGTCAGCACACATGTAGAAAAAATACGAAGGTACACTTAGTCTAGCATACGGTTTTAAGGGTGTAAAGATATTATCTCAGAGATTTTTCTGAGCCTACACTAATGGCAATACGTACCGTGTGCTTCAAAAGCATTGCAGTGCTAGAAAGGTTTGCGCCCCGTTCGCTCGCACGTTTTC
>JAGOGO010000124.1 GCA_017996625.1 Deltaproteobacteria bacterium | reverse complement strand
TGAAGGCCGGCAACAGAAAATACCTGATCGGGTACATTGTAGCAAATTGTTTGGTATTTGGATGGCTTTCAGGAGCTTTTTCCGTCAACCCGGAGTCTTTTGGTCAGTTTTTCGATAAGGTGACCAATCCTCTTAATGCGGCGGGCATTCTGCTAATACCGTTAGGCATTGTTCTTGAAGGACTCTTAAGTAGTGACCTCAAGCACAAAATAGTGTTCTTCAGAATCAAGCATGAACTGCCTGGCTGCCGAGCATTTACAGAAATGGCACTCAATGACCACCGCATAGACAGGAAGAAATTGTCTCAATTGTTCCTCGGTGGTCTTCCGAAAAATCCACAGGAACAGAATAGCGTTTGGTACGGCTTCTACAAGAAACATTCAGATAAGACAATCGTCGTGCAATCCAATCGATTCTTCCTCCTCACCCGTGACTTGGCAACACTGACCCTCTTGCTTGGGCCCACATCTCTGCTAGCGTACTTGATATGGGGGACGCCTGCAGATAAGATTTTCACCCATCTGGGAATTTTGACTATGATATTTGTCGCAACGGCTGTTGCTGCGCAAAATTATGGCAACCGGCTGGTGACGAACGTTCTAACAGAAGATATAAATCAAGTAGTATGTAATGATATTGCCCGGAGAGGGTAGTTGGGAAAGCCCTTATAAGTGTTCAGACCTTCTATGACACCTGTTTTCGGTGGCCGCATGGCCAACATATCATCCGTTACTGTTTTGTCTTAGCTGGGTAGGCGGACAGAAACCTTTTGACCATGTACATCAAGCACAGTGAGCTGCGGAGAATGCACGTTGATGCGCAGCCTGAAGGCTGCGGCTACCCAGGTTGAAACAGCCTCTCGGAGAAAAGGATGGTTCTTTTAATTTAGTTCTTTTACCAACTGCTTAGTTTTACCTCCAGCATGGTAAGAAAATACTTGCTCCGCATTGATGAGTGCGACAAAAAAAGAGCCCTTGTGTAGAAAGGGCTCTTTTTGAAACAATTCTCTCGCGAATGAATCCTGATTCCGATCGAAGTGGATATGCCGATTTAAAATGAGGATGTATACAGTCCTCGTTGAATCAGCACCGGCTGGCGGAAGGATGCACGCTCATAGCCGCTCGTCAGACGCCATTAAGCCGTTCCATGAGATTTTTGCCCACCTTGAAAAAAGGAAGACGCTTAGATGGGACCTCTACGATCTCACCAGTTTTAGGATTTTTGCCGGTACGACCGTTATAGGTGCGCACGCTGAAGATGCCGAAGTCCCTGATCTCGATCCTTCCGCCCTCAGCGAGAGTATCGCTGATGCTCTTGAAGAAGATGTTGACCAGCCTTTTTGCGGTCTGGCGGGACAGTCCTTTGTTCTGCGCTAATTGGTCGATCAATTGTTGCTTGGTCATCGTTCCTCCACCATCCAGATGTTCCCGATTGCTGCCGTATGAGGACACCCATGCGTAGTGCGCGCTCGACATTATCCGGTTCGTCTGTTTACTACCGATGTAAAACCTGATCGCCTGACTTTCTTACGCTGGGATGAATTTAGGAGGCGGGTGCTGCGGAGGAAAAAAAGTATACTACTGTGACCACCATTACTATCAGCAGTGGACAGATACACCCGAATACCTACTGCTCTCCTCCCGGTCCTTCAAAGCATGGTGTCGTTTGGCCCAGGTCTACTTCTTCTTTGCACTGGCTTTTGTTTTTTTAGGAGCTGCCTTCGGTTTTGCCTTGGCGCTCTTATTTTCGGCAGCTTTCGCTTTGGCCATGTCTGCCTCCAGCTTCTTGCATTTCGCTTTTGCGGTCTCCAGTTTTTTGGTGACAGTTTTTACGGTCTGCGATGCAAATTTGAGCCTGAGTGCCAACTGTTTCGTTGTGGCCATGCTAGTTTCCTCCTGTGATGAAGCGTTATGAGCAGAAAAGGTGCCATTATTATTTAATAAATTAACAGATGAACAAGTGCTTGTAAAGCACTTTTATTAGATTTTGCAAAAAAACAGGTCTTCTGACTGTAAACGTCGCGCGAGCGCAGTACGGTAAAGATATGTAGTCTTCTTATAGAGTGCTCAGATATCGATACTATCCCCACCATCTGTCTGCTTGCATTCTTTGGTTGCTGCCAGGCGGCGGGCCAGGCCGGTATAACGGCGACGGGGCGTATCGTTCTGTACTCCATATGCGAGTGCTTGTTTACTACCGACGATTACGACAAGACGCCTTCCTCGGGTGATGGCGGTATACAGAAGGTTTCGTTGTAAGAGTAGGTGATGCTGACTCAAGATCGGAATAACGACGGCGGGATATTCTGACCCTTGGGCCTTATGAATGGTGATAGCATAGGCGAGGATAAGCTCGTCCATGTCCGCTGTATCATAGGTGACGGTGCAATCATCATAGGCTACAGTGATCTCCTGGGTATCTGAATCAAAGCCTCGGATGCAGCCGATATCGCCGTTGAACACTTCTTTCTCATAGTTATTTCTGATCTGCATCACTCTGTCATTGATGCGGAAGGTATACGGTCTGCGGGCGATTACTTCCCCTTGAGGATTTAAGGACTGCTGCAAGGCATGATTGAGATTCTCAACGCCGGTAATCCCCTTGTTCATCGGTGTGAGAACCTGAATATCACGCAAGGCATCGAAGCCGAACCGGCGCGGAATGTGGTCAGTCACAAGATCAATTATGAGCTGCAGCGCTTCATCAGGGTTTTCTTTTTCAATAAAATAGAAGTCGCTCAGCTGAGCTCCGGCTTTTTGCATGACTGGAAGCTGACCGGAATTAACCTTGTGCGCGTTTGTGACAATTCGACTCTCTTGGGCTTGCCGGAACACTTCACGCAGCTCCACCACTGGGGCAATGCCAGCAGCGATCATATCCTTCAGCACGGTGCCTGGCCCGACTGAGGGCAGCTGGTTGATATCACCCACCAGGATAATGGTCGCTTCAGCAGGAATCGCCTGCACGAGATGGTACATCAGGAGTGTATCGATCATCGACGCTTCATCAACGATAAGGACGTCACAGCAAAGAGGGTTGTGCTCATTCTTCTGAAAGCCGCCGTCTCGTAGGCTATACTCAAGCAGGCGATGAATGGTCTTTGCATCGATGCCAGTTGCTTCCGTCATCCGCTTGGCAGCTCTTCCGGTGGGTGCAGCCAGCAGAATGCGTGAGCCGGCTGCGGAAAAAATCAGCAGCAAAGCGGCAATGAGCGTCGTCTTTCCAGTACCTGGACCGCCGGTTATAATCGTCATTTTGGAGTGAGCAGCACAGTTGAGCGCTTGTATCTGAAGAGGAGAGAGGACAATCGATATATGCTTTCGACTCTGCGAGATGGCTTGGCTGAGTGCTTCAGCTGCCGTGGATTGTGGTGCGGCAAGGATGGTGGCAAGACGGTGAGCGATCGTGGCTTCGCTGTTATAATAAGCAGCAAGGAAGACGGCACGGTGTGGTCTTTTATTCAGCGGGCTGCAGGAGATATCTTCTATGATCACTTTTTGCCTGGAAGCGAGTGCTGACAGTGCATCGATAAGAGTGCCTTCCGGAATCTGGAGCATTTGTCGACATCTGTCCACGAGTGGTTCAAGAGGATAGTATACGTTTCCCTCACCGGCGAGCATACCGAGTACATACAAAATACCGCTCTCAGCTCGCAACGGGGATCCTTTGTCAAAGCCGAGTCCCTCAGCGATATGATCAGCAGCAAGGAATCCAATGCCAGGAATGTCCATGGCAAGACGATACGGATTTTCTTGAACGACTGCGATCGATTGTTTGCCATAGGTCTTGAATATCTTGGCCGCGTAGCGCGAGCTGACCCCATGGCTTTGCAGGAATACCATGACCTCACGAATTTCATGCTGTGCCGTCCACGCTTCCTGGATTAGGCCGGCCCGGCCATCGCCAATACCTGCAACTTGGGTAAGCAGTGCGGGGCTTTTTTCGATTATCTCGAATGTTCTGCTGCCGAAATGATGAACGATCCGTTTTGCAAGCTGGGGTCCAATGCCTTTGATAAGACCTGACCCAAGGTACTTTTCGATTCCGCTGATCGTTGCCGGAGCCGTTACCGCATAGGAATGTACCTTGAATTGCGATCCATAGAAGGGATGCGTCGTCCACTCTCCCGTTACCGTGATCTGTTCTCCTGGAGCAGGAACGAGAACATTGCCAACTATGGTAATGAGATCCTTGCGTCCCTTGATCCTCAGTTTGGCAATAACAAAGGTATGATCTTCACTGGCATAGGTAATGCGTTCGACCTCACCCTGAAGTGTGGTGAGCATGATCTGGGTCCTACCGTGGCGATGGGGATATCTTACTTAATATGGCTTACTGTTCGTGGAAGTCATCGCGAACCATAGTATATCTCCGCAGAGATGTCAAGAAGACTGCTCAGGGCTAGTGGAAAATGCAAGTAGTATGATATACTGATACTAGTGGTGCTGCAGCAGCCGGTTGTCCGGCTGTGGCCAATAATCACTCGACGACTTTGAATACAAGGAATCGTGAGGACGCGCGTCATGGCTGAAGAGAGGCGAAAATTTCCCCGAGTTTCATTTACAGTCGAAGCGGAGCTATTGGTGCACGGTACACTGCACAAAACAGAGGCGCTCAGCAACCTCAGCGTGGGAGGCTGTCTGCTGCCTCTCAGCGAAAAGCTCGACCCGGGAACGCCCTGCGAGGTGACTATATTTATGGGCGGAGCGAGCAGCGAACTAAAGCTGCACGTGATTGGTGAGATCGTACGGAACAGCAGTGAAGGTACAGCTGTCCAGTTCACTCACATCGACCCTGACAGTCTTATGCACCTCCAGAATATCGTGAACTACAACACAGCGTCTCCCGATAAACCAACCCGGAAGTTTCAGTTCCGGCGAGGTCTTTTCTAAAAGGATACATCTCGAACGCTGAATTGGCCATTGTCGAAAGCCCGGTGATCTGTTCCGCGGCTGGTGGTCGGGCGTGTACAGAAAAAAACCTTGCGCTCGTAAAGGAGGAGAGAGATATATACAAGAAGCAAGCGCAAGGTTTTATGAAATCGTTCTGTGTGATAACGGCGTTTTGAGATTTGCCGAATTAGAGATTGCTCCTGACCCTGCCTATTGCCCTGTCACACAACGCTGGAGAGCCTGATACGGTATGCGTACTTTATACAGTTGCAGCCTTGCCATTCCGCAAATGACCGGCCACTCTGAATCACCAGTACGATATCAGCTGCTGCATAACCGCGCGCGGGGTTACACCCTCAGCGTCTTAGTCTGCTTCGCGCGATTGGTGACCATGAGTAATGCCTAACCTTTAAGCAGCTGTCACTACTTTATGCGGGTGGAGAACGTGGCCCGCCGAAGAATAAAAAAGCCCTGCACTCGTCTGTTAAAGGGGGAGGAGTTTATATAAAGGATACGAGTGCAAGGCTTTATCATGCGATTTTTCGACTGTTTGCTTTCTGAGAGACTGCATTGCCAAGAGTGCAACACCGCCGCTGGAGTAGCACGGTCCCCACCTTCTTTGTTAGTCGTTTTTCTATGAATAGCGATTTTTTTTTGAAAAGTCAAACACAATAGTAAAAAAGGATCGAAGATACTAAGGGATTAATCTCGTGCAAGAAATTACCGACGTGCGGGCCTTGGTCAGAAAGTTCTCCATGAACGGCTGTCCGGCAGAAATACTGAAAAGAAAAGGAGAGTTGAAGAATTAAAACAAAGATTCTTTTAATGGAAAGGGATTCGCTGCGGAACTAGAGCTGCCCGCTTTTCAGATGACAGAGAACCCGGATGCTTATGCGAAGTACCTATGGCTGACTCCCGAAGCTCGTGTACTTCTGTTCCGGTAATTTCCTCCTTCTCGACGAGAATTGCAGCCACTCGATCAAGCCAACTTCGATTCTCTGTCAGAAGCGCAACCGATCGACTATAGGAAAGCTCCAGCACTGTTTTGACCTCTTCATCGATCTCGCGACAGGTGGCTTCGCTGTATTGCCGGTGCGGACTGATTTCGTCGCTTAAGAATATCTGATCACTGCGGCTTCCCCAGGCGACATTCTGAAACTTCTCGCTCATCCCCCAATCAAGCACCATTTTGCGGGCCAACGTGAGTGCCACTTTCAGGTCACTTTCAGATCCGTTAGTGGACGTCTGAAACACGAGATTCTCTGCGGCCCTTCCTCCCATCATCACGGCCATCCGGTCGAGCAAGTACTCCTTTCGATAGACGTACTTGTCCCGTTCTGGTAACTGCTGAGTAACGCCCAGTGACTGACTCCGAGGAACGATGGTGACTTTATGGATTGGATCAGCATGCGGCAGAAGGGCGGCGACGATGGCATGTCCACCCTCATGGTAAGCCAAGAGCGTAGTTTCTTCTTCAGTAAGAGCCAGATTTTCCCGCGCCAGCCCGAGCATAACCTTGTCTCGGGCTTCTTCAATGTCTTCTGAACCAATCGAATGCTTGTTTTTTCGTGCGGCAATGAGGGCAGATTCATTGAGGAGATTTTCCAAATCGGCACCACTAAAACCTGGTGTACCTCGAGCAAGACTTTTGAGATCGACAGACTCTTCAAATGGTTTATTGCGAGCATGAATGTGCAGAATCTGGAGCCGGTCTTCTAATGTCGGCATTTCGACGGTAATGCGCCGGTCAAACCGGCCTGGCCGCAGGAGTGCTGGATCGAGAATATCAGGCCGGTTGGTAGCTGCCAGGACGATGATGCTTTCACTAGGCTCGAACCCGTCCAACTCCGAAAGGAGCTGGTTTAATGTTTGTTCGCGTTCGTCATGCCCGCTGGTCAGTCCAGCTCCTCGGGTTCGGCCAATGGAGTCCAATTCATCAATAAAAATGATGCTTGGAGCTATCTTTCGGGCATCGCTGAACATATTGCGGACCCGAGAAGCACCGATCCCTACAAACATTTCCATAAAATCGGAACCGGTAATACTATAAAACGGAACATCTGCTTCGCCCGCAATTGCCCGTGCCAGCAGCGTCTTGCCGGTTCCGGGTGGGCCTACCAGGAGAACGCCTTTAGGTACAGCGCCGCCCAGGTACTGAAAGCGAGCGGGATTTTTTAGATACTCCACGATTTCTTGCAGCTCCCGCTTTGCTCCGGTTGCACCGGCAACATCATTGAAGGTGATATTTTCTTTCCGCTTTTCATATAAGTGTGCTTTGCTCGAGGTCATGGAAAAAAAATTCTGGCCCTGTCGTCTCATCCCCATGATCATGTACCAACCCATCCCGAGAATCAGCATAAAAGGCAAAAACGTGAGCATCATGCTCCACACGGTCACGCCGTGGTTCAGTTCCGTTTGCACATTGACGTTTCGAGAAGTGAGAAGTACCATGAGCTCACTGTCTCCGAAGGAGGGAATGATTGTACTGAAATTCGAGATAGTGTTGTTCGGATCGTTTGGCTGCTTGACAGGTTCTTTGACGAACCCCACGATTCGGTCACCTCGTACAGTAACTTCGCGGATATTGTTGTCGATCAGCTGGGTCCGGAAAAGCGAATAACTTATCTCGGTTGTTTGCTGAAAGTCTCTTTGAGAAAAGTCCCAGAGCCACATGGAAAAGAGAAAGAAGATGAGAATCCAGAGCCAGAGCCGAACCATATTCATTCTTAGCCGGTTCGATGAAGAATTGTCTTTCTGCATAACTACCTTCCTGCGTAGCGCGACAGGCGCTCTGGAGACGATTCTGGGTCAACGTTGACGGGGTGGAAACCATGGTCTGTTCTTTTACAATATCGAGAAAGTAGCAAGATATAATACGGTAAATGCTGTATTTGTCCCTATTCGAAAGAGTAGGAGATTTTTTTCTTGAATCCTCCAAGAATATCTAGTATAGAAAAGTGTAACCTGTAGGAAGCCCATATAGACATCTAATAAAGGAGGAAAGGAA
>JAGOGO010000123.1:5571-7916 GCA_017996625.1 Deltaproteobacteria bacterium | reverse complement strand
TGCAGAACCGGGTTTCTTACCACCCCTTTGCCGGATTCCTGAGGGCCAACCTCAAATTGCGGTTTGATGAGAGCAACTACTTCTGCCGGCTTGGACAGCAGGTCACGCACCGGGCCGAGGACTTTGGTAAGCGAAATAAAGGAAACGTCAATGACAGCCAACGAAATCGGATCGGGAATGTGCTCCGGAGTCAGGTAGCGAATGTTGGTTTTTTCCAGACAAACCACCCGCGGGTCGTTTCGCAACGACCAGTCCAACTGCCCGTATCCGACATCCACTGCGTATACCCTGGCCGCTCTAGCCATGAGCAGACAGTGAGTAAAACCACCGGTGGAGGCTCCGACGTCGAGGACAATACGACCATGTACGGCGATAGCAAAATGATCGAGAGCATGTTTCAGTTTCACTCCCCCACGGCTCACGAAGGGATGATCTTTACCCTTTATGGACAGGATGGAATCGCGATCGACGAGGATTCCTGCTTTGTCGAGGACTTGGCCGTTTACGAGGACCTGGCCGGCCATGATAAGCGCTTTCGCTCGTTCCCGGCTTTTGACCAGGCCTGCGTCAATCAACAGTTTGTCGAGACGTTCTTTGTTGGACACTGATGAGAAAACCTTCCAGTGAACTCGCCGTTCCGCTCAGAGCGGATCTCTATGCTCCGTGCTCTACGCTCTTTGCTTCATACACCCGTGCTAACGCAGGTTCACCAGTCGTGACATTGCCTTCCGGGAACTCTTCGCGTCGAGCAGTTCCCCGGCCGCAATGGCAATTCCTTGCTCAGTAAGGCTGAATTTTTCACGGAGGATCTCCTGGGAGGCATGTTCTACAAATTGATCAGGAATGCCCAATCGTTTTGTTCTAACACCGTATATGGCGTTATGATCGAGACATTCCAGGACAGCGCTGCCGAATCCACCGGCGAGAGCATTCTCTTCTACTGTAAGAATGGTGCCACAGGTCCTGGCCAGCGCACAAATAAGCTCCTCGTCGAGCGGCTTCACAAACCGGCTGTTCACCACAGTCGCCCGGATACCGCTTTCTTCAAGTAAACTTGCTGCATGGAGAGCAGGGATAACGGTCTTCCCTATAGCTAAAATTGCCAGATCTCCGCCTTCGCTAAGCGTCTCCGCCTTACCGAACGGAAGAACGTCCAACGTTTGATCGAGTGGCACCCCTTCAGCTACTCCCCGTGGATACCGGATGGCAACTGGCGCGTTCAGAGTCAGACCGGTATAAAACATGTGGCGCAGTTCATTTTCATCTTTAGGCGCCATGATGGTCAGATGAGGCAGACTGCGAAGAAAGGAGAAGTCGAACAGACCATGGTGAGTCGGACCGTCATCTCCTACGAGGCCTCCGCGGTCGACTGCAAAGATCACAGGCAGCTTCTGCAGACAGATGTCTTGAAAAAGCTGATCATATGCGCGCTGCAGAAAGGTAGAATACAGAGCCACGATCGGCCGCAATCCCTCCGCAGCCAAACCGGCGGCAAAGGTGACGGCGTGAGGCTCGGCAATGCCGACATCGAAAAACCGATCAGGGAAAACATTCTTGAATTGAGTCAAGCCGGTGCCTGAGGTCATGCCGGCGGTGATTGCGACAATGCGAGGATCATCCTGCGCCAGGCTGACTATGAGATCGCTGAAGACAGCGGTATAACTCTTGAGGCCAGTTTTTGCTTTGCGAGGTTTGCCGCTTATCACATCGAAAGGACCGATGCCGTGGAAAAGCTCGGAATCCTCTTCTGCCGGACCATAACCCTTTCCTTTTTTGGTCAGCACGTGGAAGAGAATCGGCCTTCTCGGAAGATCACGAATGTTCTGCAGGTTCTCAAGAAGATGATGAATATTATGACCCTGGATCGGACCCACATACTTGAAGCCGAGTTCTTCAAACAATAATCCAGGCACAATAAAGGCCTTAAAAGAGCCTTCAGCCTGTTTTACCGCCCGGTGCAGTATCGGACCGATGCTGGGGATGGTACGGAGGAACTTCAGCATTTCCGAATGCAGTCGGTTATAGGCTTTTCCGGTTATAATGCGCGACAGGTACGAAGAAAGCGCTCCGACATTTGGCGAAATAGACATTTCGTTGTCATTGAGGACAACGATAAGGCTGCTTTTCAGATGACCGGTGTGATTGAGCCCTTCGAAAGCGAGGCCGGTGTTTATTGAGCCGTCGCCGATGACCGCAATAATGTTGTGCTGCCCGCCCTTGATTTTGTGTGCTTCGGCAATGCCGAGCGCGGTAGAAATAGAGGTACCGCTGTGACCGACGTCAAAAACATCGTAAGGACTTTCCGAGCGGCGCGGGAATCCGCTGATTCCCTGGTACTGACGAAG
>JAGOGO010000123.1:0-5471 GCA_017996625.1 Deltaproteobacteria bacterium | reverse complement strand
TGCTATACCGCCATTATTTCAAAGCACGCCGGCCAATGAGACGAGCAAGATGTCTAAAAGCTTCTGCCTTTTCTCCAAAAGGAGCCAGGGCGTCTTCCGCTTTTTCAGCTAATTCACAGGCCCGCCGGCGTGATTCATCCACTCCCAGGAGTTTCGGATAGGTGGCCTTTTCGGCGAGCATGTCCGATCCGGCAGCCTTTCCCAGCACGTCGACCGAGCTTTCCATATCAAGGATATCATCAGCAATCTGAAACGCCAACCCGATATTCTTTCCATAGTGCGTGAGACTATCGAGATGCTCTTCCTTTGCGCGGGCCAGGATTGCACCTGCCCTGATAGAGGCTACAATAAGAGCTCCGGTTTTGTGAGTGTGAATGTACTCTAACACTGGAAGGGCAAAGCGCTTACCTTGAGTCTCGATGTCAATCATTTGTCCGCCGATCATGCCTGACATGCCGGCAGCCCGGGTCACCTCATTGGTCGCCTGGAGTACCAGGATGGGATCCAAACCTCTAGTCAGGTCAGCGCTGGTCATAACCTGAAAAGCCAGCGTGAGTAATGCATCTCCGGCCAGTAGTGCGGCTGCTTCTCCGAACTCTTTATGACTGGATGGCTTGCCGCGGCGAAGATCGCTGTCATCCATCGCCGGAAGATCGTCATGAATGAGCGAGTACGTGTGGATCATCTCAATGCCGCAGGCAAAAGGAACGACACTTTCGTATTCGCCAGTGATCAGTTCGTGGGCAGTCAAGGTCATGATCGGTCGAATCCGCTTGCCGCCGTCCATAAGACTGTAGCGAACTGCTGTATGGATAGTAGGTGGAAACGTATTCGGAGGCGGGACGATAGTTTCCAAAGCGTCGTTGATAGTGCGCTGTCGGATGGTGAGGAATTGTTCCACATCCACGATTGTCGCTCCTTAATAATCTTTGCATTGCTGGCCGTGCTGATTCGGTGCAGAGATCGCACGGTTTTGAGATCGGCTGTGCTTGATCAGCAGGCGGGATAGAATCAGGTGTCAGTCTCTGAGGTTTTTCCACTGGCCGCAGGGAAAAATAGCTCCCGGTGAAAAATCCCAGTTTCATCCTTGAGGAGAATGGAAATGCGCTGCTCTGCTTCATCGAGCTTCATTCGGCAAAAGCGAGAAAGGCTGACTCCTTCTTCAAAAAGGGCCAGGCACTCTTCCACCGGGATTTCACCCTGTTCAAGCTGGCGCACGATTTCTTCCAGTCGCTTTATTGCTGCCTCAAAGGTTTGCTTTTCCTTCACGTTTTTACCTGCTGCGAATCTTTCACATTGAAAGGAAGCCCGTTCTTGGCTACAATACAGTCTTCTGTGAGCGGAATCTCCTGCCGCACAGCGATCCACTGCCGGTTGCGACGGATTCCCGTATTCTAAGCGAGAAATTATACAGTGAGAAGCACACCCTGTCTAATTATTTCTCGGAAATTCTGACGGCGGCCTCAAAAGACTGGTCTGACGGAACTCTAAAAGCCGCTCCTGCCGCCACACCAGGGATCGAGCACCGCCCGGCTATTACTGACCTTTGTCGAGGAGAATAGCAGCATGGATGACCTCAAGAAAATGTATCGTACTGTTATGGATGACCACTTCCCCAATGAGATGACCGTTACCTTCGACAGCCAAACGCTGGTGTACCGCAAGCGCACCTGGAAAATTCCCGACGAGAAAACCGGGGAACTCATCGAAAAAGGCCTCCGTTATGGTGAAAACCCCGGCCAGGAAGCTGCCTTGTACGAACTGGTAAATGGGAATCTCACTCTGGGTGACTGCAAGTTCATCGAGCCAAATCGAGGACTGGTGAGCAGCATCGATGAGGCGGCAATGCTGCAATCCGGAAAACATCCCGGTAAAATCAACTTCACTGATGTCGATAACGCCCTCAATATTTTGAAGTTCCTTACCGATATGCCGGCTGCGGCGATCATGAAGCACAATAATCCCAGCGGTATTGCCTATGGTCAAACCCCTGCCCAAGCTTACGTCCGCGCCAACCGGGCGGATCGCATTGCTGCATTCGGCGGATGCCTGGTTCTTAATCGCCCGATTGATCGGGAAACTGCTGAGCTGATCAGTCAGAACTATCTGGAAGTGGTTGCAGCTCCGGAATATGAAGATGGAACCCTTGACATTCTCAAGAAAAGGAAGAACCTCAGGATCATCCGCATTGATGGTCTTAGGAAGCTCGAGCAGTATCGAACGCAGCGGTTTGTCGACTTCAAGTCGCTGATGGACGGTGGCATCGTGGTTCAGCAGTCTCCTTTGAATGCGGTGAACCAAAAAGAAGACCTGACGATTGCCAGTACAGTTTACAAAGGAAAGGAATACCGCATCCAGCGAACACCGACAGCCAAGGAGTACGAAGACTTTCTGTTTGGCTGGTACGTGGAACAGGGGGTAACGTCCAACTCAGTCCTGTTTGTGAAAGATGGTGTTACCGTAGGCATCGGTACTGGTGAACAGGACCGGGTCGGAGTAGCGGAGATCGCAATTTTTAAGGCCTATACCAAATACGCCGATGCACTCTGCTTCGATCGGTACGGCATTTCCTACAAGGAGCTGGAGCTGGAGATCAGTCGCGGAAAACGTGATCGAGAATCCAAAGCCGGCATCGATGCGCAGGTGGCTCGCGAAAAAGCCAATCTCATTGGGTCGGTCATGATTTCTGATGCATTCTTTCCGTTCCGTGACGGTGTAGATGTGGGCATCAAGGAAGGCGTTACCGGCATCGTGCAGCCAGGCGGGTCCGAACGCGATTTTGAATCGATCGAAGCCTGTAATGAGGCTAGTCCACAGGTGACGATGGTCTATACCGGCCAGCGGGCGTTTAAACACTGACAAGTGATTCAAGGCTCAAGATTCAAAATTCAAGATTGAAATCGAATTTGATAGGCATTGATGAAAGTATTGTGTTTGCGCCCGCGCGGGTCGCGGTTCAGTCACGCCGTTGGCGTGATTACCCACCGAACGAAGTGAGGCATGCCAACTCCCGACTCCTTACGAGTCCATCAATCTTGATGAAGTTGTAAAAAGTCGCCCTCCAGGTATAATCGTCATTCCCGCGAAAGCGGGAATCCAGGAGCTATGCATCGTTATGGACTTCCGCCTGGCCGGGAGTGACGGCTTATGGACTTCTTACGATTTCATCAATCTTGAATCTTGAATTTTGAATCTTGAATTGAATCGTCGTCCTCCTTCGTCTCTTCCACTCGGCAGAGGATTGTCCCCCGGTAGAGTTTGATGTGCAGTACCTGGGCCGGTTGTATTGAGCGGACATCGCGAATTACTTCTTTTTCTGGCCAGGTGCGGGTGATGCTGTAGCCGCGCTTCAGAATGGCCAAGGGGCTGGAGCTGTCGAGCTGAGCCACGACCTTTTCCATCGCCTGGAGACAACGCTCCAGCTTCCAGCGCATGTGAAGCAGGATGGTCTGTTTCTGATTCTCGACGTTGTGCTGAAGCTGCTGGATGGTGGTGAGCGGTGAAACGTAGAGAAGCTTTTCGATGAGGCGGCTGCGGAGTTCGCGTTTGTTCTGCAGGCGCTGGAGTGCGACGGAGTGGAGCCGCTCGGTGAAATCGTCCGTACGCAGGCGCAGGTCTTCCAGCCCCCTGCGGGGATCGCGCAGTCCGGCCTGCGTCAGCTCAAAGCGGTTCTTCCATTCCCGCAGGCAGAGCCGCAGACTTTGT
Source organism: Deltaproteobacteria bacterium (assembly GCA_017996625.1). Taxonomy (GTDB): domain Bacteria; phylum Desulfobacterota; class WTBG01; order JAGOGO01; family JAGOGO01; genus JAGOGO01. Next base: position 1,766 of record JAGOGO010000123.1, on the reverse strand, counting down.
GCCAGGCGATGGCCGAAGGAAGAGATTGTCTCGATGAACGCCTCCTTCTTTTCCACCACCATTTCTGCTGCAGCCGAAGGCGTGGGTGCACGCAGGTCGGCAACAAAATCAGCAAGCGTGAAATCGGTTTCGTGGCCTACTGCCGAAATCACTGGAAATCGACAGGCAGCAATCGCACGGGCTACGCCTTCATCATTGAATGCCCATAAATCTTCCAGAGAACCACCTCCCCGGGTGACAATCACGACATCGATATCCGGCAGCGCATTTACTGCTTCGAGACCGGCGATGATTTCCGCCGACGCATCAGCTCCCTGAACATGTACTGGAAGAATGTCAATGATAAGATTGGCGAACCTGCGATTAATGATCTTCAGAATATCTCTGAGAGCAGCACCATCCGGGGAGGTAATGACCGCGATTCGCTGTGGGAGAAAAGGAAGTGCTTTCTTGCGGGTTGGATCGAAAAGCCCTTCGGCAGCGAGTTTTCTCTTTGTCTGCTCAAAGGCCAGCTGCAGACTCCCTTTGCCCAGCGGTTCCATGGTATCGGCAATAATCTGGTACTCTCCGCGAGGCTCATACACGCTCAGTCGGCCACGAACCACAACCGCAGTTCCGTTTTCCGGCTTGAAGGCAAGCAGCCGGGAGGCGGATCGGAACATGACTGCCCGCACCTGAGCAAAGTCATCCTTGAGGGTGAAGTAACAGTGGCCGGAGGAGTGGTTGGTGACATTGGAAAGCTCGCCTTCCACCCATACAAAGGAGAACTGTTCCTCCAGGATGGTCTTGATGTTTCGTGTTAGCTCAGAAACCCTTAAGATCAGGAATGACATCGGAAATCACTGTTGACGGGTGTGCAATGATGCCGGGTGCTGCATTTCAGCCGCACTCTACCATTCAGGGAGACAAAAAGCAAACGGGAGAGTTGGTGAGGAGTGAAGAGCCGCGGAGTCACGCCTGTGGCGTGATTTCGGCTCGCGCTAAAGCACGAAACCTCAACGAGCAGTGGAGCGGAGAGCACGGAGCAGCGGAACAAAGGCAATCAGTCGAACGTTGAATACGGTGTAGGGGCAAACCCATGGGTCTGCCCTTAGGCAACCGGAAAGCGTCGGTTTTCTGTCTTCAGTTTTTTTTGAGAAGGAAAATGTTTTTATTGTGCTTTTCCATCAGAAGCCTTTGATCTTCAGTTCCATAGCCCGGATGGAGCGAAACGATCCGGGATGACGACACCTTGCACGTGATTGGGCGGCTGATCCGGGTGAAGGTAAGTGTGGTGAATAGGACTATCCCGGATTACACCCGCCCAGCGGCGGGTTCCATCCAGGCTGCGAAATTTGCCCGTCCATTACGCAATCCGAAAGTCGTCTGAAAAAAGTTGGTTCAGGCCGATGCGCTGACCCGGATCAATACCGGTTTGCACTGCGAAAGCGCGATTGAGTACGGCGAGGAGTGTGTTAATACGTTCCAGATCAAGCACGTCAGCGGCGGGAATGGTCTGGAGCGGGCGCTGGAAAAAATTTTTCGGACAGCAGTCTCTAAATTCGCCCTGATCAGGGCGAATGAGCAGAGGCAGACCGTGAGTGCGGCAGATGACCGGTCGATAGGGATAGAGCAGGCAGCTGCCCTTATGCAAAAGAATACATGCCGTAGCGGCCGACAAGTCGGAACTGAAATCTGTACGTGCTCGTCTTACTTCAGGATGGCTGCCGATTTGGTGACGAAGGAAAAAGAATTCCAGCGGGAACAAGGAGAGCTCCTGCTGGCAG
>JAGOGO010000122.1 GCA_017996625.1 Deltaproteobacteria bacterium | reverse complement strand
CTGACATGCGGCCACCATGGCCCAGCTCTATGGCTTTTGTTCGTTCTTCTGTCATTGTGGACACCTCCATCGTTTCTTCCCTTTATACTATACTTTCAGGTGTCCAATCTAACTGTAGACCAATATAGTATCGATATAATAGTAAGCCAACTTTGTTGACGACTTCACATGTGCATTGCTTCAAGAAAGCTTAGGCACGAAAGCTGCGAACGTGAATAAAGGGTTGCTTTAGCCACTTCTATTACCATGTTTGCTGTAGATCTGTGGCGTATCGCCGGTAAACGGCACGTTAGTATTTGCTGTCAAAAAGTCGACCTTACACTGCTGCATGACACGATAGGATCAGCATCTCCGTGAACATACCAATAATACACCCGTTATACCGAAGCAAAAAAAATACCGGCATATCATCACAGAACATCTGCATGGTTGTAAATACCCGGCAGCAGTAAAGCATAGATCAGGCCTGCGTGTGTGGGGACAATGCAAGAAACAAATATATTCAGCAACCTGCAACCATGATAGGCCTGAGCATGCACCGTCTCATCACCTAAGCAAACAGATGTGTACGGTATTCATCTAAAAGAAATAACCCTGCTCGATTCCTAAAATACACAGATAGCCGTATTCTTCCTCAGATCATGCTCTCTATCCTTGAAGGCAGCTTCAATCACTGTTTGTAGGAGAGAGGCAGCGATCAGAAGGGAGAGCGGGTAGATACTCGATACCTATTACGCCAGCCACCATGTTGACTATACAGCCCCCAGCTTTCTGACAAGAGATCCACGTCCAGAAAGATCAGGCGTCTGTTGCCGTGCTTTCGGAAGAACTTGCAACCTCCGCTTCTGTACCGCTTCAATTCAAGGCAAAAACACCGCCATTTATGTTCTGAGCACTGCTACACGCTCAAGGTTCATGCAACCACTATACATGCGGCGCAAGGGTCAGCAGTGCAACGAGCAGCTGCCGTTGATCGGGATGAGTGAAGAAGCTGTGCAAGCAGCACAGCTTGGACTCTGAAACGATCACTTGATCTGACTCTCGCATTGAATAAGGAGAACAAGCATGAATATGAGAAAGGTAGTTGATGACAAGTCCCAAAGTGATAGTTCAGAAAGGAGGTCTAGGATGTACAAGGAATCTATGAAAATGGGGAGTCCAGTGTTGCTATGGCTGGTACTGATCACGCTGTCCTGCCTGGCTATGGGTGTTTCGGTTGCTCAGTCGGCCACAGTTGATGTCCAAGTCTCGAACTTCCAGTTTACTCCGGCTACCGTAGAGATTCAGGCTGGTGACACTGTTCGATGGGTGTGGTCTGACAGCGGACATTCGACCACTTCCGGGAGCAACTGCAGTCCTGACGGTGTGTGGGATTCAGGTGTTCAGAATGCGCCCTTTGAATTTAGCCATACGTTTAGTACACCGGGAAGTTTTCCGTACTTCTGTATTCCACATTGCAGCATGGGCATGGTCGGTACGGTAGTCGTTTCGGGGGCACCTCCGCCTGGTGGCATCACCGCCAGCATCAGCCCGGCTTCTCTGGCGTTCACCAATGTGGCAGTAGGCCAGACATCTGATCAGACAATTACGATCACCAATGATGCTTCTTCAACAGGTGCACTCACTGGCACGGTGGGAGACCTTTCGGCCCCATTCTCGGTTACCAGCGGTGCGGGAGATTTCACTCTTCAGCCTGGCCAGTCAGTCCCCGTGACAATTCAATTTGCACCAACTGCTGCCGGCGACTCCTCCGCGACTTTGCAGGTCACGCACAATGCCTCGAATCAATCTAGCCCGGTCAGCTACCAGATTACCGGGAATACGGGGACTGCCCCACCTCCATCAGCCGGAATTACAATGACTGGTTACCCCGCTTCGATCGACTTTGGAAGTGTTCCTCCGGGCCGATCATCTCAACAGAGAGTTACCATCGGCAATGATGCCTCCTCTAACGGATCTTTGACTGGAACAGCGGAAGTTGTTTGCCAGGGCGGTAATCAAGGAGAAACATCATCTCCTTACACTATAGTCGGTCAGCCTACCTTCAGTCTGACACCTGGGCAGACAGCACAGATTTTGGTTCAGTTCCAACCTGTTTCTAGCGCCGATAATAGTACCAGCGACGGTACCAGTGAAAGCAGCAACGACAACGGCTATAGCGATGATGGTAACGGAAGCGATGATGGTACTGACGACACCTGTATGGCGCCGGTGCTGCAAATTACCCACAATGCTACTAATGTGGCCAGCCCGCTTACTATACCAATTACCGGCACAGTCGCCATGAATGGGCTTAATAACCCGGTTCCTCAAGCGATTACTGCTTCGGGCCTCACGGTAGGATTGATGCCAGTGGCCGACGGGCTTGTTGCCCCAAACTGGGGAATCCATGCCCCCGGTGATGGCACCAGACTCTATGTGGTTGACCAGGCCGGACCTCTGTGGGTCCTTGATCTTGTAGCTGGTACAAAGAGCTTGTTTGCTGACCTAACTTCGCTGCTGGTGCCCCTGGGAGCATTCGGTCCAGGAACGTTCGACGAGCGTGGTTTTCTCGGTATTGCTTTCCATCCAGACTATCAGACTAACGGGCTACTGTATACATTTACTTCAGAGCCTGTAGCCGGGACCGCTGATTTTACAACGCTCACGGATAGTACTGTGCCGAATTGCCAGAGTGTAGTCAGGGAATGGCGGGTCCCCAATCCTTCGGATCCTGCCTCAGTCGTTGATCCGGGTACCAGCCGGGAGATTCTCCGCATTGACAAACCTCAGTTCAATCACAACGGCGGAGCCATGAACTTTGGCCCGGACGGCATGCTGTACATCTCACTCGGTGATGGCGGTAACGCCGACGACCAGGGACCCGGTCACAGCCCTCAAGGCAATGGACAGGATACAAGCAACATCCTCGGTGATATTATTCGCATCGATCCAACAGCGACAAGCGCTTCGGGCGGACAGTACGGAGTCCCCGCTGACAATCCGTTCGTGCAGGGTGCTACCGGAACGCTGGGAGGACAACAGGGTTGCGCGGATGGTTTCTGTGATGAGATTTATGCCTATGGTTTTCGCAACCCCTGGCGTACCTCTTTCGATCAGATTTCCGGTTTGTTCTTTGTAGCGGATGTGGGTCAGAATGACATTGAGGAAATCGATGTTGCTCTTCCAGGCTTCAACTATGGCTGGAGGCTCAAAGAGGGTTCCTTCATGTTTGAGCCGAACGGGGAGAGTAACGGGTACGTGACGAGTGACCGTTCCTATGTCTTCCCTATTTTGATAGATCCAGTAGCGGAGTTTGACCACGATGAGGGTAATGCCGCTATCGGCGGCTTCGTTTACTATGGACAAGGGTTGCCAGCCGTAGTAGGACGCTATATTTTTGGAACATACAGCAAACAGGCGGCAGCCGGACAGAGCAATAACCAGCAGGGCGCAGGACGGATTTTTATCCTTAACGATTTTGTTAATGGAACCGATACTGCTGCCATCCCTGCGGTGATAAACGAATTTACCATCAGGCCCAGTGGAATCAGTGAGATCGCGGTGGTCTACCCGGATGGGATGGCACCTCCAGGTTGGGATCAAGGCGACCAAAGCAACAGCCAGAGTGGCCAAAGTAACGGCATTGGTCAATACCTCCTCGGGTTTGGCCAAGATGCTGCCGGTGAGATTTATGTACTCACGAGCATGAGCCAAGCGCCTGTCGGCAATACCGGTGTGGTCTGGAAAATGGTTCCTCCGGAGATTATAGCGGGAACATCAGGTACTGCAGGAACACCAGGAACTTCCGGTACTGCTGGTACCTCCGGCACGCCGGGTTCCACCGGTACATCTGGAACTGCTGATACGTCAGGTGGTGCTGATGTGTCAGGAACTGCCGGAACATCCGGAACTACTGGGACATCGGGTGCCTACTGAGCAGCTGGTACTTTTTGGGAGCATAGTACCAGGGTATCGATGTCTTCCGGCAACAAAGAATGAGACATCGGATAAAAGATCCGTTATATAGTGTAACGTGGAAAGGCAGGGTCGTAGCGGCCCTGCCTTTCTTTTCTTGTTTGCTTCGAATCGGAAGAGGATTTTGCCCGGACGATCATTCCATTGAGGTGTCTGCCGTACGCGCTTTGTCGTTTCCGGTATAGGCGGCCAGGATGCTTCCCAGGAGGGCTGGCGGAAGATCCTCTGTTAAGGCAGGATTGCAGTTTCGTGTGGACAAGTAGGTGGAAAACACACCCCTCAGGATCATTGACGAAGGGAGCAGCACCGCTTCGCTTCTTGCTTTTTCCCTGCCCGAAGCGGGCTGGTACCTAACCGAGGCTTCATCGCGAGCAGTGATGGTGAGAATAAATTGATCACCTTTCTCGATATCGCGGCATACGCGCTTGTGCCCGGCAGGATCGGCACCCATGATTGTAGTGATAAAGAGATCAATCTCTTTCTGGAGTTCCTTATTCCTTACCAGATTCCAGTTCTCATCGACGGGGAATCCCGCCCGCTGCAGGATGGTCCTTACTGCATTCTCCTGACGGCTGCAGCCAACGCCGCCTCGTAGTATTTCAATGTTCAGTTGAAGCGGAATAGAGTTGTCCGGATCGAGGAGAAAATCCGCAAGCGTATCTACGGTGGCATCGACCGATGCTCCGGCTGCTTGCTCAGCACGGTACACATCCACAAGCAGAGAAGGCGGAAGGGTAAGAAATGTGATTCGATACAGATGAAAAAAGAGTATCCTCCGCACATAGGTACCTGTTTCACCGAGACTGTTCTCATTCTGAAACAGTGATGTTGACGGCAGCTGAGCGGTACTGTTCTGGAATCCCAGTGAATGCGATCCGAAAAACAGTATCCACGCTGCGCAAAAGCCTGCTGTAAAGCGGGACTTCCTCATTTTTCTGTCCTGACATACTGTAGAAGGCTGCCGACAACGGCGTCGCTGGCGATCGGGAGCTCATGCAAGAGAAAGTAATGATATCGATATTTCAGTGAGAGTGCTTCATTTTCCGCTGGTGCGGTTTCCCGGACAGTGTTTGCGCTGCCGTTTCGGATTGCCTTGTTCTTCTGACCATCGATCCTCTGCTGCCAGATGCTCGAGCACGTTATCGAGTCACGTTCGCCCATGCGGACAGCCGCAGCGATCTTCTCCTGTTTTGTGCCAAATATACCCATGCGGGAATACGCGATCAAGAAAGGATGGAAAAGAATTTATGGAAACAATCGAGAAGTAGAGAGACCGCCTGGCTGAGCTGAGGATGGCACTGCAGCGGCGGTTAAGGTGCATGGCCACCGATTCAGTCGGAATGATTCTGGTATCCATGGTTCTGGTTTTGCGGAGAATGAGGTATCGAATGAACACAGGAGACGAGGGACCCGCACAAAACGTCTGCTTATGCTAATCCTGTGCATCATCAACTACATGGGTAAGAATTCCCTTTTCAGTGATTTCCCATACGTCAAGAGTAGAATCACTATCAATATTGCCGCTTGCCTGAACGCTGAAGCGGTCGAGGCCACTCGTTACAAGATGGTATGAGTAGCGCGACGGTCCGGAAGAAATCACCGCCAGGTCTTCGAGTCGGGAGGCGAAGACTCCGTGAGCTTCCCGGTAGCTGATCTGTGCCAGCCGGATATTTTCAAGATGCGCCTGGACTAACGCCTGTTTTTTCTCGGTCTGATAACTTATGAAACCTCCAATAATCAGCCCTGCCAGCAATCCGATCAGTGCGATTACGGTCATGAGCTCGATGAGCGTGATACCGTCACGCCGGCCAGAAATCGTTGTGCATACCATATCCATGCCCTTTCACAGTACCACGGACTTTGGCGATTGTTTCGGTGTCTCTCTAGTATACGCTGTATGACATCAAAGTGATAGAGGGTTCCTGATGTTTAAAATAAAGCCCTTTCCTGAGCCAAATACATGGATCCCCGTATTATTCTTTTTCATCACACCAGCTACTCTCAGTCAAGAAAAACCGATATTCGGTGGTGCAGTGATACCGAAATCTTCCTCATCGGCTCCGACCCATCCGGCAGCTGCTTATACCGGAAACAAGCTGGATGGTTCACATCGTCTACGGCAGAAGCGTGCCGAAAGGTCTCACGTCTGCTTCGCACTATACTACTGAACCAATTACTTTTTAAAGGAGGTTAGAATGGACAAGAAATACCCGCAGCATATCTGTTCAATGGTTTCTATTCTTCTGCTGCTATTGCTTCTGGGTTCCGGCAGCAGCTCACCTGCAGCTGCAGCTATCTTCGATGTGCAAGTATCGAATTTTCAGTTTTCTCCTGCGACTGTAATCATTCAGCCCGGGGACACGGTACGGTGGGTGTGGATAAACGGTGCTCATTCTACCACCTCTGGTTCCGCCTGTACTCCTGACGGTTCTTGGGATTCTGGAGTTCAAAGCGCACCTTTTGAATTCTCCGTGACATTTTTCGAACCCGGGGCCTTTCCCTACTACTGTATTCCTCATTGTGCTCAAGGAATGGTCGGTACGGTAGTCGTTGCCTCACAAGTCTCTACGGTAAACCTTTGGTATAGTCCCACTGCTGTTCATTTTGGCAATGTTATTGCTGGAACAAGTGCAGATCAGCTCATCACCGTGATGAACGACCCGGCGTCGACTGCTCCACTGACTGGCACCATCGCCAACCCGAGTGTTCCGTATTCTGTCGTAAGCGGGGGAGGTCCCTTCACCCTGGCACCAGGGGAGTTGCTGTCCATCGTCATACGGTTTTCGCCGGTTAGTGAGGGCGCAATCCCAGGTGTCCTGGAGATTACTAATCACAATGCCACCAATATTACGGGTCCGATCGCAATATCGCTGATGGGGCTCAGTATCTCGCGTGATCCGGTTCCAGAAGGAAGTCTCTTTTACCCGCATGTTGCCAGCGGAAACTCATGGGAAACGGAAGTTGCTGTTATTAATACCAGTACTGTTCAGCCTCTGAATGGAACTCTCCGAGCGTATGACGCAAATGGACTTCCCGTTTCCGACCCCATTCCGGTGTCACTGCTTCCCAATGGAAGAATGGAGCTTACCGTGGGAATGCAATTCAGTAATCCGGCAGCAATCAGCTATCTTATTCTGGAAACGGAGTCTTCTGATGCAAAGGGCTACACGAAGTTCTACCAGACAGGAGTATATCGGGTCGCGATTCCTGCAACGGATCACATTAACAGCGCTGTCATTCCGCTGGCGCATATTGCATCCGACGCGAACTGGTGGACCGGACTTGCCTTGGTAAACACCACGACAGTCACTAAGAATCTGGTCATAACCTTTGACAACGGTACAGTCAAGAACGTGCCGCTGTATCCGTATCAGCACACGTCATTCACTATCGAATCACTCTTTGACGGTACGCCTCAGCCGGATCTGCACAGTGGAAGCATAGCGGGTGCTGATGGTGTAATCGGACTGGAGTTGTTCGGAAACGATACTCAACTGAGCGGTGTTCCCTTAACCGATGAAAGGGATTCCACGTTGTATTATCCCCATGTGGCGAGCGATCAGGATTGGTGGACCGGAGTCGTGGCCTATAATCCGTCGAATACGGGTATGAATATCGTGATTACGCCGTATCAGGACGATGGAACAGCATTAGCGCCACTATCGGTAACACTCGATCCGCAGGGTCGCTTTTTCGGAGAGTCCGCCGGGCTAGGTTTGCCGGCCGGAACTGCCTGGTTCAAGATTGAGGCGGCAAGCGGAGACTTGACCGGGTTTGAACTCTTCGGCACCAGAAACGGAGCCCAGCTGGCAGGATTTTCCAGCGTGGGGAATGACGATCAGGCACGAGTGTTTGCCAAAATTGAAAAAAGCGGCTGGACCGGGGTTGCTTTTGTCAATACGGAAGACCGCCCTGTTGACGTGGCTCTTATCGCCTATGATGACAGTGGCGTGTGGATCGGATTTGCTCCTCTCCAACTCGCTGGTCATCAGAAAATTGTCGGCATCGTTGAAAGCCTTTTTCCCGGACAGGATATAAG
>JAGOGO010000121.1 GCA_017996625.1 Deltaproteobacteria bacterium | reverse complement strand
ATCCGCATCGAAGTGATCTGACACGTTCGCCATAACAAGCAACTCTGATCGCTAGAAGCAACCCGCTGAAGGCATTAGCTCCAATTTGCGGCGAAAGGCTTCTTGATCTTCGCGGAACTTGAAAATGCACCCCAGCGTCTCTTCGACAACGTCTTTATCGATTACTGTTCTGTTTAACGCGATGAGCGCTTCAGCCCAATCCAATGTTTCGGAGATGCCGGGCTTTTTGCTAAGATCCATCTCCCGAATCCGTTGCATCATCGTGCATATCTGTTTCGCCAGCTCGCCTTGCATACCCGGAACCCTCGCTTTAATGATCGCCAGCTCTTTATCAAGAGAGGGATAATCAATCCAATGATAGAGACATCTCCGTTTGAGTGCATCGTGCAGCTCTCGGGTGCGATTGGAGGTGATAACAACGAAGGGACGCTGCCTGGCTTGTATTGTTCCAATCTCCGGGATCGTAATCTGAAAGTCGGAGAGCACTTCCAGCAGAAAGGCCTCGAACGCCTCATCTGATCGATCAACCTCATCAATCAACAGCACCACGCGCTCTGGAGACTGCGCCTGAATGGCTTCCAGCAGCGGTCGCTTGTGGAGAAATCGCTCACTAAAAATTGTTTTCTCAAGCTGAGGGTCACAGCCGCTTTCCTTTTGAGATCCGATCAACTGAATTTCCAGCATCTGCCTGGCGTAGTCCCACTCATACAGAGCGTGTTCTGCATCCAGCCCTTCATAACACTGGAGCCGGATTAATCGGGTTTGAAGAACCTGGGCAACAATCTTGGCAACTTCGGTCTTCCCAACTCCTGGTTCTCCCTCAATCAAGATCGGCTTTTTCAACGCATATCCCAGATAGACAGCTGTAGCCAGCGGCCGGTCACAGATATACCCTGCTTGCTCCATAAGAGTTTGAACATCGTCAATTGTCTTGAACATCAACCTACCTCATGTGCGACATGTTGTTTTCCCCTCGGTACAATCACAGGGGAACACTGCTTCCATAATTGTATTCCCCCTGATTGCTGCCCGCTGGATTCGAATTACTTCAATCGCTACAATCTCCTTTTCCACATCACGGCTTCGCGGCAATGCTCACCGCCACCTTACAGATCCTGGCATCGATTCTCTTTTTTGCCACCGCTCCTTAGCTTTTCGCTCCCCATAGTACCACGATTGCTCGTGGCAGTGAAGCGTACACCTAAAACCCAATACTATTCGGCGATTCATATCCCGTCCCATTCAGCCAGTCATCGCGCAATGTGTGGCCCTTTTCCTTTTCCGAGTGAAATACCAAACATATCCTGCTGGCAAGACTCCGTTTACGCCCGCTACTACCGTATATCCCGGAACGATGTTTTCAGGCCCAAAAACACAGTCATGAAGCTCTAAATAGCCTCCTTGCGCAGCCTTTCATGACGTATCACGAATACTTGCCACACACTGGCCCGGAGACTCCCTCGTTCATACGAGAGAAAACATCGTGGGCGTGAGATGTTGTATTATTATAACACAGGCTGAGATATTAGGGGAGAAAGGGGACTGAAGAACCGAAGGACCGAACTTAGTCCCTCAATCCCTTTCTCCCTCAGTTTCTGCCACCCTTTTCTCCTGCGGCTCCGCTGCCTGTAACCTCCTCCTTTCCTCCAACGACTGATTAGCATGAGAAGCAAAAATGTTTTCGGCAGGTTTCGCTTGACAGGCAACAGACTTCTCCGAGAAGGATGAGAACATCCATGAAACGAGTAGCTGCAATCATCACAATCATACTGTATCTTGTTTTCAGCGTAAGCTCCGGTTTTGCCGATTCGCGAAACGACGGCCATTCTCGTAGCCATGGCGACCGCGAGAGCACCAGCGCAAAGCATACCAGTCAGAATGACAGGAACTCGACCAAAACTGATAGACACCCTTCTGAACACAAGGGGCATAGTTCCAAAAGCGGTAGACCATCGGTCACATTCCAGAACCGTTCATCCAGAAGCAGTGCGCCTTCACCGAAAGGCGCCGAACGCTCTTTTCCTCACAACGCCTACGTCTCTAAAGCCGGCAAGTCGTCAATCACCCCTGACGATCATTCCGCCAGAGGGAGCAAATATTCACCGAAAACAAACGGGAGCCCCTCTCACCACAGTTCGCACGTCTCTCGGAGCAGCAAGCCGTCGCCGGCCTTTAATCATCACGCATCCGGGACGACCCGGCATACCAGCAAGATCAATCAGACCCCTGCAAAGCATGACCGTCACCCTTCAAGGACCAGCAAGCCGCCGGTTACTTTTGGGGATCGTTTCCCCAAAGGCAGCGTAACGATCGCTAAAAGCTCCGAATTCAGGGTCAAGCATGATGATCATTCATGCAAGCATCACGATCATTCCGGCAAACATCAACATCATGCAGGCAAGCACAATCATTGTTCTGGCAAGCATGACGATCACTGGAGCAAGCATCATCATTCAGACAAAGGCCATGGCTGCTCCGGTGATAAACACCACACCGCTCACCACCGGGGCCATTCATACAAACATAATAAATGTTACGATGACGATGGTGGATGTGGGATTGCTCAAGGTATTTTTATCGGTGCAATCGGCTGTCCCGCTCTCTCTTCGGCGTTGAGAGTCCCGAACCAAACGATTATTATTGAGGAACCGATTACGATTGTACAGCCGTACTATATTGCCACGTACGCTGACCAAACCGTTGTCGTGACCGCCTCAGCCTTGAATGTCCGCTCCGGTCCGGGATACGACTTTCCGATAATCGGCCTTCTCGATCAGGGAGACGGCGTGATAATATACGGATATGACACTTCTTCCGAATGGCTCTATGTACAGCTCCCCTCGGGAGATTTTGGGTGGATACTAGCCCACTACACCGCCCCCCTTAATGCTTTCCAGTGCGGCTAAGCGAAACTCTCTCCTTCGCGTCGAACTTTGAGTCCCATCCCAGGTAGCCTTTCCGCTCCGTAAGCCACATCCTATTCCCGCATATCTGCCTCGAACCTCCCGCTGAACACTGGATCTCACGTCCTTCGCTTCCAGCGCACGTTTTGCCGTCCCGATATCAGTACTGTCCTTGGCAGGGTCACATACTGTGCCCGCGAACATCTAAATACCACCTTACCTCGACAATTTTCTGCTTTCACTGTATTGAGTGGATGCTCATCTCTGTTTTTCTTATTGGAATTGAGCGTTTTGTTCGCTATAATTATTTTTATACGGCATTCATGTTCTGTGATTCATCTGACCGGTTGAGAACCTCACGATCCGCCTCACACCGGTAGTATTGTACAGTTCCCTTTTCATGAGCCGTAAAAGATCGGCTTCTGCCAGATACCGCGTCTGCGTTGATCACCCAAGGGGAAATAGACTCCCATAAGGAGGAGAGTCCGTGAAAAACTACATGCTTGTCGTTTTGATTGCGGTGCTTCAGGCACCCTTTTCCCTCCCTTGTCACTACGGATGGACCTATGATTGGACTGAAGTCAATGAAGTGATGAAGGATCTAACCCAGGCAGCCAAACTCGAAGGAGCGGCGCTGCTTGTTGCCGACGACTTCAACGAGGCTACCAAAGAGCCTGTACTCGCGTACGAAAATTACCAGAACGGCTATACCAGAAATACCGAGCGTTGCGTGTACTCGGCTACCAAATGGTTGACGGCAACCGTCATCATGAAGATTGCCGGGCCGGACCTCGAACAAACGTTAATCTCCGATTGGTTCGACAACGGTTGGGATACGTATCCGAAGAACGAGATTACCCTTGAGCAGTGTCTCTCGCATACCTCAGGGCTGCCAAAAGACAGTCCCATCCTCAATAATTGCAGCATAAATTTTTATGATGAAGTAGTACGGTTAGGCGACTTACCATTGGACGCTGAGCCCGGTACTCAGTTTTGCTACGGCGGCGTTTCTTACCAAGTCGCCGGCAGCGTTGCCGAGCAACGAGTGCAGGACCTCTATGGATCGGAGTATCATTTCTGGCAGCTTTTTCGCGACTCTATTGAAGTCCCCCTCGGCATTGAAATTCCCGGGCGCAATGACGGCATGGGCTGGGTCTGTTCTTTTGGCGAAATGAAACAAAACAAGGCATGGACCCCTCGCATTGGCGGCGGGCTTGTTACCACGCCATTCGATTATATGAGGTTCTTGGCTGCTTTCCTTGAAGATAGTATTCGCACCTCCGGCACTCCGATTCTCCTCCCCAGGGAGCACATCGACTCCATGCGAACACCAAGAACAAGTGCCATGCCGAGGTGTTCGAACCGGGGAATGAATGCGGAATATGGCATCGGCTGCTGGCTGCCTCACTCCGGTATTGAAAACGATTTCGGATACGTGATGAGCAGTGATGGCGCGAAGGGAACGATCCCCTGGATCAACTGGAAGCTCGATCCCCCTTATGCTGCTCTGTTTTTTACCGATGCGTATATAGAAACTGTTCAAAACCGGGTCTGGTATAACCTTGTACCTGCTGTGAACGCTGCTTACGGCGATTATTCGGTGCTGTTCATGTCTGGATTTGATAGCGATGAAGCATGGCCGGGTTACTGGACCGTCAATCCCAAAAGCGAGAATGCTCAAGGCACCACCATGCTCACACCTCATTTGGGCGATCGTTCCTGTTATCTCAAAGGAGCTTCCGGTGTTACCCGCAGAGGCTATATCATGAAAACGCTGGATACCAGCGCTTACTGTCAGGTGATTCTCAAGTACACTGCCAAATCGACATCGGACAGCATTCTTCAGGTACAGTACTCGGTGCTGTCAAATCCCCGGGTGAATAGCGACGCTGACTGGAAGGCGATTGAAACATACGAAGACGCTGAATGGAATACGAACTGGGGTTACCTTCCGGCAGGGAAGCGGAATGTGAAGATTCTCTTCAGGTGCAATGAAGCCGCCAGAAGTGCCTGCAGTTATGTTGATCACGTCGTTGTCCTCGCCAGATAGCCGGTCTCGCTTTTTTTCCGGACACCACCCGTGCTGACTCTCAAATAAGGCTGTCTCCGCGGCACAATACTATTCCCGTCTGTATCATTCTGTCTCAGCTATCTTGACAATAGTTAGATTCCTCCCTAAGTTTAGTGTCCATAAAGGCGACCTCACAGCCCCTCATGAGGCCATTGCCCACTGGCAACGCCACCTCTTAACCTTCGGCAGGAGGCTCCGCGATGAGATCGTTCTACGCAGACATTGCTTGGTTTTTGATGACGGCGATCCTAACCGTTGCTTCCTGTACGCCTAGCACCTCCCCTGACGTCTATTCCCGGGGTGAAGTAAAAACCGCCCAGCGACTCGATCAGGGAGAGGTGGTCTACGTCAGACAAGTGGCTATTGAGGGGACCTCTACTGCGGGTACTATAGCGGGTGGAGTGATGGGCTATGTATTAGGGGGTACGATCGGTGCAGGGTCTGGCCGCGACGTCGCCAGAGCCGGTGGCGCTATTGCTGGTGCTGCTGCCGGCGGAGCTGCTGAACGAGGGGTAACAGCTGAAAAAGGCCTCGAGATTACTGTGGAACTTGACAGCGGAGAAAGCGTTGTCGTGGTTCAGGGCGCTGATGTGCCCTTTACTGCCGGCGATCGGGTCCGCGTTATTCGGCGTACCGATGGGGCGGCCCGGGTAGTTCAGTAGAGTATTCTTCCTTATCGGGATCCTCTGAAACAAGTAAATAGGAGCATGTGATTCTCATCGTGCGAAAAAATCCATACGGTGAGAATATTTGACAAACCGATCAGCCCGTCTTAGCATATCGGGGAAAATAGTGTATTCGGATGAATGGCTTTCTCTCATCCTGACGCCGGGGAAGTATCACCTCGAAACTCAGGCAGCATTCTGCAGCAAAAAATGTCAGCAATCATTAGCCCTTACTCGACGGTCACGTTCCCCACTCCTTGAAATTCCACGATAGATGTTCCTATTATGTATCTTCTCCTGTCTTTTGCCCGATGAACTTCATAGTATATCCAGTAATTTCGCTAGGACGAGACACCGTGCATGATTTCTCGCCCGGCCGAACAGAATCTTTCCAACCAATTATCCGTCATGAATGATCAAGCTAAAACTAAATGCCAGCTTATTGCAGAACTACAGCTGCTGCGCCAAGAAGAAGCGCGTAGCCGCAAGCGAAACGAGGCCAGGATCAAGAATATCTTTCAGGTAGTGCCCACAGGAATAGGTGTTGTGAGTAACCGGATTCTGATTGACGCAAATGATCGTCTCTGTGACATCGTCGGGTACTCGCGAGATGAACTCATTGGAAAAAACGCCAGAATTCTCTACCCCAACGATGCCGAGTATGACTATGTCGGGAGCGAGAAGTACCGGCAGATACGACAATGTGGCCTCGGAACCGTAGAAACGAAATTCAGACGCAAGGATGGTAAAATCATAAATGTGCTCCTTAGTTCGAGTCCATCTGACGCGACCGTTTCTCCTTCAAAGGGCGTAACCTTTTCGGTGCTTGACATCACCGAGCGCAAACAGTCTGAGAAAGCCTTGCGTGAGAGTGAGGCTCGGTATCGCCTCCTCCTTAGTGCACTGCCTGTGGCGGTATTTACCTGCGATGCCGAAGGACGCATCAACCTCTACAATCAGGCGGCCTTTTCCCTCTGGCAGCGCAAACCAAAGCTCGGTCGTGATCGCTGGTGCGGCTCCCCGCGGGTCTACCGTCCGGATGGTACGCCTTTGCCCCCGGAAGAAAGCCCTGTTGCCCTCCTCTTGCGCACTGGTGAAAGCCGAACTGATCAGGAATTAATCTTCGAGCGACCGGACGGCAGCCGCGTTCACACCTTGCCTCATCCCGAGCCGCTGCGTGACCCCTCAGGTCGGATTAATGGGGTGGTGAATGTGCTGGTGGACATTACCGAGCTTCGCCAGGCTGAGCAGTCAATTCTCAAGCTCAACGAGGCACTTGAACGACGCGTGAAGCACCGAACCACGGCCCTGAAAAAATCCCAGAATCAGTTTCGACAGCTTTCCAATGAACTGTTGCAGGCACAGGAAAATGAGCGCAAGCGGGTGGCCAACGAGATCCACGATAACGCCGGCCAGGTGCTCTCAGCCGTGAAATATCGGGTGGAAGCAGCATTGCTAAAGGTTAAGAGGGAACAACCCACACTCGACCTCAAACCGATAGAAGATCTCGTTCCACTGATCCAGCAGTGCGTGGAAGACATGCGCCGTCTCCAGATGGAGCTGCGACCCTCCATGCTCGATGAAATGGGTCTCCTTGCTGCGATCCACTGGTTTTGCCGACAATTCCAGACTACCCATCCGTCCATTCGGATTCACCAGGAGATTACAATTACGGAAAACGATGTGCCCGAGCAGTTGAAGATTGTCGTCTTTCGGGTGCTGCAGGAGGCAATGAACAATGCCGGTAAATACAGCGAAGCGGATCTGTTGCTCCTCTCGGTACATAAGAAGACCGGACTGCTCACATTGCACATAGAAGATAACGGCCGGGGCTTTGATGTAGAACATGCACAACACGTCCAGGCATTCAATAAGGGTCTCGGGCTCTCCAGTATGCGGGAACGAGTGCAATACTCCGGCGGCCGGCTGCTTATCCAGTCCGCTCCGGGCAGCGGCACCTGCATCGAGGCACGGTGGTCAAAGAAGCTGCTGGTATAGCGCGACCGTCGTAGGGGTACAGCTCACCATCGTACGCGCCCGGCCCTTTATGTAGGAACACGGCGCCGTGCCCTTACTCATCCCACCGGGCCGGGTTGTTGATAACGTATTTCCGGATTATGTTCAATTCATAGTCATCGCGAATCACGTGTTCGTAGTAGGTGCGCTGCCACAATCGTCCGGCGAATGGTTTCCATCCGCCATTCTTTACATGCTTGATGTATTCGTTTGTCGTCATTGTCTTGAACCATTGAACAATGCGCTGTAGGGGCGCACCCGTGTGTGCGCCCGTGTTGTCCGGGCAGACACACGGGTCTGGTGGGCAGACACACGGGTCTGCCCCTACGTTTGTGCCGGATTCATGTGAAAGAACGATTATTCCATGGATGTGATCAGGCATAACAACAAAGGCATCCGTATGCACGCTACTGAATTTCCCCGGTATCCTTTGCCACCACTGTTCAACCATTTTCCCTGCGTCAGAGGGAACGCTTGCTCCACCGTGCACCTCTCCAAGCACCCACTCCTTTCCCTGTGTACACA
>JAGOGO010000012.1:30300-39793 GCA_017996625.1 Deltaproteobacteria bacterium | reverse complement strand
GAGCAAGTACCTTTTGCATAACGCTTCCGGCATTCCATCCCGTCAGTCCGCTGCGACCGTGCGAACTGGCGAGGATGAGATCAACATCCTGGCCATGAATGAACTCGATAATGGTATTTGCCGGATCTCCCTCCAGAAGCACATAATCTGCTTCCAGCCCCTCTTCCTGCAAACGCTGCGCCATGGTTGCCAGGTACGATTCTGCTTCGACTCGGCACAGCTGCCACTCCAGTGGGTCTATTGGTCCAGCGCACGCAAACAGCTCCGGCTTCTCAAGAACCCGCAGCAGCGTGAGCCGTTTTCCCATCACTTGCGCCATCCTGCTCATAAACAGTAATATTCTCTCGGCTAGGGGAGACCCGTCCAGTGGAACTAGAATATGTTGAAACATGGTACTTCGTCCTTTCCTGAACCTATATGCAACAGACCTACTAACCCTTCTATAAGCAAGATGCATGTACTTTTGAATACAGTAGATTCCGTATTTTCTCGTGGAAAAACCCTACCCGACAGGCAACAAAGGGGTCCAGGCTGGATAGAAAGGACTAAAGAGTGGGGAGTAAGGAGTGAAAACAAGAGGCATCGGCCGGAACCGCACCTGCAAGCCCTCTATCTAAAAACGGATCTTCTCAATCGGTCTCCGCTCAGGAACGTACACATGGGGAACTTTTCCTTCATTCCACTCCTTGGAAACGTACAGCTCACAATAGCAGGCTCCATATTCTTTGACATCAGGCTCCCGGTAGACACAAGGACAAGTTATATCCTGATCCCATTCGCGATCGCCTGAAGCCAGTCGGCAGGGACACGAGACGTAACCATATCGTTTTCTCTTTTCAAGCAAGCCATTCAGAAGATCATAGGTGATCTCGAGGTCCTGATTGAAATAGTAGCCTTTGGCCTCCTGAGTCTTCTTCAAGAAATCGTACAGCCTTTGTACTTCCTCATCGCTCATAGCCCAGAGCCTCCTTGATCTCATCCTCCTTGTATCCAACGACCGTTTTGTCTCCAATAATCACCGTGGGAAAGGTGCATTTTGGATTCAGTTTTCTTATGTCGTTGAGAACGGCTTCCCGCTCGTCCTTATCGAGCATATCCACATCGGTAACATCGTACTCCACCTGACATTGACTAAGCAGTTTCTTAGTGCTCTTGCAGTGTCTGCAGGTACTTAAGCTGTACACTTTGACAGGTTTCTTCATTATCAGTATCACCCTCCGCGAGACGTGTCGAAATGTTCCTCTGAGGTTACCGAAAGAATACCATCCAGTCGGATAAGGCAATGCAAATATAACCATATTTTCGCACGATGGTCAAACACAACACATCCGGAAAGCAGCATTGCCATGCTACCCTATCACCGACCGACTGTTATGCGAAAGGCAATCCATTCGCCATATGCAGTCTGCGTCTTCGCATTCTTTGACCCGCTCCGTTCCATAGCAATCGGGACTGTGTTCGGCTCGCTGGATGGCCTGGATCACCTCAATTTTGTCCATACGATACGGATTAATTCCTATGTTTTTTGCCATGCGTTTGATATCGTGAAATCTCATGTCGTGCTCTCCTAGAAGCAGGAATGTGTCGCAAGGTCATTGGCAAGGAGTGAAACGACTGAAGGAATCTCGCAAGCGATTGATTCTCAGATTGCCACGATCTCCCGCTTACAGCGGGATCGCTCGCAAGATAAAAAAATCGCGACACAGCCTCAGCAGGAACGGGGGCGATGCCAACTCGAAGAAACCAGCTGCTCCGTACTGCTTGTGGATCCCGCAACCAATTATACTGCGGCTGTTCACTGCATTCATACTTTATCCGCAGCTACGTGCCCGCGTCCGCACGCACCGATAAGTACGCATACCTCCCTGTTTTTACTGTAACCGCATTGCTGCCGTAAATACACGATTCGGGGTATTTTCCTGACACTGAGGCTGTATTTACTCAAAAACACAAAAACGTATCATTCCTGCCGGTAATACCTTCATCCTACCGCTGCTCCGTAGAACCTTACTTTCTTCCCTCAGGAAGATACATTGCACAAAACGTCAGAGTATGGTACATACTCTCACGAGAGTACGTTCCGCACCCGCATGCATCACTTCTGGTGGACACGTGTCTGTTTCCACGGAATGGAAACAATTTCCCTTGCTGGTCAGGACATGATGAAAGTCAAAAAGCGCATTGTTATCGCCGAAGATCATGCGATCTTACGAGAGGGTCTGAAAGGGTTGCTTTCTGCAAGCTCTGATTTCGCTGTCGTCGGTGAGGCAGCGGACGGCCGCGAAGCAATTCGCTGTGTTACCGAGCATCAACCGGATCTTCTTCTGATCGATCTTTCGATGCCCCGGATGAACGGTACTGAAGCCATACGAGAGATTAAACGACGTTTTCCCCAGATCAAGATTCTGGTTCTAACCATGCACAAGACCGAGGATCATATTATCGTGGCCCTCGAGGCCGGAGCTGACGGCTATCTCCTTAAGGACAACACTCATTCCGAACTGCTTTTAGCTCTCACCAGTGTACTTGATGACAAGTCCTACATCAGCCCCGGGATATCCCGACAAGTGATTCAAGGATTTCTGGAAACGACACGACGATCGGCCTTACAGTTTCCTGGAGATTCGCTCACCCAACGAGAACGGGAAATTCTTAAGCTTATTGGTGAAGGCTGTCGCAATAAGGAAATTGCCGAACAGCTGTGCATCAGTTTTAAGACGGTTGAAAAACATCGAGCCAACCTCCGACGGAAACTCGATCTTCACACCACTCTTGCACTCGCCACATACGCCAAAGAAAAGGGGCTGGTCGAAACTTAATTCCAATTTCCAACCTTGAACCTGCCTCTGGCTGCTTTACAAAGCGCCCTTCCTGATATAGCATAATCGCAGGAGAGAGCCCCTCCTCATCCAATCGCGGTGAGTTATGAAACTCAGGCCATTACACTTCTCCCTGAAGAGGAAAATCATACTCAGCTTTCTCACCTTGGCTCTTGTGAGCGGAATATCCGGAGCCTTGGCGAGCAGCACTGTTGTTTTTCTCTGCCTCACAGGTCTTACTCTCGTTTTGACAATAGCCATTTCTTTTCTGCTTTACCGCACCATTACTCATCCAATCACGATACTTGCTCAACAGGCTGAGTTCATCGCCAAAGGAGACTTCCTTGAACTTGAACCGCCTTCAGCAGATGAATTTCGAAGGCTTGCGGAGGTATATAGCGCTCTGTCTCGGGCGCTGAAACAGCGCAACGAAGAATTCCACGCTCAGACTCAGGAACTGCTTCGAGCCAGAAATGATCTGGAGAAAACCAATGTGCTTCTGCTCGATCATAGCAGGAGGTTAAAACGCAGCCTGCGGGAGCTCTCTGTTCTTTTTGAAGCGACCACCAAGATCAACTCTTCACTTAGTCTTCGAGAAATACTCGACTCCATCACCGATGTCCTTATGAAAAACTTCACGACTGATACCTGGTCCATCCGTCTCATGGACCCGGACGGATTTTTACGGATCAAAAGCCAGAAAGGATTGAGCCAGGAATTCATCGATAATTCGGCCCGCAGACCCACAATGGACAGCTATTCCGGACAGTGCTTTCTCACTAATACAATCATTCTCGTTGAGGATGCCGAAAAAGCCGTCAAGCCGGTATCAACCAACATCGAGGTCCAGGAAGGCATCCAGTCGTTCGGTCTGGTTCCAATTGCGGTTGATAACGAAGTGCTGGGCGTCCTTGCCGGAGCGAGCAAGGACACTAAAGGCTTCTTCACCGAGGAGCATTCTCAATTCATGAAAGCCTTGGCGCAGCAGCTGGCGCTGGCGATCCGAAATGCCCGACTCTATGAAAGGGTAATAAATTTCAACGAGGAACTGGAAAAGGAGGTGGTGAAGCGTACTGAGGAACTCCGCATCAAAAGCCAGCTTCTGACTCAGTCGGAAAAATTAGCCGCCTTGGGGGTGATGGCTGACCGGGTAGCTCACGAAACCCGAAACCCGATCGTCACCATCGGCGGATTCGCTCGCCGACTCAAAAAAAAACTTCCCCCTCAAGATTCGCTGATGCGGGATATCGATATCGTGATCAACGAAGTCGACCGTCTGGAGAAAATGATCTTTTGGATCACGGAGTTCAAGAGATACATTTCTGTCGACTTCGAACCAACGAACATTAACGCTCTTCTCGAACAGGTGCTGGATTCGCTTGCCGAAAGACGGGGGAATCGCGCTATTAATGTCCATAAGGATCTTTCCTCTGACATCCTGCTGGTACGTGCCGATCGGAAAAATCTGCTGTTCGCATTCACCAATCTGCTTGAAAACCGCATCGAGTCAGTAGCGGACAGAGGAATGCTTGACGTGCACACACGCACCACGGATAGCGGCTATGTTGAAGTCGCTGTTTCCGATACCGGCGGCGGCAGAGAACCTGACAGTACCACAAGCATGAACGGCCCCTACGCAAACTCCGTGCGCTCTGAGAGCGAAATGGGGCTAACAATCGCCCATAAGATTATTAAAGATCATGATGGCACACTCCAGGTATCGAGCAAACAGGGCAGCGGAACCACATTCACCGTAAAACTACCGATCCTGCCATCGCCGGAGACGTCACTGCAGCGGAGGATCGCTGCCTTGCCTTCATGACCAGCAAACTACACGCCTCGCTGCCAGAATTTCTTCTTTCCCGTACTGACGACATCTCCTCCTTGCTCCGCAAACTCTCGCAGTAGTTCTTCTTGCCGTTTTGTGAGCTTGGAGGGGGTCTGAACCGTCACTTGCACATACTGATCCCCACGACCCATTCCCTTCAAGTGAGGGATACCAAGTCCTCTCATGCGAAAAATCTCCCCGGTCTGAGTTCCCGGTGGAATGTCAAGTGATGTAGTCCCCTCAAGTGTCGGTGCCTCTATCCGGCTGCCCAAGGCCACCTGCGGGAATGATACCGGAACCTCACAGATGATATCATCTCCTTTCCGCTGAAATGTCTCGTGCTCTTCAACAAAGAGAACCACATACAGATCTCCGGGCGGCCCGCCGCGTGCGCCGTCTTCCCCTTCACCGCTCAACCGCAGTCGAGTACCCGAGTCGACACCAGGTGGAATCTTGACCGTTACGGTCTTCTGAGATTTCACTTTTCCCTGACCCCGACAGGTCCCGCAAGGATTTCTAATGATCGTTCCTTCCCCATGACACTGCGGACAGCTCGTACTGATGCTGAAAAAACCTTGTGAGTGCATCACCTGACCCCTGCCCCGGCAGGTAGGACACGTATCCGGACTGCTTCCCGGTTTGGCGCCAGTTCCGCCACATGCCAGGCAGGATTCCATTTTGTCAAGCTGGATACTTTTCTCAACCCCGAAAGCCGCCTCAAGGAAGCTAATCTTCAGATCGTAGCGCAAGTCATTGCCCACCTGAGGTGCATTTCGACTTCGTGAGCGCATGCCGAAACCGAAGAAGTCTTCAAAAATAGAACCAAAACTGGAAAGAATGTCTTCAAAACCAGAGAATCCGGTGAACCCCGTGCCACGCAGACCTTCATGTCCAAACCGATCGTAGAGGGATCTCTTTTCCGGGTCCCGAAGAACCTCATAGGCTTCGGCTGCTTCTTTAAATCTTTCCTCAGCTTCCTTATCACCGGGATTTCGATCCGGATGAAACTTCAGAGCCATCTGCCGATATGCTTTTTTGATTTCATCATCAGCAGCGCCTCTTCCAACCCCGAGGATTTCGTAGTAATCTCGTTTCGTCATAAATACCTGCTTTACTCCTGCTGCCTTAGTCCACCTCCGTAGTAAGGTCGGCTTCTTCAGATTTTCGATAAAAAGATTCGGAAGGAAGCTGATGGCTGGACATATGCAGAATTGCTTGATAATATGTAAGTTTTATTTATAATGGCATCACGTATAATTGTCAAATGGTTTGTTAACAACGGCTTATTAAGATTATGTGCCATTGCTTCGAAAAAAGTCACCCTACGATTTATTACAGGTATGAGGCAGTAACAGGATCGCCTCTGTTTCTGGATTCCTGCCGGAGGCTACCCCCCGCGGGGGCGGGAATCCATTTTCCTTATTAACATACAACACCCTGTGGCTTGTTTGCCTCAGAGACCTGCTCGGTCGATGCCATCACATTCATTCTTTATCGTCCGTTAGAGAAAAGATAAGATTCGACTATGATTCTCTATTCCAAAGAATACGACGTAATCGTTGTCGGCGCCGGACACGCCGGATGCGAGGCTGCCTTGGCTGCAGCCCGCATTGGCTGTGAAACGCTGCTGGTCACCATGAACCTGGACACTGCTGGTCTGATGTCCTGTAATCCTGCCGTCGGCGGCCTTGCCAAGGGGCAGATAGTCAAGGAAATCGACGCACTAGGCGGCGAAATGGGCAGGGCCACTGATTGTACCGCCATTCAGTTTAAGCGCCTCAACACCAAGAAAGGGCCGGCAGTTCGATCTTCCCGTGCTCAAGTGGACCGTCAACAGTACCGCATGTATATGAAGAGGGCTCTCGAAGAGCAGAACCGCCTTGATCTGAAACAAGCTACGATCGATCACGTACTGGTCAATGACAAGACCGCCTATGGCATATGCACTCATACGGGGGAAGGATTTCTTGGGAAAACAGTTGTCATCACCCCGGGGACGTTTCTTAACGGTCTCATTCATATCGGCCTTGTCAATTTTCCCGCCGGTCGCATGGGCGATTGTGCTTCGGTCGCATTGCCTCGACAGCTCCGAGAGCTCGGATTCGATCTCGGTCGCCTCAAAACCGGTACAACGCCGCGACTGGACGGTAAAACGATCGACTTTGCCGGACTGATCCCTCAACCCGGTGATACTGACCCGCTCCCTTTTTCTCTCTCCACCAGAGACCGTGTCAACAATGACACGGTCTGTTACCTTACTTATACCAACGCGGAAACTCACCGCATTATCAAAAGCGGCTTCGATCGTTCTCCTCTCTATACAGGAGTCATTGAGGGCACCGGAGTTCGCTACTGTCCTTCCATAGAAGATAAAATCATGCGCTTTCCTGAACGGGAGCGTCATCAGGTGTTTCTCGAACCGGAAGGAACTGACACCAACGAATACTACCCTAACGGCGTTCCCACCAGTCTTCCCTATGATGTTCAGCTGCGAATGCTCCGAAGCATCAGGGGACTGGAGCGGGTTGAGATCATGAGGCCAGGCTACGCAATCGAACATGACTATGTCAATCCCCTGCAGCTTCATCCCTCTCTCGAAACGAAACCGATCGCCAATCTCTTTTTCGCCGGCCAAATCAACGGAACCACAGGCTATGAAGAAGCAGCCGGCCAGGGATTGATCGCCGGGATCAACGCTGCCTTCCGTGCTCAGAAGCGCGACCCGTTCATTCTTGATCGCTCCGATGGATACATCGGGGTACTCATTGACGATCTAGTCACAAAAGGAACAAAGGAACCGTATCGAATGTTTACCTCCCGTGCCGAATACCGGCTCATCCTCCGCGAAGACAACGCTGACCTGCGACTACGGCCGAAAGGCTATGATGCCGGCTTAGTACAGAGAGAAGACTACGAACGCTTTCTCAAGAAGAAAAAAGATATCGACAACGAAATGCAGCGGCTTCGTTCCATCCGGCTGCGGCCGGATGAGCCAACCAATCAGACGCTGCTTGCCCTGGGGACTTCAACGATCAAGACAGTCACATCGCTTGAAGACCTTCTTCGCCGACCGGACGTGACGTACGAAACCATTAGCGGATTGGGGCATTCCGCCAGCGAGGATATTTCTTCCTCCGTAAAAGAGCAAGTTGAAATCCAGACCAAATACCATGGCTATATCGAACGGCAAGAGCAACAGGTACAGAAATTCAAAAAGCTGGAGCAGGTAAGGATACCGTCTGATTTCGACTATACTGCGATTCCCAGCCTTTCTCACGAGGTCCGCGAAAAGCTTTCCACAGTCCGTCCCAGCTCTCTCGGCCAAGCATCACGCATCTCCGGGATCACGCCCGCCGCACTCGCGGTCATTCTTATGTATCTCAAGCGGTCAGAACCAGTAGTCGAAGGCTGATAAGAACAACACGTATGCCGTGGCACCCTGAAATCTTCGAGCAGCTTGGAAAGACTAAAAAGCTTTGACCATGATACATGATGTGGTAAACTGCAGATGCTTTCAGCAGACACACTACGCAATATACAGCCGCTTGAGAATACCCGTTCCTCAGGTTCTTTCTGGTGGGTTTAGACATTTACAGTCATAGAAGGAAGGTTTATTGATGGACAATGAACTGTTCAGTCGCCGCTTTGAAATAGAAAGCAAGCTTTTTTTTCTGGATCTTAAAGAGAATACGAACGGGCGTTACCTGAAGATTACCGAAAAGTCCGGCGATAAAAGAAGCTTCATCATTGTTCCCGAGGGGGGAATAGAATCGTTCATCGGCCAGCTCGCACAGTTTCAAAAGGAATATGATACCATCAGCTCCTGAAGCAGCTACAGCCACCCTGTGGAGAGCCCCGGTGTGTTGAGGCCTCCTGCGTTCCCGAGCCCGTCGGCTAGATTCAGGAACACAATTAATCCCCTCAATCGTAGTAACTCGATACTCTTTCCATCACATGTCTAATGACGCTATCGATGCCAACATTCTTAATCTCTTGAGTACCTGTCCGGCCTATGTTTCCGGTCAACAGATCGCACGGTTACAGAACCTCTCCCGCACTGCGGTATGGAAGAGGATCAACCGACTTCGCGAAGCAGGATGCGATATAGATTCATGCCGCAATCGCGGCTATCGGCTGGTCTCGCTTCCTGATCGGCTTTTCCCCTGCCTAGTCAGCAACGGGCTGAGTACCACTGTTGTCGGTCGACAGATTGAGTATTTTTCTGAAACTGATTCGACCAACAGCCAGGCAAAGCTCCTTTTCAGCCGCGGTGCCCCCGACGGTACCACTGTCGTCACCGAACACCAGACCCGCGGCCAAGGACGCTTGAAACGCGTTTGGTCTTCGCCAGTCGCCAAGGATCTTCTCTTTAGTATTCTATTCTATCCCCGGATTCCTGCAGCAAAGGTCTTTTATCTTACTCTGCTCACTTCTCTGGCTGTGTGTGAAACGCTGATCGAGACTACAGGTGTCTCTGCCGGCATCAAGTGGCCAAACGATGTCTACATAGGCAGCCGTAAAATCTGCGGCATTCTTACGGAGTTCTCCGGGCATCAGGACTCTGTCGCCTGGGCAGTTGTCGGTGCAGGCGTCAATATTAACAGTGACCCGTCTGTTGATCCCGACTTGCGGGATATAGCAACGAGCCTGCTCCGCGAGACCGGATCTGTTCATCCACGGCTCTCGCTGCTGCAGGAAATCCTGAGCCGGATCGATCGGGCATATCAGCGATTTCTCGCTGGTGAGGAACGCCACATTCGCCGGGACTGGTTATCTCATTCGATCATTCTCGGGAAGCCCGTCCTTATTGTGGCTGACGCGGTCATCGACGAAGGCATTGCTGAAG
>JAGOGO010000012.1:0-30200 GCA_017996625.1 Deltaproteobacteria bacterium | reverse complement strand
GCAGCTTCCGGAAGCAGCCTTCGCCGGAAAATCAAACGTCGGGAAGTCCTCGCTTATCAATGTGCTGCTTAACCGGAAGAATCTTGCCCGCACCAGTTCAACTCCGGGCCGGACTCAGTCGCTTAATTTCTTCAACATCAATCAGCGGTTCATGTTCGTTGATTTTCCCGGCTACGGATTCGCAAAGGTTCCCCTTTCCATACGCAAGCAGTGGAAGCCTATGGTGGAGACCTATCTTACCACGCGTACGAGCCTTAAGGTCACCGTTGTGATCATTGATGCCCGTCGCGAACCATCCGAACAGGACCGCGAGCTCGTTGACTGGTTAAAACACTATGCGGTACCATTTCTGGTAGTACTCACCAAAGTCGACAAGATATCCCGCGCTCAGAGGTCTCAGGCTTCCGCCAGGATACGACACGTATTCAACCTGGCTCACGACCAGATAATCATGTTCTCTGCAGTCACTGGCGAAGGAAAAGAAGCGCTGTGGAAGAGACTCTTGGTTAACCTTACCCCCTGATCTTCATTCCGCTCTCCTCTGCTGTCTGCAACGTTTTTTTCTTCTCATTTCCTTGACAGGTCATGCAATTCTTGCTATAAGCAAGGTGTAATCAGCATATTCGATACCTCCCCCCATTATTTTCTTCAGACACGCTTCATCTTTCTCAAAAACAATCCGCCCATAACAACGAGAATAATCAAGACACGCCAGCAAAAGTCGAGGTCGCGGGTATAAGAGCCGGTACTATCACCATGCTGGCTCGTGAGTGAACCTGACCTGTCAAAAATGCAGTGCCCGCGTAACGCTAGGGCTGTGTCTTCAGTCTGCCGGTCACACGAGGGAAGTGGCTGTACTCTCGCCACACACTCATCCGTACCTTGAGTGAGACCGTATACCATTAAGACAATGGTTACTATACGCACTGCAGCATATATCAAGCATACGTTCTCAAGCATACGTTCACACACCCAACGAGAGGCTAACACTCTGTGCCGTGCGCTTCCATGTACCGCACATGCTTGTCAGTATTGGTAGTGCGCATGGTTGCATGAAAGGAGGTGGTATGAAGAGCAAATAGGATATGGCAAAATCAGCAAATGACAAAGACGAGATAACTGATTTACTTATTCTCCCCTACAAGAGGAGGTAGCTAACCATGAAGCGAATACGTACCATAGGCTTTTTGATTGCGGCAATCGCCGCACTTGCCTTTCCGGCGCTCTCGCAAGCAGTTACCCTTGAGGCTGGTGAGGTCTGGGGACATTTTTCTGACTATACCTCCATCTGGACCACTCAAGGTTCGGCTTCCGGCGATACGGACGGCAACGGCATAATCGGCGCCGGAGAAACCTGGAATCCGACGGTCGGTGATGAGGGAAGAGCAATTGTGAGAGTGGATCAGCTGTACAACGCAAACACTGGTGACGTTTTCTGGAGTACCGGACCGACGGAGCAAATTACAGCACTGGAATATGGTTTTGTGTTTGAAGGTACCGACCAGACTGGCAACATTTATTTCGAAGCCGGCCCAAACGCAGGAATCGACATTTACCTGGATCAGGGTTCGCCAACCAATTTCGATCCCACGTCCGGTCCGGGAAGCTGGGACGACAGCGGTGCCACTCCTTCTTTCCCTACTTCCAGTGATGGAACCCTGTGGCTGACCGGAACCTTTGCTCCCTTATTTTCTGACACTAACCTTAACGGCATGAGAGATGCCGGTGAACCGTTCGTTGACCAGGATGGCGACGGCAATCCCTCAGTCTACGTTATTTCTGCGTTCGACCCGGTCGGAGCCGGTTCAGCCTCCGCCTGGGTTGACATCACCGGCGGCGAATTTGCAGACCAAATCGCACAGGGAATTTTCGGTGAATATGAAGTGGCTGGCGATGATGGGATGGCAACCGGGACATACGATATGTCACTGCAGGCCGAACTCCATCCCTCCCGATACGGGGATGCGTTCTCCTGGCAGACACGAAGCAGTGACCCGGTGTATTTTCAGGTAGTTCCCGATCCGGCAACCATGCTTCTGTTCGGTTCAGGCTTACTCGGGATCGCCGGTCTCCGTCGAACCCGATTCGGCAGCAAGAAAGAATCATAGCCGACGGCCCGAAGCTGAGTATTTTCCTTTTAGAGTTCGGGAACTTCACCTTATTGATGGTCACTCATCAGAAACCGGCGGCGTTCCCGGCCAGAATTTCGGACGAGGGCAAAATACCTTCAAAGCTAAGGCTGCTGCTCGGCCGGCAGCAGCGACACGAACAGCCCATCTCTGGGGCAGGGGATGGGATGGCATCTTCCCTCCCCTGCTTCTGCCATCCTACGCTGGTAGCAAACTGCTCCTTATCTTCCGGCTGTCATATCTTCACCCTGTCGATTACTCTCGATGGAATTGCAAAAATTCCCGAGTAGCCGTCGTTTCTCATTTTCACCCGGGGTAAGGGATAGCCTTCTGAAATTCCCGAAGCAGCACTTCGCGGCGATGACAGGGTGGTTTCTTTGCCGACTTTTTACGCCTCCATCAGCCTTCGATTGATACAAATGCTTCTTATTTCCAAAGATTATACCAATTCCTGAAGACCATATGGATTTATCTATTGACATGAACTTTAGTTTCTGGTATACCTGGTTTCACAGTTGGCTGAGAACCCAAAAGGAGACGAGGGTGGATAATTTCCCTCCTTAATGCTTTCCATAAAACAATACTCCGGCGGGTAGAAGAATCTTACACGGTGAGGGCACCGACGATTATACGGGTGCGGGGGGTTGCACCTTTTCTGAATAACGAAAAGGTCTGGATTCTTCTCGGGTATAGTTTTTCTGTTGTATCCTACCTCACAGACCTTCAACAGGACACTAAATTTATTATCTATAGTAATAGGGCACGTGTTTCGTACATTTTCCTTGGGAGTAGGGATATGGTGGTGAGAACGTGTGAGCACTGTAACTATCACGAAGTGCGATTGCTGGATACTGATTCAACAAGTTATTGCCGGAAAGAAAATTGCTGGTGCCGCTTTTCCAAGTGCGTGAGCGATCAGGCACTGGAATGGTTCCTCGACGCACAAAAGGATCAGCAATCCTGAATTGACGAAAGGAGACATCATCAAAACTCAAGTCCGGGCTGAAATCTTCGCATAATGCCGAGAATCCCGGTACTGATTCACCGCTGAGCTTCGGCTTTAGCAACCTCGCAGGCTCCCTTTACGCTGACAAACCGGGGAGGGACAGCGAAAGAGAAGGAGGTGGTTGATTTCAGATGATGGAAGAGAGATCAGACTACACTTATTTTCAAATTCCCAGCTTGAAAAAAGGAGGTGAAAGAATGAAGAAGTTTCTTGTTGTCTTTGTACTGGCTTTGTTATTGTGCGGCCCGGCACTATCGAACGTCCACGCTCTTTCCCTAACGGGCGTCCGAGGGGACGAATACGTGAACTTCGATTTCTACGGGGCTGATTACGGCACCACGTATACGCCGTCAAATCCATCTCAGGACCAGACTTTTATCTCGGGACCTGACGGCACTGCTGACAGCTGGGGTATCCTGACTGTCGTCGCTATTTATCAGGAAGATCCCAACAACCCGCCTCTTTGGACCCCTAGTCTTGCCACCGGTTCCATCGAAATCGTATTCGGCGGCCTGGACGACAATTACGCGGCGTGGGACGCCAGCACTGGCACCTTCAACATCAACTCCACGGGCGTTTCCGGGGGTGCCTATATGTATGTTTACTATGACCCTACCCCGTCGTCAATCAACTATGCAGCCGGCCCAGGAGCCACTGATCCGGCCGGTGACGGCAGCCAATGGTATGTCGGGGGTGATCCGGACTCGGTGACTCTGCTCCAGTTGCAGTTCGTGCCCGGTGTGATTGAGGGTGATGCATCCACAGTGTTGGCAGCTTCTTTTAACGCTACATACTCCCATGGCGAAGGCATAGGCTATCTTGCGGTCGTTGGTGGAACTTGGGAAAAATTTTTTGACACCAATCAATTCCTTGGTGGAGCGGCTGACTTCCAGTTCGAGTATTCAGCTGGAGATCTGAGGGGCCTTAACTTTCTTAGATACGGCTGGACTGTCGAGGTTGACGGAATAGCTACAGGTTCTCCGGTTCCAGCGCCTGCTTCAATGCTGCTTCTGGGGTCAGGCCTGTTAGGACTCGTCGGTCTTCGAAGAAAAAATCCGTTTCAGAGATCCTAAGACTTCCGGTAGTGTAATCATTGTTTAATCTGATAGGCCGTGCCGGGCAATGCCCTGGTGCGGCCTTTCTCCTCTGTGCACCTGTTTCCTCTACCGCGACCCGTCATCTTCAGACAATAAGCCTATCCGAGGCATTCCCTGCTCCCGCGCTCCTCGTTTGAGTGCATCTTTGAGATGGACCTTCTTTCACTCCTTCACAACGCGTCACCATATAAAAATCTAGTCGATACATCTGGTCGTGGTGTGATATGCTCTATGTCGTTCTCTTCTGCACGGATCACACCTGAATACCGTTAACCGCAAGGAAGCTTCCTATGCTTTTCCAGCGCACGACTTTTCGGATCATTCGGCGTAGAATTATCTCCCAGCTCAAAAATGCGACCGAAGTTGCCCTGCAGCGGCAGAGCGAACAACTCTGTCTAAGAGCGTTTCAGCGAGCAGCTCAACACGTGCCCTGGTACCGACAGCATCTGGAACGCTGCAGCGTGAAGCCTGCAGAGATCATTGATATTGAGAGATTTAAGAGCTTGGTTCCTCTCCTCGATAAAGAAGCCACCTTTCATACCTGCCGCCACAGTATCCGGGACCTCTGTGTTTCGGGATCGCTGGCACCCTTGGCGGAAATTCTGACCAGTTCAGGACACTCCGGAATCTTTTCCTTTGGGCTCAGCTCACGACGAGAAAGCAGACACGCTCCGGGGGAAGTGGACTTCGCGCTCGACTGTAATTTCAACGTCAGTACTCTAAAAACCCTGCTTATCAACTGCCTTCCCATGGGTGTCCAGGTCCCGAGCAAGATGACGGTCACCGCCCATGTCAGCGTACGTTCCGACATGGCACTGGCCCTGGTGCGCGGGTTCACTCAGGACTTCGATCAGATTATTCTTGTTGGAGAGAATTCGTTTATCAAGAAGATCCTTGAGGATGGCATCGCTGAGGGTATACAGTGGCCTCTGCTCAATATCAAGATCATTGTCGGAGAGGAAGGCTTTCCCGAGGGGTATCGTGACTACCTTTTTCATCTCCTTGGAGTGGATCACCGCACGCAGGGTGACAACGTTGTTGTCGGCTCATCAATGGGAATATCCGAGCTCGGCCTCAGCATCTTCCAGGAAACGAGAGATACCATTCGCCTTAGACGCGCCGCGCGTTCTAATCCTCCTCTGAGTAATGATCTCTTTGGCACGGACCGCGACTGTCCGATGCTTTTTGTATATCATCCGACCAGGTTCTATGTGGAGGAGCATGATACCGGAGGCCTTGCGGATCATTCTTATCCTGAGCTTGTGGTCACAAATCTAAGCTCAACCGCTATGCTTCCTCTGATCAGATACAAGCCGGGAGATCATGGACGAATCATCCCCTATGAACGGATCAAGGATATCCTTTCTCGCCACAACCTCGCGCACCTTCTGCCTGAGTTCCACCTTCCGCTGGTAGCGATTTCCGGCAGAGGAGCTGGAGTAAGAACCGCTGGATGCGTACTTTTCCCAGAAGATATCAAATATGCTCTTTATGCCGATCAAGAGATTGCAGGAATGATCACCGGTAACTTTAAACTCACACACAGCGGTCCCGCCATACAGGCTGAAATTCAACTGAGGCCGGGAGTTTCTTCACATCAATCACTGGCCGATCGACTAGAGACACACATCACTGCATTCTCGGAGGTACCGGTTACGGTAACACTTTTTCCTTTTTCCGAGTTCCCCTATCCTCTCGACTACGAAAAAAAGTTCAAATACATAGACTGAGCGATGCTGGCGCACATTCCAGTGATACTGCCGGATCGGTTCGGCATAACGCTGCAGATTATGCGGCGCTGCTTAAATAGCAGTACAGGTCAGGCCTGGAAGACGCTACAGCAGCAGCCATAGCGTGTATGTCTCCTCGATACAGGGACACGGGACCAAAATAGTCGATTGAGTCTCTGATGAGCTTGAACGACAAGAGATACCGCTGAAGCAAACGCTGCAGGCCTTTGTCCATAGCTGCGTACCACGACACAACTCCCATACGCCTGCTTTCCTGATATATCACCCTGCAGAGGCCCAGCGTAACGCTCGCAGAACGCCACTCCCTGAGAACTGCAAGACGACTTATCTCAGCGATACGGCTTCGATCATCACCGGTGCAAGAAAAGTCAAGATCACAGTGCTGTTCCAAGGGCAACCCTAAGGGAGAATTAACGATTATCCTGACGGTGCCCACCACCGTGCCCGTATCAGTAAGTGCAGCATAATGGTGCGAGAATGAATCGTATTCATCACATTCCAGCTTTCGGGGGTAATCAGCAGGATTCCTGAATCCGCGCTCGAGACAATAGACCTGATAGCGAACTCGATACAGCGACTCCATCATTTCCCGATCCTGATAACTCACTCGCTGAAACCGCATTGGCATTTCTTCTCTCTCTCCTTGCTCTGTCCCGGGCTACCTTTGATGCGATGGGAGTTCCGCACCTCCCTGAGAGCACAAAACCAACAGTCCCTAAGTGAACCCTCTATTTTTTTCCGCTCCTTAAGAAGCAAAAACTCCAAGCCGATACAACTAAGAGACGCTGTCAGAGGGACATTCGGACATCCAGCACCCGGTATCGATTCCGATCCATCCCACAATACGGGCGGTTCTCCTTCCGACAAAGCACGGCAAGCAGATGCCGGCATACAGCACGACCAAAGCAGTTTCATGTTAGAGGCACGAACGTCCAGGCCGTTTTCTTTCGGCCATCAGTTTTGATGCCAGGAATACACGTGCATCTCGGACTCTCTTCGGATAGCTGTCCCGGCTTTTCGAAGCAACGCTGAACCGTGTCGGACTTTTGGTTTGCCTGATCGCGGAATTCTGATATACTGCAACCAAATTCCTTAATTGATTCACTTGACTAGTTTTCCCAGGATTAAGTTCTCGGGCAACGAAGGTTCACGTTTCCTACATACAGACTGGTTGTTCACGTGAATGCTCGCTTCCAAGAGCGATCATACGTAGGGAGAGTTCCTCAAACGGCCCTCTAACGTTAGGCATACCGTTCCGCAACGTGCTTATAATTCCTTCTCACCTCGACCATCATTCCATCGAGCAAGGAGAATAGCATGATTGACTTCAACTTCCAAAAAGTAAGCCATGGCGATACGTGGTTGATGGAGGAGATCTACCGGATTCGATACCAGGTCTACTGCCTTGAAACGGGATTCCTTAATTCCCTGAACTATCCCCGCCAACTGGAACACGATGAGTTCGATTCCGGCTCGATCCATTTTGTCGCTTTAAATTCACATGACGCCGTAGGCACCGTGCGGTTGGTACCCGGCTCTTCTTCGGATCTCCCTATTGAACGACACTGCGGAATCAGCATCGCCCATGCTGGTGCCGCTCGCAACGAGATCGCCGAAGTGAGCAGACTCGCAATCAGCAAGAAGTATCGGCGGCGCGAAGGAGACGGCCTCCTTGGTATCAGCTCTTACATAGCCCGGAAGGGAGAACCTGCGGTTCATGGCAGACGCCGGCGGCCCGAGATTATCCTGGGTCTTTTGCGCGAGGCCTATCAGGAAAGCAAACGACTCGGCATCCGCTACTGGTATGCAGCTATGGAAATGGCACTGTGGAGGCTCTTAAAAAAATACGATTTCGAGTTCATCCAGATCGGCGAAGAAGTTGATTACTATGGCCCGGTTGCTCCTTACCTGGGAGACTTATCGCAGATTGAAATGAAAGTATCAACCTGCAATCCCGAGATGTATGCCTTCTTCACACACGGCCTGGAGGAAAAGCTCCCCGACCCGAGACGTCTCCGTTCTCGGTGAGCGGCTTACGCTTTCGCAGCTGCAACAGGCTGCACCTTTCCATTGGTCCACGTGAACAGCTTTCCCAAAACTACACTATCCGTTTTTGAGAACGGTAGCAACCACAAACAGGTTCGTCTTTGCCGTATAGGCCTCCTCGACGTGATCGACAGCGAAACCAGCTTCATTCAACTCCTCCCGCAGTTGATCTTCATTCCAAAAGAAGTAGCGTCCTTGTTCCACCCTGCGGGCAATCACCAGGTTAAATAATCCTAGAGCAAACAGACGACAAAGATACGCAGCGCCCTTGAGATACCCCTCCGTGTTCACTATCTCGACTGCGGATTCAGATATCCGGGGCTGGCGTCGCGGATGGCACAAGAGAAGCTTTCCTCCTGTCCTCAGTACCCGGTGCATCTCTCGCAGTACTCCCTGGGGGCGCTTCAACATATACAGAGCATTAATGCTGACCACGCATCCAAACGCTTCGCACTGGAACGGAAATGGTTCATTCAGATCTCCCTGAACAAGGGGGACTAGTATCTTCTGTCGCTTTGACTTCATTTTCAGAGCAGCCAGCATCTCGAAGGCGCTGTCAAACCCAACGATTTGCTCTCCTCGTCGCCCAAGTGCAAGGGAAAAATTTCCGGTTCCGCATCCGGCATCCAGAACCGGAGACACATCCGTAGGGAACGCACTCACGCAAGCCACTACCGATTCGATCATTTTCTGGTAAGGCCTGAAATATCTCGGGAGCCCGTCGTACACGCGCGCGTATAGGTTCCAGAAAACGGTATCAGCCTTCATCGCATCAGCGCACTGCCGAACCAGGATTATCAATTCTTGATAGAAAGCGTGGCCGATATTCCTCTTCAAGGTCCCGTATCATCAGCTCAAATATCTCCCTTTTTGTTCGGTACAGTTCGCGTTCTATCTCCTCGATGAAAGCATGATACGGAACGCGCAGGCCATGGTATTCAGCCGGCTTGCCGATGGGATGAAAAGTAAATCCGTATTTTCGAAGAGCATAGAACAGCTTTTCCTCGGAAACCATGTACCACTGATCGACGTTGTGCCGCTTGCTCGCATAATACATAATACGGAACAGCCCCAACAAAATCACCGGCCTTGCACGCCGTTCGTGGTGCGGCGGAGCAGGGACGCTATCCTGCAACACCCCGCCTTCGGACTGCATAAGGTAGGACTCAACGCCGAACAGCCCATCTTCCTGCCGTCTCCGATATCTCTTGCTCACAGCCAACCGAGATATTTCACCAGCCGTTTCCACTCTTCTTCCCCCATCCGATAAACAGCGTGCAGGTACCAGCCTTGCAATCGGAAACCCTGCTCCCGACGGGAGAATGAGCCTGATCGTCCCTATAACCGTATTGTGTTCATTCAAGGCAGCGAAGTGAAGCGAGTGCGGTTCAAACTGATCAGACTCCTGGCCAAGAGGATAGTCTTCCACCTTCTCAAAATGAAATTCTTCTGCGTAAACCTGATATCGAAGCCGGTAGGTTTCTTCTTTCAGCCTTTCGCATTGAGCTTCAACAAATGAAAAGTTGCCTACTTTGAATTCGCTCGCTGTTTTCATCTCCGTGCATTCTCAAAACACGTTGCATGCTTCATCCGGCCCTGCGCAGCCTTGGGGAAGTACGGCGGGTTGAGAATACAGGCCCCGGCTGCTGGGCCAGCTACGCACATAATGGTAGTGCACGGCCAACAGGCTGTAAAGATCAACCAGGTCTGAAGATATCGACCTCTACTAATTCATTCTGAACACTTTCCGCGTGAATCCAATCAGCTGCCACAGGGCGCGATCAGAAATGTTGAAGCATGCATAAGGAAGGCAAAAATGCGACTGCTGATCAGGCATCCCTTAATGGAGACCGCGACTTTCCAGAGGCCTGCCGCATGAGCCCGAAGAGACCCGGCTTCTTTTTAGCAAGTTCATCCTCAATCTCTTCCACATAGCCGATGCAGGGAATGCGAGCGCCGTGATATTCAATCGGATCTGCAATCTGATGAAAAATGAATCCATATCTTCGCAGCGTGCACACCAGCCTTCGATCAGCGATAAAGAAGAGGTGCGTGATGTTGCTCCGCATAATTGCCTCATACATCAGCCGGTAGAGGCCAAGAGCAACAATCGGCCGATCTGCTCGCTGGTCACTTGCGTCACAACATGATCTCGATCGTTGGCCGCTGTAAGACTGCACAACACAGGCTTCCATGCCGAACATGCCGTCTTCAATCCGGCGACGGCACTCCCTCGTTACCGCTAGCCGCGATATTTCAGCAACGCGCTCGCCCCGTTCATCATTCCACATGAACTGTGAGCGCAGGTTTCCCACGGCGCGCTCAATCGGCAGGCCTCTTTCAGAGTCAAGCACGAGCCGTACTGTCCCAATCACCTCTTGATGATTATCGAGTGCAGCAAAATGAATAGCATGGGAATCGAACTCATCTGTCTCGATTCCGTGCGGATGATCCTCCTTCTTCTCAAATCCAAACTCTTCAGCATAAATGCGATATCGGAGTTGAAAGGTAGCTTTTCTCAGCACATCCGAACGAGCTTCCACAAAGTCGTATTCCCCGATTTGTAACACCCAAGCTCTCCTCACTGTTGCATAGAATGATACTTTGTGCAGCGTCAATGTTCCGTAAGGCAACCACTCCACAGGAAAGAACAGTCTCCGAGATGGATATGCTCCCATTGCGAGGGATCACACGTCAACCTAAAGTCATACGGTCTGTTCCGCTGGAACCGGCTCCTGTGCGAGGCGAAAGATCAAGAATCATGCCGACGATGAGATAATTTTGTCGCTGAGAAAGTTAAGCAATATTGGAGTGTTCACTGGAGGCAGGCTGAGGCCGCGGTCAGTAGTGAAGAGAAAACCCGACACCCTTTTTGTCGGTATGAAAGGAAAGCGAATGGTTTTGAATCGATAGCGCTGAAGGAATTTACCTTCATATGTATCAAAAACCCGACACAACTACAGCGATTCAGCAATCCCGTCCTTGCGGATTCCCTTTGCATCTTTCGAACTGTACTAACGCCTCTGCGATCTGACGATACGGTCATGGCGCCGGCCGGCTTTCGGCCAAGCCACGCCACTCTGCCGTATCTTTCTTTGCACGCATTCTCACGCTCCCGCATGGCCTCGCATCACAGCGCTGATGGTCTGTATCTGACTACCATCCAGGTAGGGATGCATCGGCAAGCTGAAAATCTGTTTCGAATACTGATCAGTAACTGGAAAATCGCCTTCCTTATACCCGAGGTGTTTGAACGCACCCGACCGATGCAATGGGGTAGGATAGTACGTTGCGGTCGGAATACCCTTGGCATTCAAAGCTGCCATAAGCTTTTCGCGGCGATCCGACAGCACCGAGTACTGCGCCCATACACTTACATACCCATCCGGTACCGAAGGCACCCGCACCACATCTTTAAGATTTTCATTGTACAGTGCGGCAACTCGATTGCGCTTTTCGATCTCGTCGGGGAAGATAGCCAGCTTTTCAAGAAGGACTGCAGCCTGGAGTGTATCCAGCCGGCCATTGATCCCGATACGGACGTTGTCGTACTTGTCCTTTCCCTGGCCGTGAATCCTGATCGACTTCATCTTTCCGGCAAGTTCACCATTGCGGGTAAAGACAGCGCCGCCGTCACCATATCCACCGAGAGGCTTCGCCGGAAAAAAGCTCGTGCATCCAATCTCGGTAAGGCCGCACGCCCGCTTTCCCTTATACAACGCACCAAAGCTCTGAGCACCATCTTCGATCACAAAAAGGTTGTACTTCTTCGCGATCGCATTGATCCGGTCATAGTCCGCGCACAGGCCGAACAGGTCGACCGTAATAATTCCTCGAAGTTTCATCGAACTCATCGTCCCGGTCCGTGGCAGCGGACAAACCGTTGCGCCGCCTTCTCTGATGGCCTTTATTGTTGACTCCAGCCGCTCCGGATCGATATTGAACGTATCGGGATCGATATCCACAAAGACCGGAGTCGCACCCAGTAAGGCAATTGTTTCAGCGGTGGCGATGAAGGTAAACGGTGTCGTCAGCACGAGATCGCCAGGGCCGACATCATAGGCCATAAGCGCCATCAGCAGCGCATCGGTACCGCTGGAACACGAGATCGCGTGCTGCACTCCGGCAAATTCAGCGAGCTTCTGCTCCAGCTCAGTTACCTCAGGGCCCATGATATACTTGCCGTGTGCAAGCACCTTTTTAATGCGTTCCTCAAGTCGCGAATAAATAATCTTCTGTTGTGCAGCTAAGTCTATAAAGTCCATCAGTTCCCTTTCATTAAATGCAGATGTTGAATCGTTAAATCGAATTCACCAGCAGAGCACAGAGAGAGTATTCTTCTTTTGTGAATCGGGAGATGCCGATTCACAAAAGGAAGGCTCTCACCTGTGATACGCCGTGGTGGTGCTGATTACTGCCAATCATGAAAAGGCAGCAGGGCTCCTGTTTGAGGTCCTTTTCTCTGATCGTCGTCTCCCGATCAGAGAAAAATCAACCTCTCTCTGTGTGTCCTCTGTGTCTCTCGTCCCGCCCTTGGCGGGACGAGTGGTAGACAAAACATCTTTCAAGCGTTCATTCTGACAACCAGCTTTTCATTCTTTTTCAAATAGCGTGAGCCGCAACTTTCACATATCGCTTCGTCATTCTTGAAGTTCAGCTTGACGCCGCACCGGCACACCCACCCGGTTATCGTAGCCGGATTACCCACTACCAGAGCGTAATCAGGAACATCATGAGTCACCACTGAGCCGGCCCCGACGAAAGAGTATGACCCGACAGTATTACCGCAGACGATGGTGCAGTTTGCTCCCAGCGATGCGCCTTTCCTCACCAGAGTCTGGCGCAGTTCCATCATGCGCGGGATTTCCGAGCGCGGGTTAAACACATTAGTAAATACGATCGAAGGCCCACAAAAAACGTCGTCTTCCAGAGTCAGTCCCTCAAACACGGAAACATTATTTTGGATTTTGCAGCCCTTTCCGATTGTGACTTTGGGCCCGATGACAACATTCTGCCCAATGCTGCATTTCTTTCCGATACGCGATCCATGCAGGACATGCGAGAAATGCCAGATCCGCGTGCCTTCGCCGATCTCAACATCTTCATCGACATATGAAGACTCGTGTACGAAGTATGGCGCCTTATCCTGTGCGGATGTTTTATCTATAGTATTAATAAGCTCTAAAACCGCGCCGCCTTTGTCCAACGACTCCTGGCAGACATTGAGTATCCGCAGGACTCGGAGGCCTTCTTTTCCATCAGTCTTAGGTGTCTTCCCTTGAGCAATGCACTCCAAAAAATGCTGGCACTCAGCCTTCAGCGGCTCAGTCATCTGTATCGGCACAGTCTCGGCATCTGCCTTTGCTGCCACCGGTACACGCTCCCTCCATTCAACCTTGTGAGGATAAAGAACCAGCTTGTTTTCAACCGTATCGTCGAAAACAGCCATCTTCCGATCCCCCACCACCACCAGCTTCTGTTCCTTGAACGGGTGCAGCCAGCTCACAAAAATATGAGCTTTCACGCCGCTGGAGAAGTTCATGATAGTGAGCGACGTATCTGATATCTTTTCTTGCAGGTAGTTTCCCCCACTGGCAAAGACTGCTTCCGGCATCTCGTGCAGGAGCATTAAAATCACAGAAATATCATGTGGCGCGAAGCTCCAGAGGATGTTCTCTTCTGTACGAATCTTTCCGATATTTAAACGATTCGAGTATATATATTGCAACTTTCCCAGCTCACCGCTATCAATCAACTCCTTGAGCCGTAAGACTGCATTGTGATACTGCAGGATATGGCCGACCATGAGAATTAAGGAATGTTTCTCCGAAAGCGCCACCAGCTCCGAAGCTTCCTCTACCTTCAACGCAAGTGGCTTCTCAACGAACAGGTGCTTGCCTGCCAGAAGCGCTCGTTTCGCCATAGCGTAGTGCTCTGCCGCCGGCGTGGCCAACACGACAGCGTCGACATCTGTATTCGAAATAACTTCCTCGAAACGAGGAGTGAATCCAACGCCTGGATACTTCTTGTTATATTCCCCCTGCAAGGTTCCATTGCTGTCACAAATGAGGCTGAGGCAACCCAGCTCATGGAAGTTTCTGATCAGATTCTTTCCCCAATACCCCCCACCCACGACTGCGATTCGGGTTGTCATTATCACTTATCCTTTCACGCTCAAATAGCTGGTACGATAATAAATTAACCACCCGTCACGCTCGGAGCGTGACTCGAGACACAGAGTGCACGGAGAGATATGATTTTTTCTCTGATCGGGAGATGCCGATCAGAGAAAAGCATCCTCAACAAAAAACCACAGCAGCTTCGATATGGCTCTACAGCTTACAACACCACGGAAGGTTATGCCCTATGAGAACTTTCCTTAGATGAATCGATATCTCCCGATTCAGCTAAGAAGAACACTCTCTCTGTGCTCTCCGTGTCTCTGTGGTGATATCATTTTTTGCTCTATCTTTTGCCTTTCCTGCCTCGCACCTTTTACCTCAGTGCAACGGACCTCCGGCATATCCTCTGTCCCCTCAACGCCTCTCGCCTTCAGCTTCTTCCCTCAGCCGCAGGCGGCGCCTCAGCGTAGCGCGCCTTTTGACCTCACGCTTTAACGATCTTTTCCCTGCCTTCAACAACATCTCGGGTCGCGTTACGCGTATCGATTACAAGCTGTGCAGCTTTTACCAGCACATTATAATCGATCTGAGTGTGATCAGTAGAAATCAACACCGCATCATATTTCGAAATTGCCGCCATATCCCATTTGATACTTTCTTCACCAGCCAGTGCGGAGTGTTCCCGCGTCGGAGGGATCACCGGAATATACGGGTCATAGTAATCGACCTGAGCACCTTTCTGACGCAGGAGATTGATCAATCGCAGCGAAGGGCTTTCGCGCATATCATCGACATCCCGCTTGTAGGCCATCCCGAGCAGTAGTATACGTGAACCATTGAGGCTTTTTTTTCGCTGGTTCAAGGCTTCCATGAGCACGGTGACGACATAGCTCGGCATGGATGTGTTCACTTCACCGGCGAGTTCAATGAAGCGAGTAGCGCACTCATACTCACGTGCCTTCCAGGTAAGATAAAAAGGATCGATCGGAATGCAGTGTCCGCCAAGGCCAGGGCCGGGATAAAACGGCATGAACCCGAACGGCTTCGTCTTAGCCGCATCGATTACCTCCCACACATCAATGCCCATCTTGCTGTAAATTGTCTTCAGCTCATTGACCATGGCAATGTTGACACTGCGAAAAATATTTTCCGTCAGTTTCACCGCCTCGGCAACATCCATGGATGATACTGGAACGGTTCCCACGACAATCTGGCTATAAAAGGCTTCCGCAACTTCCAGGCTCGCTGGATCGAGCCCGCCGATGACCTTCGGAATCTTGCTCGTAGAATAAACCGGATTTCCCGGGTCTTCACGCTCGGGAGAAAACGCGAGATAAAAATCATCACCCGCCCTTAGCCCGTTCTTCTCCAGTATCGGTTTGAGTACCTCACGAGTAGTTCCGGGGTAGGTTGTTGACTCAAGCACCACCAACTGATTTTTTCTCATAAACGGAACTATCATCTCTCCGGTGTTCACAATGTACGAAACATCGGGCTCGCGCTGCGCAGTCAGCGGCGTAGGAACGCAGATGATGAGCGCATCCGCCTCCCCTACCCTGCTGAAGTCCGTAGTGGCATCAAAGCGGCCGCTGCTGTTCAATGTCCGCACCTGCTCGGCGGGAATGTGCTTGATGTAGCTTCGCCCGGCGAGCAGCGCCTCTACTTTCTTCTCATCAAGGTCGAAGCCCAAGACCGGGAAGCCAACCTTGCAGAATTCAATAATCAACGGCAGTCCGACATAGCCGAGGCCGATAACGCCGACTTTGGCCTGGTGCTCCAAAATCCTCTCTTTAAACTGCGCATTATTCATCAATACCTCTCCTCAATAGGTTGATTATCTGGCAAGACGCGGCGCCTTTTGCCTTTATAATTTGTCCCGCCGCATAACCGATCGATACAGGATCGCCAGCGCACCGAACACATCAAAGTACAGTCTTCGCACACTGCTGAGATTACCCCGACCACTAAATGCAGCTGTCTTGCCCACGACCTGGAAATTGCCATCTCTGAGTTCGGCGAGAATGGTATCCGCGGAAAGCTCTTTTGGTTGAAGCTTCAGGAACAATCTATCGGCATTCTTCTTCTCGTGCAGATCCAGTCCACCATAGGCAAAAACGGAAGCGTTCTCTTTCCGC
Source organism: Deltaproteobacteria bacterium (assembly GCA_017996625.1). Classification (GTDB taxonomy): domain Bacteria; phylum Desulfobacterota; class WTBG01; order JAGOGO01; family JAGOGO01; genus JAGOGO01. The sequence goes on along the minus strand of JAGOGO010000012.1, from coordinate 13,914 downwards.
AGGCGATTGAGCAACTCAAAACTTTTCAGATTCGGAACGCATCTGGTATCATAGCGGCTATTCCACACCTCAACACCATTCAGGTACGCACCAGAAGAAAGGAACGATCTGAATTGATACAAAGATGGATGCGGCAAGATAGCCAAACCGCCGCTATCCGCTATTTCCCGGACAACATCATCAGGCTTTTCTTCTGAAATATACCGTGTGACCCCAACCGCCAATAGATGCCTTCCAAGGTCACAATTTACCTCGAGACCAGGGATAATCACAAAATCCTTGTCAGACAACCGTTGGCTGTGCTCACGCAATGCCTCCATCTTGCGCGGGCTAAAGTCATCGCTGTGTTCAGTCAACAATAGAAAACCGTGTCCCTTCGACCGAGCAATGGATGAGATATCATCAAGGGTAATTCTTCCGTCATAGGAGTAGGTCGTATGAATATGCAGCAACCCCGTAACCGTTTTCATCACAGCACCTCAACGCCCTATCGAGCTCCCTTCCTGAACTGAATCATCGTACTTTCTTCCGTGTAATGAACTCATCAATAACGGCAGACAGATTCCTGAACCAGCACCATCCGGAGTGGAGCTTTATGCTGCCGTCATTCACAGAGCTCCCATACGGATATCGAACCCACACTACTCCGTGATGCTCGGCTCCACCGAACACTTTCTTCCTCCAAAACGCTTTTCCATGAAAATCAAAGGCAACTGCTAACGAAAAGGAAGGTTTTCTCATCCCACGTGCTGCAGAAACAGCAGGTGTGCCAACAGAAGACAGCCACTCAGAAGCTGAACAAAGCAGAGCTACTGACCTGATCTGACCACCCCCTCACCTAAGTAACCATAGTATATCATAAAATTATTCCGGTTATCAATTCGCTTCCGGGGCCATTTCGTAATGCCCCTGTACTACAAATATCAGAACCCGAGAAATTTCACTTCCGGCTCCAGGGCAACGTCGTATCGTCGCATTATTTCATCCGTAACCTTCTCAATCAGATAGAGCACATCGGCAGCTTTGGCATTACCGAGATTAACGATAAATCCGCCATGCTTAGCGGAGACCATGGCATTGCCACGTCGGAGACCCTTCAATCCCGCCTCCTCTACCAGTTTTCCTACGAACTGCCCTGGCGGTGCCTTAAAAACACTTCCGCAGGACGGATAGTTCAGAGGCTGCTTTTCCAGCCGCAGCCTCAGCTGCTCCGCCCTCACTCTTCGAAGGTCCTCTTCAGGCTCCATCCGCAGTGACAACCGGCACCCGAGGATCATTTTATCCTGAAGCTCAGGAGTACTGCGATAGGTGAAATTGATGGTCGCCGCCGGAATCTCAACCAGTCGATTGCCTGACTCGAGCACCGTCACATCGTGCACCACATCTCCGAATTCCGCAGCTCGGGTTCCCGCATTCATGATCAACGCGCCGCCGACACTTCCGGGAATACCGGAAAGATGCTCCAATCCACCGAGGTTGTTGATTTCGCAAAAAAGCACTAAATCAGGCAGGAGAACTCCGGCCTGAGCCTCCACCATCAGCTCGTTCCGTGTGATTACAGTAAAATACCGGGTAAGGCTGAGTACGATTCCCCGATACCCGTTGTCGTGAACGAGCATATTCGCGCCATCGCCGATTATCGCTACTGGGCAGTCCGCTGCAGCGGCCGTATCCAGAAGCATTCCCAGATCTTCTACATCTGCCGGATAGGCAAAAAAATCAGCCGGTCCACCGATACGGTACCAGGTGTGCGGAGCAAGTGGCTCATCAACCAGAACGTCGCCTCGAAAATTCGTCTCAAAGTAGCGATGTATCTCTGACCAGGTATTTTTCATGCCTTGTTACTTTTCTCTTCTTACTATCTGGATTTCTGGGGTGCCTCCAGGCTCAAGGTGAAACTCAGTGAAGGCGCAGCCCCATTCTAGCCATCCCGAACCGGCGATCCAATAATCGTCATCCCGAACGTGTTTCGAGATCTATCCTCGGCATCTATTCTCTTAGCAGCCGAAGTCGGTAAGTCCTGAAACAAGCACTGAACCATGTTCAGCACAGTTCCCAGGACAGGTCTCGGGACGACATTGCCTGATTGTCGGTCCGGAAACAAGGCCTGAAAGACGCACTAAAACACGTTTAGCACGTACCATAAGGCCGCATACTGAACGGCAACTGTCCTCGCGCCGCGAGCCTGCCGGCCAGCACTTCCACCGCAGCTTCAAGCTGGACGATACGATAGCCATAGGTAATAACTGCCGGCGTCTCCGGCTTCACGTACTCCAGATCGAAAGGATTCCGCATAAGCACGAAAATGCAAGGCGTACCACGCTGCTGCAGGCAATCCAGCAGAAAGCGCTGGCTCGGACTGTATCGAGCATTGAAAATAAAGGCAACGACGATGGACGATTGCGCTGCCCGGGAGATCACGTCCGCGACGTCGCTCTCGGTTGTATCAAGAGAAAGAAACAGCGGCGCAATCCGACCACCGGCAAAGCTTTTCTTCAACATTCCAGCGACGACATTATTTTCTCCGGCTTCTAATCCCTCTTCACGAGATTCAATATCTTTTAGATCAGGTATGATTGCGGCTATCGACCTCAGGTTATCAGGAATCGGCAGCAGGCCGCTTGCATTGATGACAGTTACCGACTTGCGGGCAATCTCAGCAGCCAAGATACCTGCTGTTTCCGGCATAGAAGATTGAGCATCTGAGCTGCGGTGCTGGCTGCAGAAATGGGCTAGAGTATCAATGCGCCTTCCCGATATATCCGCTTCTTCCGCGAACGTGCGATCCTGTTCGCATGCTTCGGCGAGCACGTCTCGCGCGATCCGCTGTTTTTCATAATCGCTGCATACGAGCACCATATCATGTCCAGCCTGAGCGGCCTTCAATACTGCTTCAGCAAACGGAAAGAACCGGGCAATAGCACCCATCTCCAGATCATCAGAAAATGTCACTCCCTGAAAATCCGCGGTCTGCCTCAGCCATCCGGTCACGAGATCGCGAGAGAAGGTAGCCGGCAGGGTATCCGATCCAGTCAATCGAGAATAAATCACGTGACTGGACATGACTCCTTGTACTCCGCTTTTGATACAGGCGGCAAAAGGAGCCAGGTGAATATCCTGCAGATCACGCCAGGATGCTTCTACTGTCGGTAGATCGACATGAGCATCTTTCACTGCTGCTCCTTTTCCGGGAAAATGCTTCGCTACCGCCGCGACTCCCTCTGACTGCATCGCGGCTACCAGGCTGGAGCCAAGTTCACCTGCGGCCGCCGGACAGGCGCCAAAGGACCTGATCGTTATTCCCGGATTATCATAGCCGGTCACTACATCCACCACCGGAGCCAGGTTGATGTCAATTCCAGCGTCCTTGAGCTGCCGGCCGGTTATGATGCCCTGCCGGCGCGCAAGATCGCACGAACGGATAGCGCCAAGTGCCATATTGCCGGGCATGATCGCCACCTCTTTGAAAAAGCGCACGACCAAACCGCCCTCCTGATCGATGGCAATAAGTGGAGGCGGTGTCACCGTTTCCTTGATTTCCCTGATTAAGCTCTTTACCTGCTGGACGCTCTCAATATTGCGGGAGAAGAGAATAACTGAGCCCGGGCGGATGTTCTCGAGATGACAGTGTGTTTCAGAATCCAGCGTTTTCCCCCGGATCCCGATCATTAAGCGTCTGCCTGCATTCGTGCTGATAGCCATGAGTACCTCGGAGATGCATGTTCGGCCGTATCATATCACACTTAGCCGGATGTTTAAAAAGACTCAGTGGTTCAAGGTTAAAAGTTCAAGCTTCAAAGTCCGGGATTCCAGATCTGAGATGTGCGATGCGCGTAAGAGAACTGGTTTAGCATTACATCGTTATCGTACATCCATTGCACACATCACCCCTCATCACCTTTGAGCCCCCAGCCGCAAGCCCATGTTAGGCCGCCCTGCAAGCAGGTGAGTTTTTCAACCGCCCGCGGACGGCAATAGCTATTGCAAAGAACGCTCAAGGCTAGTACAGTGCTAAGCAGTGAACAGTGAAAAGTAAGGAGTGAAGAGCATAGTCCCTCAGTGCCTGCCCGTAATTTCGCGCAGGGAGAGCTTGTCCTGAGTCCCGCGAAACGGGAACCAGCTCTTTATCCCCCGCCGAAGGCGGGGCTTTTTACAATGTCATCAATCTTGAATTTTGAATTGATTGCAATGGCCACACGATACGCACAACGACGTAAACGGAAGCCATCGTCCACACGAATTCATCCTTCCTTGAAGAAGGCATTTCGCCGCATTGGCGTTCCCCCAAAATCACCCTTCAAGCCGGATGAGTTTCAGATGGAAGCGCTCCGCAAACTGAGATCCGGCGATGTTCTGGTCAGCACTCCGACCGGAACCGGAAAGACCTGGATCGCGATCGAAGCCATCAAATACTGCCTGAGTAAAGGAAAACGATCCTGGTATACTGCGCCGCTGAAAGCACTCTCAAATTCCAAGTATGAGGAATTTCGCCAGCTGTTCGGTGAGGACGCGGTGGGTATCGTTACCGGCGACCGCAAGGAAAATCCTGACGCGCCGATAGTTGTGGGCACGACTGAAATCCTGCGGAATCAGCTGTACGATGCCATGTACTTCGGAAAAGACATCGAGGTCGATTTCGTCGTTCTTGATGAAGCACACTATCTGAGCGATATTGACCGCGGAGTAGTGTGGGAGGAAATTCTTATTTATCTTCCACATCGGGTCAAGGTGTTGCTTCTTTCTGCAACCTTTCAGAACGCTCAGGAGGTCGCCCAATGGCTCACGGAAATACGCAACGTGCCCTGCCAGGTAGTCACTACCGACCATCGGCCGGTACCGCTGGTGCCGCTCTTTCTTTTTCCAGATGGCTCAATCACACCGCTTTCGGACCAGCGAGGACTGCTGCCCCAGATTAGAGAGTTCCTAAAATCATCGGCCAGCAACCGCCGCCGCTACCGATCGAGACAGCAGCCTGATTACGGTACCATCGTGGAGCAGCTCCGCACGCATAGCCTCTTACCGGCAATCTTCTTTCTCAAATCTCGCAGCGACTGTGATGCTGCGCTGGAAAGCTGTGCCGCATGTGAGCCTGGGCATCGGGAAGATGAAGGCGCGTTCCATGAGACTATTGAAACATTCTTGGAGCAGTTTCCCTTCCTGCGCCAGCATCGCCAGCTCTCCGATCTCATATCCAAGCGGGTTGGCTCTCACCATGGAGGGCAACTACCGCAGTGGAAGCTTCTCGTCGAGAAGCTGATGAACCTCGGATACATGGATGCCATCTTTTCTACCTCCACGGTTGCGGCGGGTGTGGATTTTCCTGCACGAACGGTGGCTCTGATGCAAAGCGACCGGTACACCGGCAAAGAGTTCACCGATCTTACGGCCACTGAGCTCCACCAGATGACGGGCCGGGCCGGCCGCAGAGGAAAGGACAAGATCGGCTTTGCGCTCATTGTGCCCGGTGCATTTCAGAACCCAGCCCTGATCGACAAGCTTTTCTCCTCGCCGCCCGAACCCATTCGAAGCCAGATTCAGGCAAACTTCTCTATGGCGCTCAACTTGCTGCTCAGCTTTCGTCCCCCGGAGATCCGGGAATTGCTCGATCGCTCACTTGCCACTTTCCAAGGAGCTCATCCGCAGGTCATTCTGAAAAACCAGCTTGAAAAGCAGGCCTCGGATATCGTGCCGTTACTCACCGACTGTGCCCAAGGTGCTGCCGCACCCGAAAAAATCCAGACCTTTATCCACGAGATTAAAACCGGTGAGGCCGAGCAGATTATTTGTACCGAATGCGACTACATCCATCAGTGCCAAGAGCGGAAACGCAAGCGGGTCAAGGAGCTCTCCGCCAGGGTCCGAAAGCTCGCACGCCGCATCGACCGAGAGCGTCATAAGCTCTGGCTCAATTTTGAGCAGCACCTTCTTTTTCTTAAAGAAACCGGCTTCGTCACCCCTGACGATTTCCTTACTGCCGACGGAGTCTGGGCATCGCAGCTGCGGCTCGACCAGCCTCTGCTCATCGCCGAATGCATTCGCCAAAACGTTTTTAGCCTGATTGGCCCGGAGCTTCTTGCTGGACTTATCGCGCCGTTCGTCAGCGACCGGTCAAAGGGTATAGAAGTGAATCTCGCCCGGGTTCCTGAAAGTCAGGCACTGATTCACGCTTTCGAGACCATGATCATCCGGCTTCGACCACTGCGCAGCGCTATGCAAAGCAGCGGCTTCTCCTCGCCACCCATGCAGCTGTGGCCGGCAGCAGCCTTATACCTCTGGGCTCATGGATTTTCCTGGCTCGATCTGCTTGATCTCGTTGATGTGGAGGAAGGGGATCTGGCAATGCTCATTCTGCGCACAGCCGATCATCTTCGGCAAGTTCGCAATCTGGAAGCTTCTCATTCTGTCTTGGCTGCCCAAGCCCACCACGCGCTGCCGCTCATCCTCAGGGAGCCGGTCTGGGGCTACTAAGAGGAACAGTAAGGAGTAAGGAGTAAGGAGTAAGGAGTGAGGAGTGAAAAGTAAGAAGTGAGCAGTACCTTTCGCCCCGCCTACCAACAACTCAAGTAACTCAACGAACCCAAGCAACCCTAGTAACCCAAGCAACCCTTCTTACCGCGGTGAGATGAGAAGCTTGTCACTCTGCCCCTCTTTCTCACTTTCCAGATAAAAGCGAATGCTTTTTGTCACCAGCGCACACAGGAATTGATGCTTGTCAGAAGGCAGCGCCTGTGGTTCAAGATCGAGAGCAGCTGACACTGCCACCTTCGCCGTATTCTCGTCACCGGCCTGAACAAGAATATAGGCCATTTCTTCAAGCCGCCTTTTGTATATCCTGCGCCGTTCATCGTTAAAAATGTCTCGAACCGCTTCGGAATAAACCGATTCAAGTCGCGCCTCCACCTGGTACTTGTTTAATACCAGGGGACTGGTTCGTACCTCCCGGCACCTTTCGATATAGCTCCAGACGAGCCGGGGTTCAAGAAACCACTCCCGGAACGGCTTCTTCTCGTGAATAGCAGCGTACTGGTCACGCAGGCTCCGTACGACGTCGGGCGTAAACAAGTTCCGGGGAAACTGACGGTAGATCAGCGGCTCGCTGATATCCTGCTTAAGCTCACGAAGTTCAGTTCTCCACTGGCTAAACTGTTCCGGAGGGGCGATGCGTTTAGAAATATTGATTTGGTATGCCTCATCAATGAGGTAATAGCAGTAGGCAGGATTCACCTCGATCAACTCAATGGTGCCAGTGTCACTCACGCGCTTAATGAAGTTTTTGATTTCTCGGCGATTCAGATCAAACACGGTGAATGCCTTGATTCCATCCTGATCACTGAGCGCAACCTGGAAAAACACCACTCCCCAGCCGGGAACGGACTTGCTCAAGAACACCAAGCGCTCCCCCAGGTAGTCGATCCCAGAAACGTAGCCGTTAGCAGTAAGAGATTCAGGAGCTTGAACCCGGGAAGGTTCCTCCTTCGGCACAGGAGCAACAACCGAAAGCCCCTTGCTCTGCAGACGGAATGATTGCTGTTTCAAAAGCCGCCGAATACTCTTGTCAGTCTCTTTTCTCAGGAGCTCGCCGATGAAGTCTGCCACTTCCTGGGTTTCGTAACCTGCCAGCAGAGTGATTATTTCCTCGTCAAGATCGGAATCATCCCGAACAAACTGGAGCACCAAACCAACATGATGAGGATACTCGTCAAGGAGTTGCTTTAGCAAGATGGTACGCAGGTCAGGCTGAAGCTGCTGGAACTGAACAATCACTGATTCAACCTGATCTCTATCATGCGCATTATCCAGGACAATGAGATTCTCAAATGCATCGAGAACCTGATCCGCCTCGCGGAACACCTCAAGCATCGAACGGTCAACAGTTTCCCCCCACTCCTCAAGCTGGAGCAGCGCTTGATATCTTACCTTCGGAGAGACAGACTGGTCCTCAGCTACCTGATGCAGGTGCTCAATTGCTTCTCCGCTCTTGGCTCTAACCATGAGGTCGAGGACAACCTTCTGCTCTGCACTCTTTCCAAAGCGGATGCGCTTTGCAAGAAAAGGTATAAGCTTTTTTCCCAGCTTTTCTTCTAAGTCGCGAATCTTCCCATCAAGAACGATAATGTTGCAGTCCGGACCGAGAGAATCCTGGATTATCGTTTCTACTAGCTGTTGCGCCTCCTTACTACTTCCTGCTTCATTCGTAACGGTACTTGATCTCCCGGATTTCTTGCTTTTTCGTGCCATTAGTCCAGCTCCACCAATCAAAAACCATAACGGTTCCAGTCATTAAGTAATTTATTACCTTTTATTGAATAAGTATATGATATTGCAATACTATAAGCATTTTCTAAGTCTGCATTTCTTCACAGTATAATGAATCAGCAAGGACAAGTCAAAATCAAATTCCTGATGAATCTGATGTTGCAAAGAGAAATATTCCTTATACATACCGGTCACAGGTTCACTGAGTGCAGCGGTAATCGACGCCTTCAAACTCGTATGTGGTAGTTTACCAAAGCTGCCACTACCTTGCACGTAAACTCTCATCGTTTGTATCGGGTTTACGTAAGAAATCTACTATTCCAGAACACTCCTGTCCAAAAGAAAACGAAGGAGCAGCACCGAGTACCGACTCAGCTGCTAACATGGTTCGATCGTCCCTTCAGTTCATGGTGCCGGCCATGATGTGTCATTCTGAAGGAGTGCCGCCCGAGATCCTTCGTTTCACCCAGGATGACAGTATCGGACAGAGTCTGCAATACCAGAAAAGGGGGACTATCCCACGACTAACAGATGCTTGAGCATCAGCCACGCTGTTGGCGTGATTATCCCTTGCCGAAGACAGGCCTTTTTATGATGTCATTAAATTTGCGTTTCTTTCCTTGCGTAATTCTGCTTTTTTTGATTAAATTATCTGCCTCAGAAACTTTGGGTTCTCCGCCAGCACTGGGCTACTATAGTCTCCTGCGAGACTGCGGCCAAATATCTTTTCGCTTCTCGTCGACCCCCGATGTGCTGTCGGCCTAAATAGTAATAATCTTTCACTGGATAGTTCGCGCATGCAAGAACCACACATGAAGAGAACTCGCTACTGCGGTGAGCTGCGGGTCTCCGATATTGGCCAAGAAGTTATCATCAATGGGTGGGTAAACCGCCGCCGGGATCATGGCGGCCTCATTTTCCTTGATCTCCGAGACTATCGGGGGATTGCTCAGGTCGTTCTCAGCGCTGAAGTATCAGCTGAAGCGTTCGCTCAGGGTGAACGGGTCAGAAACGAATTCGTTCTCGCGGTGAGAGGAACAGTACGCAGGAGACCTGAAGGAACTGAGAATCCCGATATGCCAACCGGCGAGGTAGAAATTCTAGGCCGGGAGGTGACTGTTTTAAACACTGCTCAGACGCCTCCATTTGATATTTCCACGGAGAAGGAGCTTAATGAAGATCTCCGGCTTAGGTACCGGTTCCTTGACCTGCGGCGGCCAGCCATTCACCGCAATTTGCGCCTGCGCAGCCAAGCGATCAAGCTTGTGCGCGATTATCTCGTGAGTCGGGATTTCGCTGAAGTGGAAACGCCATTTCTTACCAAGAGCACGCCTGAGGGGGCACGCGATTACCTCGTTCCCAGTCGAGTGAATCCCGGGCTCTTTTATGCGCTCCCTCAATCGCCGCAGCTGTTTAAACAGTTGCTCATGGTCTCCGGATTCGATCGTTATTTTCAGATCGCACGCTGCTTTCGCGATGAAGATCTTCGTGCTGATCGACAACCGGAGTTCACCCAGATCGATATGGAACTCTCCTTTACTGATGAGGAAGAGGTATTCGAGATCATTGAAGGCATGCTGTCGATGCTCTTCCGGGAAATTCTCGGAATCACGCTCACGCTACCCTTCCCCCGTCTCACCTATGATGAGGCAATCAGCCGATACGGCATCGACAAGCCGGATCTCAGATTCGATCTGAGCTGCAAAGACATCACTGAAATCGCTCGCTGCTCTAGTTTTCAGGTTTTTCTGCAGACAATCAACAAAGGCGGCATTGTCAAGGGACTGAAAGCTTCCCAGGCCGGCAAATTCTCCCGCAAGCAGCTTGATGACCTTGCAGACTACGTAAAAATCTATGGCGCCCACGGCCTGGCATGGGTCAAGACTACCGCAGAAGGATGGGAGTCACCTATCGCAAAGTTCTTTTCTCTTGAAGATCAGCACCGTATTAACGAGCTATTTGAACCTGAACCTGGAGACCTGCTTCTTTTTGTTGCCGATCAGCCGAAGATAGCTTCCACTGCGTTAGGGCAGCTTCGACTCCACATGGCGCGGCAGCTCAATCTTATTGATGATTCACAGTTCGCGTTTGTCTGGATCACTCGCTTTCCACTCCTCGAATACGACGAAGAGGAGAAACGGTACCAGGCGATGCATCATCCCTTCACCTCACCTGTGGAAGCCGACCTGGATAATCTGGAGTCTCACCCCGAGCAGGTACGGGCGCGAGCCTACGACATCGTGCTCAATGGTACGGAACTCGGTGGAGGGAGCATACGAATTCACCGCAAGGAAATTCAGCAGCGGATGTTTGCCGCACTGGGGATCGGACCTGAGGAGGCCGAACGAAAATTCGGTTTTCTTCTTAACGCATTTGAGTTTGGAGCCCCACCTCATGGTGGAATCGCCCTTGGCTTCGACCGACTGATTATGTTACTGGTCGGCGCGGACTCCATCCGCGATGTTATAGCTTTCCCCAAAACCCAGAAGGCAACCTGTCTCATGACGGATGCTCCATCACCAGTAGAGTACCGTCAGTTGCGCGAGCTTGGGATTAAGGTTGATATCAAGAAGAACGCAGGATAGGAGGGTACGGTGACACGAGACGGCAAAACCTATGTTCTGTATCACGATCCTAAGAAATATCAAAAGTTTTCTCTCATTGACGGTGAGGAGCCGAATCTCTACGCGGATGTTTTCCCGTACGATGATGTATGCCGCATTGAATTTGACAACAAGCTTATCCCGATTCAGCCGGCAAAGCGCATGTACATTACCGACACGACTTTCCGGGACGGTCAGCAGGCGCATCCTCCCTTTCTGGTAAAACATGTCTTAGACTTGTTCGATTTCATGCACCGACTGGGCGGTCCTGATGGTTTGATCAGAAACTCCGAGTTCTTCCTCTACAGCCAACGAGACCGCGAAGCAGTCACAAAGTGTCTTGAGCGCGGTTACAAGTATCCTGAAGTTACCGGATGGATTCGGGCTACGGAAAAAGATCTGGATTTGGTCGCTGAGATCGGACTCAAAGAAACGGGCATTCTCACTTCGATTTCCGATTATCACGTCTATCTCAAGCTGAAGCTGACCCGCAAGCAGGCCATGGAGCAGTACCTGCGCATTGCCAGCGCGGCTTTGGAGAAGAACATCATTCCACGGTGCCACTTCGAAGATGTGACCCGCGCAGATATATACGGATTCGTTGTTCCATTTGCTATCGAGTTGATGAAGCTCAGCGAAGAAAGCGGCCTGCCCGTGAAGATTCGTCTGTGCGATACACTCGGGTACGGTATCTGCTATTCGGAGGCTGCTCTGCCTCGAAGCGTCCCCAAGCTGGTCCGGGCCATGATCGATGATGCCGGAGTGCCCGGCAAGTACCTTGAGTGGCACGGGCATAATGACTTTCACAAGGTTCTAATTAATGCCACCACTGCCTGGCTTTATGGCTGTTACTACTCTAATGGGACATTGCTCGGCTTTGGCGAACGCACCGGAAATCCGCCGATCGAAGGACTGGTTATGGATTATATCTCCCTGCGTGGAACCAGCGAGGGGATCGATACACGACTGCTTACCGACATCGCCTCGTATCTTGAGAACGAGCTTGATTATCACATTCCTCCCAACTTTCCGTTTGTTGGCTCCGAGTGCAACGCCACCAGTGCCGGGATACATGTCGACGGAATGCTTAAAAATGAAATGATTTACAACCCCTTCAATACAACCAAGATTCTCAACCGTCCGCCCAGGGTTCAGATTACCGATAAATCGGGTCTGGCCGGTATCGCTTTTTGGATCAATGCTGAGCTGAAAATGAGGGGCATCGATGCCCAGGTCGACAAGCTCCATCCCGGGGTCGCTAAAATCAACACCTGGGTAAACCAAGAGTATGAAAGAGGACGAGTGACCTCGATCTCGAGCAGGGAAATGGAAAAAGCAGCTCGAAAGTACCTTCCGGAACTCTTCGTTTCTGAGTACGATCGTCTCAAGAAAGGCGCTTACGAAATGGCCGGCGATCTCATCGAGAGGGTCGTAGATCTACCGGAGATTCGCTCTATGGATCCCCGCCAGCAGGAACCAGTGCTGGAGCAGCTCGTTGCAGATAATCCTTTCATTCAGTTTGCCTACATAACTAATATTGAAGGACAGAAGACAACAAAGAATATTTCCCAGGTCGTCGACCGGGCTAAGTATCGCCACTTCGGGCTCCACGAGGATTTTTCCAATCGTGATTGGTTCATTACCCCGCTTCAGGATGGAAAAATCCACGTTACTGATATTCGCAGCTCAGGCATAACCGGCCGTCTGATTATTACCGTGTCTGCTCCCATTCGCGATGAAAAGGAAAATATTGTGGGTGTCCTGGGATTTGATATCCGGTTCGAAGACCTGGCCAAACTCGAAGAACCGGAAGAATGAGTGAGCAGAAGGCGCCGCTACGCTGAGGCGCCGTTTCACTGAAGCAAGAGGCAGGAGGCGTGCTGCGCGCAGGCGTCGCCTGCGGCTGAGGCATTCATTAAACCACCCGTCACGCTCAGAGCGTGACTCGAGACACGGAGGACACGGAGAGAGAGATGATTTTTTCTCTGATCGGGAGACGACGATCAGAGAAAAGCATCCTCTTGTGATGAGCCGCACGCCTTCGATAAGGCTTCACAGACAATAGCACCACAGAGGCCTGTCAGCGATGAGAGGCTTTCTTAGCAGAATCGGCATCTCCCGATTCTGCTAAGAAAAACAATCTCTCTGTGCTCTCCGTGCCTCTAGCCACGCCTTCGGCGTGGCGGGTGGTGTATCTTCTCAGCTCGAGATTGCCACGTCATCCCGTCTCATGCGCCTCCTCGCAATAACCCCGGATTCATACTATCCCGGAATCCGTCCCGCTGGTAGCGGGACTGCTTCCAGGCTACAATGCTCAAGGGGGACAAATCAGGTAGAGCCGCTTACGACTGCTCTCTGCGTTTCCAGGCTCTGCTCTTGCTTCAGCATCTTTTCTCCCTCCTTTTCTAAAGGAGGGCCGGGGTGGATTTTGTCTTTCTGTTTCAAATCCCCTTTTAAAAAAGGGGGACTAGATGTAACCTGCCTTCAGCCTCTTCCCTCAGCCGCAGGCGACGCCTCCGCGGATCCCGCGCCGCGCGGGACTCAGCGCCAGCGCGCCTCTTAAAACCCAGGTAACTCAAGCAACCCAAGTAACTCAATAAACCCAAGCAACCCTCTTGCCTCATCGTAGCGCGCTTCCTGCCCTCTCCCTTTCTTTTGTTTTTTTACAACACTACTATAGCATTTTTACCATAATTCGCCGTTCCGATACGCCCATCCGTTTCAGCACTTTCACGCGAATTCAATAAAATATCTTTTTAATCCAATTCCTTATCTCCGGCGCCATAGAAAAGCACAAAGAAATGGCACAGGAATTGCTTTTCCCCTGATTGAATATTTACTCTGTTTGACACAGGAGAGAAAGTACGCATGTCACTTCAGAAAACACTAGAAGCGCCCATACATTTTTCCGGAATTGGTCTTCACCATGGTGAACCGGTTCATCTTACCCTCAAACCAGCTGCACCAAATACAGGCATTGTATTCTCTCGTGTAGATCATAGTCACAGCGAACCAACCCGCGCAGTCCTCGCTAACGTTACCTCGGCGACGCTTT
>JAGOGO010000120.1 GCA_017996625.1 Deltaproteobacteria bacterium | reverse complement strand
TAAAATCTTATGAAGTTGAAGCTGCAGACGCGCCGGCACATGCTCCTGCAGAATCCATTCTGCAAGCTTCCGGGGAGCCAGCTGCCCGAAAACCGGAGCAAAGTGGACGCAATGGTGTCGATGGGTGCGTGCCGCCAATCGTAGCAGAGTCTCTTTGGCAAATGAAAAGTCAACGTAGTCGGCGATTACAAACTTTATCTCGTCATGGTCGGCAAGATAATCGATATTGTCATACAGGTTGGCGTCAACCATACCGCTGCTGGGGCATTTGAAATCCACAATACGGACGCATTTGGGACTCACGGCCCTGATATCCAAGCTCCCATTCGTTTCAAGCAGTACCTGGAAGCCTTCTTTCAGAAGACATTCAACCAGAAAAGGGGTATTCTTCTGCAGCATCGGCTCACCGCCGGTCACCTCTACCAATGGGCACTGGTATGATTGTATCGTTTCTGTAATCTCGCCGATGCTGATCTCTCTGCCTTCCTCATAGGCATAGGTAGTATCGCAATACGTGCAGGCCAGGTTACATCCTGTCAGCCGGATAAAGGCACATGGCCATCCAGCATAGGAGGATTCTCCCTGAATGCTGTAAAAGGTCTCGTTGACTATCAGTGTTCGGTCCACGTCTTTCCGCGAGGCGATGTGAAGTTGCGTTGAATCCTGCCAAAGTGAATTCTGAACGTCACGGGTTTTATTCTTCCGAGGATTCCTGGGCCTGGAGCTTTCGCTGTTGTTTTCGAAGGTCATTGATTACATTTCTCAGGAGCGCATGAGTGGCAGCATGAACCTTTCGGTCTTGTGGGGAACCGGGTTTTTCTGTTTCCACGGCCCGCAGGCGATCCTCAAGCTTCCTGATTTCTTCCTCGATACGCCGAATTGTATCTGACATCACCGGCTCCGTCAAAAGGTGATTGAGTAAGAAGTAAAAAGTGAGAAGTAAAGAGTATGAATTCGTTGCGAGTTCATGTTTAAACTCAACGAGTCCAAGCAGCCCCACAAACCCAAGTACCTCAAGCAACCATCGTCTCTCTCCTCAACCGCAGGCGGCGCCTCAGCGCATCGCGCCTTTCACCTCATACAGTATTGCTCTTTCCACCATTTTATGATACCGTACTACGGATATTTGAACAAACAGGAAAATTATTTGATTCCAGTCACATAGAAAAATTTTATCTTGACAATCATTTTTATCCTGGTAAAAAAGGAATTCTCGGAAAAGATATGTAATGCAGCAGGACGAAGTTCATGAGCACTAGTTTTCACTTTGGAAGAGAGTGTCCATGAAGAAGATTCAACTGGGCTGAAGAGTCCCGTCTTTCTCCTGCATAAGGAGATGATCAGAAATCCTTTTATACCGGCTGTTGCCAATGCTCTGCTTCCTCCCCAGTCATAACCTTCCAGGGTAAAGATGAGCAACGTTCGGCCACAGCCTTGGTAGAGCTTAACAAAGAGCCCGCCCTGTGCGGGTTTTTTGTGGCATTGCTACGCTAGGAAAGAATATGGCAAACGTGGTTGTAGTTGGCTCCCAGTGGGGAGATGAAGGAAAAGGCAAGATCATAGATATTTTTACCGGTTTTGCGGATGCGGTGGTACGCTACCAAGGCGGAGGCAACGCTGGGCATACCGTAGTGATTGGTGATCAGAAAGTTATTCTTCATCAGATTCCCAGCGGCTGTCTGCGGGAAGGTATCTGGTGTATCATTGGCAACGGCATGGTGCTTGATATTGAAACGTTGATGGATGAGATTGAAGGGGTAGAGAAAGCCGGCTTTCTCAAGGACAAATCCAAACTGCGCATCAGCGAAGAAGTACACCTCGTCTTCTCCTATCATCGACTCCTTGACGCCAGCCGGGAAAAGCAGGCAGGTGAGAAAAAAATCGGCACTACCGGACGAGGCATTGGACCTGCATATGAAAACAAAGTAGCACGCACAGGCATCCGGTTTGCCGATATGTTCGATGAAGCGCTGTTCAAGGAGAAACTGGCAGCGAATACTGCGGAAAAAAATGATGCACTAGTCAGGTGCGGATCAGCCGCCAGCCTCGATGTCGAGAGACTTTATGAACAGTACCGAGCACTGGCCGGACGACTGAAGCCATATATTGCCAATACGTCGGTGCTGATCAATCAGCTCATTCAGAAAGGGAAGCACATTCTTTTTGAAGGCGCTCAAGGAACGCTTCTCGATATTGACCATGGTACCTACCCTTTTGTCACCTCTTCCAATACCACCGCCGGAGGTGCCTGCACCGGCGCAGGCATCGGCCCGACCTGCATCGACGAAGTCATTGGAATCGTAAAAGCGTATACGACACGAGTGGGCGAAGGTCCATTTCCCACTGAGCAAATCAATGAGTTTGGGGAAAGACTCCGCGATCGAGGAAAAGAGTTTGGCGCAACCACTGGCCGGCCCCGGCGCTGCGGGTGGATCGATATCGTAGCTTTGCAGCACGCTTGCCGGATCAATGGGTTCACAGGCCTCAGCCTCACCAAGCTGGACGTGCTTACCGGATTCGAAAAAATCAGGATCTGTCGTGCCTACGAGATCGACGGTATAGAAACCGTCGACTTTCCCGCCAGCCTGGCAGCGCTGACCAGATGCCGGCCGGTCTACGAAGAGATCGACGGATGGACCGAGGAAATCAGCGCGATCCGCCGCTACGAGGACCTGCCGGAAAAAGCCAGGCGTTATATCGAACGTCTGCAGGACCTGCTCGGAGTGAATTTTATACTTATCTCCGTGGGCGTAAAACGGGATGAAACGATTCTGCTGAGTAACCCGTTTGCATAGCGCGATTACACGCTTTTCGTTTTGACATGTGTGGGAGCTTGGTAGACACAGACGAAGCCTGCCAGGCTCTTTTTTATATGCCGACACAGGACTAAGCAGGTAGCCGGAATACTTTTGACAGGACATGTCGAGATCAAAGATCCCTACTGGTTGTCTGGCAAGAAGGTGACTCCATAGCGTCACCCTCATTCCCGCGGGAATGACAGCCCGGACTGGCTGTGGCAAAGGTTGCCTTTCGACCACGATGTCAAGCGACTTTTGTTTGGTTGCTTAGGCCTTTGGATAAACCCGTCACTGGGCAGCGGCCAGTTTGAACACCCTGATCCGATTCTGCACCTGCAATACGCTGCTCTTCTCGAAACCCGATCGCTGGTTTCTTCCTGACAATACCCTTCCTCTCTCTTGTCATTAATGAATTCCTTGTGTTTGCCGATATATAGAGAGAATTCCCGCTCAGGGTATCTCTGAAACAGCACTGAAAGCCGTTCTCCTTCGCCAGGCAACGGGAAGGCTGACTACCGGAATCATACGATCAAGAAACCGAAGCAAGCTCAATGGGAATTACAAAGTATCTAATTTTGATGGACTCGTAAAGAGTCGTCTAAGAGATGACGAAGTAATCCCGGTCGGCGCGGGACAGATGGTTGCGCGTCAGTCACGCCGTTGGCGTGATTATCCCCACGCCGAAGGCGGGTTACTCATCAGCTCTTCTGGCCCGCCGAAGGCGGGTTACCCATCAGCTCTTCTGGCCCGCCGAAGGCGGGACTTCCAACGAAGTGGGCATCTCTTCGTTGTTCATAGGTTGCCGCCAAGCGGTATACCTTAGCTTTTTACGATGTCATCAATTTTCAAGCGCCAAACACGCAAATAGAGACTTCCGGGATGAAAGAGAAAACATTATGGAGAATAGAGAAGAATTCTATAGAGAAGAAATGGTTCTGCTCTTAGACCGACAGGGCGCTATAAAAAGGGTCAATAGCTCGGTCCTTCATTTCACCGGGAAAACAGTCGAGGAGATCCTCGGAACCAACTGGAAGCACTTGCTTTTTGAAGGCAAAGCAGACATTGAGTCCTTCTGCAACAAGGGAGTGCCCTTCTTCCATGAAGGCTCGGGGAAATGGTTCCTCCTTAATCATTATCCGTTTCAAGATGCTCAGCTGCAAGATGCTGAACAATCAGTCATCGTTATCAACGATACTACCGAACTCACAAACATCACGAATGAACTGGAACAAAAGAATAAGGAACTGAACAAGAAAAGAGATGAACTGGAAAAAGCATACAGTGAGCTGAAAGCTACTCAGGCACAGATTCTCCAGCAGGAGAAAATGGCTTCCATCGGCCAGCTGGCTGCCGGCATAGCCCATGAAATCAACAATCCAATCGGCTTCGTCTCGAGCAACCTGGGTACGCTCAGTAAATATGCAGGCCGATTCCTTGCTTACATCAATGCGCAACAGGAGGTGATCGACTCTTCAGTACCCCAGACACTTCGTGAAGAGCTGGCCCTGAAAAGAAAGGAATTACGCATTAACTATATCAGCGAAGACATCAGGGAACTGATCAGCGAATCGAGCGAAGGCATCGAGCGAGTGAAGAAAATCATTTGGGACCTAAAAAGCTTCTCCCGCGTCGACCAGGCTGAGTTAAAGCATGCCGATCTCAATGAGTGCCTGGAGAGCACCATTAATATTGTCTGGAATGAATTGAAGTATAAGGCCACAGTGACCAAAGAGTATGGCGATCTTCCCTCGACCAAATGCTATCCGCAGCAACTGAACCAGGTATTCGTTAATTTGCTCATTAATGCGGTACAGGCTATCGAAAAACAAGGGGAAATAAAGGTCAGGAGCTGGCAGGACAATGGGACAATCCTTATATCGGTCAGCGATACTGGCTGTGGAATTCCACCGGAAATCCAGGGCCGAATTTTCGAACCTTTTTTTACTACCAAAGACGTCGGAAAAGGAACCGGACTCGGCCTCAGTATCACCTACGACATCGTCAAGAAGCATGACGGCGACATTACGGTTGTAAGCGAGCCCGGCAAAGGCACTACCTTTACGGTCAGGATACCCGTTGTGGAGGCAAGATAAGGTGGCTAAACCCGTGCGCATTCTGTGTGTTGATGATGAAGCCAATGTCCTCAAGGCACTTCAGCGGCTGTTTATGGATGATAACTATGAAATCCTTACCGCTACAAGCAGTCGGCAGGGGATCGCCATACTGGAACAGTATGATTCCATACCGATCGTGATTTCTGATTACCGCATGCCGGAAATGAGCGGAATAGATTTTCTGCGGGAAGTATGCGAACGGTGGCCTAATACGATACGGATTGTGCTCTCAGGTTATGCTGATGCTGCCACCGTAGTTGCGGCCATTAACGAAGGCCAGATCTTCAAATTCATCCCTAAGCCTTGGAATGATGACGAACTGCGAATAACCATCCGCAATGTTATTGAAGGCTACTTTATTCGCAAACGGAATAAGCAACTCACGAAAGAACTTCAGGAAAGAAATGAGGATCTTCGAAGGGTGAACGACACCCTGGAGGCGCTTGTTGAAGAGAGGACTGCGGATTTAAAATTCCACAACCAGGTACTGGCGCGATCGCAACGCATCCTTGATGAACTTCCTGTTGCAGTAGTAGGTGTTGATTCGAACAGCACCATCGTACAATGTAACCGAAAAGCCTTTGAATGGCTGAGCCAGGATGGTCAAGGTATTATGGGAATGAAGTTACAGGAGACTTCCTTGCGAACCATTCAGCCGCTTATATCGCATACTGAACAGCAATCCTCTGTCTCTTTCCAGGCAACCATCCTCTCTGTTCATTTTAAAGTGATGATTCAATGCATGATGGGAACCGATGACCTGGAAGGTATAATTATCGTACTCGACAAAGAGTGAGTCTCAAACAAGCAGGCATACTGCCAGGCAATCCGCAACGACCGGATCCCGAGACCGCCAGGAGTTCGTGTCTATGAATGACACATCTAACAATACCCTAGTACCCATTCTCTTTGTGGATGACGAAGAGAACATTACTCGTTCACTGCAGCGACTGTTCAGCGAAGAAGACTATCAGGTGTATACCGCCGCTTCTGCTAAGGAAGCTCTCTCGATCATTGATAAGCATCACAATATCGGGGTCATCATCTCAGACCAGCGCATGCCGGGAATGACCGGCATCGAACTCCTGGAAGAGGCACAAAAACGCATTCCCCATGCAGCCCGAATCCTGCTCACCGGGTACAGCGATATACATGCCGCCATCGACGCTATCAATCGCGGAGGAGCATATCGGTTTATTTCCAAGCCCTGGAAGAATGAGGAAATCCTTCAGATCGTCAAAGATGCAGCTGAGCGATTCAAGCTGATCAAGGAGAACCTACGGCTTAACGAAATCGTAAAACGACAGAACCGGGAACTGAAGGAGTGGAGCGATCAGCTCGAGCATATCCTCCAAGAACAGACAATCGTGATTCAGCACAAGCACGATGAATTGCAAATAGCCGTTGAGAGGCTCAAAACTGACTTTCAGAACATGATTGCGGCATTCTCCCGACTAATCGAACTGCAGGACGTCTCAATGATTAACCACTCCAAAAATGTAGCTGAAATATCTCTCAATGTAACAGAGGCGCTGAACCTGTCCGATCAGGATCAGGAAGATATTGTCGTTGCCGCACTGCTCCATGACATTGGAAAGATCGGCATGCCCGGCCTGTTACTTTCCAAAACCGTGGAGAAGATGAACGCAGAGGAACAGAAGGTGTATATGATGCATCCAGTGCGAGGTCAGATCGCTATTGACTCGATTGAACCTCTGAGAAAGGTCGGTATTCTGATTCGGCATCACCATGAGTGCTTCGGCGGCGCCGGATTTCCCGATGGGCTGAAAGAGGAGCAGATACCGATCGGAGCAAGGATTATTGCTGTGGCCGATTTCGTTGAAAAGGCGGCAAAGAAGTTTCCCGGTCATAATTCTGCCGAGCTCGCCTTGCAGGAGCTTGATGCGCACCTCAAGACGCAGTTTGATCCTCACTTATTTCCACACATCGCCAAAGCGGCTCGTGAGATCTATAAAACTAAAACAGTGAAACGCGGCACAGTGGAATGCGAGCTGCTGCCGAACGAACTAAGAGAAGGAATGATCGTGTCCCGGGACGTGTTGAGTGGAACGGGCGTGCTTCTCCTCAGCAGGGGGACGATGCTGAATAATGATAATATTCCGACCCTGAACCGCCATAACAAGCTCGATCCGTCAAATAACGGCATCTTTGTCTGGGTAAAAGAATGACACACTATTCCAGTAACCTTATGTGTAATGGCGCTTCATGCGAAGAAATGCCACTGCCACGGGACCTCGCTAGCCATCAAGGCAAGATGCCGGCAAAAAAGGAGGTTGGCTGGCCATAGAGCCTCTCAGTGACTTGACCAGATGCGGTTTACAAACTATTCCGTTAACATTCCAATCAGACATAAAGACGATGGCCGAACAACCAGTTGATGAAACAAGAAACCTATATCGGGAAAAGGTGCTGTTGAGATTCACCGAATTACCAACAGACCCTTTCATGTGCGTGCTGTTTGAAACAGCCTTACATATCGAGGCCATGGAGCAGATGAGGAAAAATAGTGAAGATACGCCATCTAATTCAAAAGGTTAATGAATTGCCCACCTTGCCCGGTGTTTTACTGGAGATTGAATCCATTCTCAAGAATGAGTCAACTGACATTGAAAAAGTGAGTTCTCTCATCGAGCGGGATCAATCACTCACCACCAATTTGCTCCGGTTCGCGAACTCGCCGTACTACGGATTATCCTATCACGTTGATACCGTAAAAAAAGCTGTGGTCGTGCTGGGGCTTAATAGCCTTTGGCATTTTCTCGTCCGCGCATCCGTATTCACATTCATGTCGAAATCCGAGAGCATTTCATTTGATGCTCAAGGCTTGTGGCGTCACAGCTTGAGCAGCGCAGTCGCCACGAAGGCGCTGGTCGGCAAAACAAATCAGGCTTTGCAGGAAAATGCTTTTATCTGCGGGCTCATTCACGATATCGGGAAGGTAGCTATTGCCCGCTATCTGCCACGCGAGATGCAAAAGGTGTTGGAGCGAATACGAAACTCTCACATGGCAACCGAAAGTGAAATCGAAAATGAAGTATTAGGGTTTACGCACGCGCACGTTGGAGCCCTGCTGGGGAAAAAGTGGCGCCTTCCGAAAGAGTATGTTGAGATCACACAACTCCACCATGCGCCCCAGTACGGAAGCCACGCTATCCATCCGCATCACATGCTGCTTCGATACAGCGTGTATGCAGCCAATCAGATAGTGAAGGCATTGAGTCTGGGGAGAAGCACTGATGAGAAAGCGAAAACGATTGCTTCCGATACCTGGAGAATACTAGGAATAACAAAGGAGGATTTTCCCGAGATTATCTATGAGATCAAATCAAACTTTGATCGTATAGCTACTACCTGGTCTTAGAGTGAGCGAGGCTATACATCCCGACAGAAAACACGCGTTTTGATATCGTTCTGGTCAAAAAAACTCATCTTGCAAAAAGAATGCTGTGGCTCCAGGAGCCTCATAGCTCATTACATATCTTGTGTGGGTTCCTTTCTCCGCCAGAGAACATGCTCCAGCAACAGAACCATGCTGATCCCCACTATCAGGCTGTTCCCCAGAAACACGGAAAAGAATCCCGGCAGCG
>JAGOGO010000119.1 GCA_017996625.1 Deltaproteobacteria bacterium | reverse complement strand
TGGCGAAACATTCATGCGTTTCATTCATAACATTGAGAATGCTCAATTTCGTTCCAAGTTCGAAGACGATATTGAGAAAATGGCCGGTAACATGGGCATCGGCTGCATAAGTGACACTGATGAGCAACCGCTGATTATTCGCTCACACCTTGGTACGTTTGCAATCGTGACCGTCGGCCGCATTAACAATCGGCAGCAGCTCGTCGAAGAAGCATTTCGACAGCACGCAGCTCATTTTACAGAAATGAGCGGCGGAGAAATAAATCCAACCGAGTTGGTTGCTACCCTTATCACCCAGGAGGAAAGCTTTGAGAGCGGGATTCGGCGTGCGCACCACCTTATCGACGGTTCGTGTTCACTGCTGCTGCTTACCGGTCAGGGAGTATTTGCAGCCCGTGATTATTTCGGACGTACGCCGCTCATTGTCGGCAAGAAGAACGGGGACTGGTGTGTAACGCTTGAGACCTGCGCTTTAGCCAATCTCGGATATGAGGAAACATATGAACTGGGTCCGGGAGAGATTGTCCTTCTTACGCCAAACGGCATGGTAAAAAAAGTTGCGGCAGCTCCTCGCCTCCAAATCTGTTCATTCCTTTGGATATACTACGGTTATCCCGCATCCAGATACGAGGGCATCAATGTCGAAATGGTCAGGAACCGGTGCGGTGCCGCTCTGGCGAGGAACGATGATGTGAGCGTGGACCTGGTGGCAGGAATTCCTGATTCAGGTACCGGTCATGCTATTGGCTATGCGCATGCCGCGGGAGCGCCGTACGGCCGTCCATTTGTGAAGTATACCCCGACCTGGCCTCGCAGTTTTATGCCTCAAAACCAGGCAGTGAGGAATCTCGTAGCCCGGATGAAACTTATTCCTATCCATGGCCTGATTGAAAACAAGAGGCTTCTTTTTTGTGAGGACTCCATTGTGCGTGGGACTCAGCTGCGAGAAACTATTCAAAGGCTGTATGAGGATGGGGCGCGGGAAGTTCATATGCGTCCGGCTTGTCCGCCGCTGCTGTATTCCTGCCGATTCCTCAACTTTTCCGTGTCACGATCCGAAATGGATCTCGCGGCGCGAAGTGCGATACGGGAAATCGAAGGAGACGCCCATGACCGGGTATCCCCTGATTATGCCGATTCCGACTCGGAAAAGTATGCGGCAATGGTAGATGCTATTAGACGAAATCTGAACCTTACTTCGCTGCGCTACCAGAGGCTTCCTGATATGATCGAGGCGATCGGACTTCCCAAAGAGAAAGTGTGCACCTACTGCTGGGACGGGAAGCAGTAAAAAGTAAGGAGTAAGGAGTAAGGAGTAAGGAGTATAGGCCCTTGATGCCTGCCCCTGATCTCGGCCAGAAAAGCGTGCCGTGAGCTCGTCGAAGTGCTCAGGGTAAACTCTCAGCGCGAGACAAAACAAACATACGCCTTTGCCGCCCACCCTCATCTTCAGCCATCAGCGCAGAGCTCGCAGAGAAAGTTCCGGGTGGGACTTTTCATTTCTTGCTTTTTACTTTTCACTCCTTACTCTTGATTCTTCACTGCTTCCGGGCTCTTGACACAGCTAAGGAGAACGGCTCCACCGATGAAAAGAACTGCCACCGCGAGAATGGAGGCCCGTGGATTATTGGTAACCAGACTTGTCCAGCCCATGAGAGCCGGACCGATGATAGCCCCGAACTTGCCCCACATGTTGTAGAATCCGAAAAATTGCGCCGACTTGTCGGAAGGAATGAGCCGGGTGTAAAACGAGCGGCTGAGTGATTGAACGCCGCCTTGAACCAGACCTATGACAACCGCGAGCACATAAAAGTCCCGCACCTGATCCATAAAAAAGCTCCAGCCAAGTACTGCCAGATAAACACCTAAGCCGAACAGGATTCCCTGCCGGGCACCAATCCAGGACCCGAGTTTCCCAAAAAGAATTGATGCCGGAAACCCAACGAATTGAGTAATCAGCAGTGCTGTCAACACCGCTTGGCGCGGAAAGCCGATGGACATGCCGTAGTCGACAGCCATCCGGATAACGGTATCGACGCCATCGATATAGAGAAAATACGCAACGAGGAAGAGTAGCGGCTCTCTCATGGTTCGCAGATCTCGCAGGGTATGTCTGAGTTCTGTGAAACTTTGGCCGGTCACCCTCTGCTCAGGTCGGTGAGGTGTGACTCCCGGCTGCGGCACGAAGAATATCAGAGGAAGTGAGAACAGAGCCCACCACGCGGCTACAAGAAGAAAAGAGATGCGAAAAGCTGCCTCCGGGGTTTGTATGCCGAACGTTGCAGGAGATAGAACCATGGCTATGTTGAGGCTGAAAAGAATGCCCCCGCCGAGATAACCAAACCCATAGCCCAGCGCGGAAACGAGATCGACTTTATTCTTCGGAGAAACGTGGATGAGGAGCGCGTCATAGAAGATGGTGCTGCCGGAAAAACCTACCGTCGCAAGTATGTAGCAGAACGCGGCAAGCATCCAGCTGCCCCGGCTGACGAAGTACAAGGCGGCCGTCATGCTGATGCCAAGCGAAGCAAAGGCAAGAAGAAATTTCTTTGTGCTGCGACTGGTGTCGGCTAATGCGCCCAGGAACGGGGCGGCAAGCGCGAGAGCAAGACTCGCCAGTGCGTTAGCGGTTCCAAGCTGGTACGTGCTGGTCGATACCGGCGTATCGGCGCTCCAGTAGGTCTTGAAAAAGGCTGGAAAGAAGCCGGCCATTACGGTGGTGGCAAACGCGGAATTCGCCCAGTCATACAAAGCCCAGGAGATAACGCGTCGGGAAGAGGACTTGGAGAGCAGCTTCAAGGTATATCCATATTCAAGGTTCCAGGCTCAAGGTGCAAGATTCAAGATTCAAGGTTCAATATTCAAGATTTGAGGTTTAAGGTTCAAAGCTCCCGCTAATCAATCTTGAATTTTGAATTTTGAATATTGAATTTCTACTTAGGGTCCTTCCCTTGTTCGATGCTCAAGCCTTTGATTTTCCGGTACAGGTGGCTTCGCTCGACGCCGATTGCTTCAGCGGTTTTGGTTATGTTGTCTCCGAATTGAGCAAGCTTGAAGGCAATGTACTGACGCTCAAACTCGTCCTTGGCATCCTTGAGGGTATCAACGGTAAACAGGTTTCCAGGATTAAGGATGCTGGATCCGTCGGTGGAGATTGCCGGAGGGATATGCTCGGGCTTGATGATGCCTCCCCTGGTCATGATCACGAGGCGCTCGATGATGTTCTTCAGCTCACGCACATTGCCCGGCCATTTATGGCGAACCAGGACTTCCATTGCTTCCGGGGAAATGGATTTTTCTTCCAGGTTGAGTTCTTCCGAAAACCGCCTGAGAAATTCATTGGCGAGGATAGGGATGTCTTCCTTGCGCTCGCGCAAGGGAGGGACAATGAGAGGAATTACATTAATACGGAAATACAGGTCCTCCCGAAACGTACCCTTTTGGATCTCCTCTTCAAGATTCTTGTTGGTTGCCGCGATAATGCGGACATCAACCTCGATAGTTTTTGCTCCGCCGACCCGCTCGAACTTCTGCTCTTCAAGGATGCGCAGGATTTTGGCTTGAGTTTTCGGGCTCATATCACCGATTTCATCGAGGAAGAGTGTCCCTTCGTGGGCAAGATCGAACTTGCCTCGCTTGTGCGATGTCGCGCCGGTGAAGGCTCCTTTCTCATGGCCGAAGAGTTCGCTTTCAATCAGCTCTTCGGGAATAGCGGCACAATTGACCTCGATATACGGTTTGGTACTGCGTCGACTCTTCTGGTGGATCAACTGAGCGACCACCTCCTTCCCGGCTCCGTTTTCTCCGGTAATAAGAATTGACGCGTTGGTCGGTGCAGCTCGGTCGATTTCATCTTCCAGCTTTCGGATAGCGCTGCTTTTCCCGTCGATACGTAATGTATGAAACACCTTCTGGCGTAGCAGGCGGTTTTCCTGGTCAAGCTTGAGAAAATCAAGGGCATGTTTGGCGGTGAGAACTACTTTGTCCAGAGAAAGAGGCTTTTCGATAAGATCGAAGGCACCGAACTTGATCGCTTTGACAGCGGTTTCAATAGTTCCGTAGGCTGAGATGATAATGACATAGATTTCCGGATGGCGTTCCTTGATTCTCTTGAGGGTCTCGATCCCATCGATCCCGGGCATGACAATATCGAGAAAGATGAGATCCGGCGGGTCTTCCTCAACCATACGTATGGCCTGTAGGCCGTTGGTTGCAAGAGAAACGTCGTATCCTTCGTCACGAAGAATGCCGGCTAAGGATTTCTGGATGCTGATTTCGTCATCGACAACAAGGATGCTGTGGCTCACCGTACGTCATGTGCCTCATACAGTCGGTTGTTATTTTCGGCTCAGTTCATTCTGCCGTCACAGATGAACCGGCAGCTCGACTCGAAACACGGTCCCTTTCGGGTTATTATCGCGAATGCGTACATACCCATGGTGATCTGAGACAATTGATGCGACAATGGACAGGCCCAGCCCAGTCCCTCCGTTCTTGGTTGAAAAATACGGTTCAAACAACCGGGGCTTGATGTCGGCGGGAATGCCGCAACCGGTGTCAGCTATTTCTACTCCGGCAACATTCATAGCCGTGTCATAGAAGGTCTTGACCGTGATTGCTCCTGTCCCATCAATGGAGGCCACGGCATTATCGAGTATATTGATAATAACACGCTTGACCTGATCGCCATCGAAACTGAAAACCGGAACCGTCTGGGAATCATCAATGGTAAAGGTGATGCGGCGATGCGCCTCACGGTACAGAGGAAGCGTCTCCTGCAGAACAGTGTGAAGATCGGTAGGAGCGGGATTGGTGGCGGGCATACGAGCAAAGTTGTTGAACTCATTGACCATGTTTTTCAGTAGTTCCACATTGCTGATGATGGTGTTCGTGCATTCGTCGAAGACATCGGGATCACGAGCAAGAGCATCACCGTAGCGCCGGCGAAGTCGTTGGGCCGAGAGCTGAATCGGCGTAAGCGGGTTTTTGATTTCATGAGCGATGCGGCGGGCCACTTCCCGCCAGGCAGCGATGCGTTGAGCGCGCTGCTGCTCTGTTACGTCTTCCAGCACAATGACCAACCCGAGGTACTGTCCTCTTTCATCCTTGAGGGGAGTAATGTAGGTAGCGAGGTCAAGTACTTTTGCCGGCAGGGTCAACGTGATTTCTTTTTCGAAGGTTATATTGCTCGCAAGATCAACCTCCTGCAAGAGGCTCTCGACCTGCTGAAGATAGTCCGGAGGGAGCGTATCGCGATAATGCTTGTTGAGCACCGTTTCGACGTCGAGTCCGAGAATCTCACCGACCGAGCGATTGATAGTGGCTATGCGGCCGTTACGGTCGAGCGAAATAACTCCGGCAGCGACGTTTTTGAGAATGATCTCCATGTACTTTCGTCGTTGATCCAGCTCGATATTGATTTCCCGGAGGTTCCTGTTGGTTTGTTCGAGCTGGGTTTTGTTTGTTTTAAGATCTTGAGTCATTCGGTTGAAGGACTTAACCAGGCTGCTAATTTCGTCATCGGTCTGAAGCACGTCGATATAGATGTCCAGGTTTCCGTTGGCAACTTCCTGAGTTCCTTCAGCAAGGACCTTGATCGGTCCGGTTATGTTCTTGGAAAGGTGGAAGCCGAACATGATGGCGGAGAAGACGATCAGCAGTGTTACAATTGAAAGAAAAATGATGTAATTCGCCTTGATGGGAGACTGAGTGAGCTTGATACGCTTATAATCTGCATACGCATTGGATATTCCCACCATTTTTTTTACGAGACTCTGCGGAAGATAGTAGCTTACCACAACCAAGCCGGTTACTTTAGACCGTTGCTGCAAGGAACGGATGGGAACGATTCCCCGGATCAATTCGCCGGAACCTGCTGCCTGGATCTTGCTTATCTCCTTGCCAGTGAATCCCTGACGGACGAATTCCGAGTTCAGCTCTAAGCCGGGATCCACCCCGGGATCCGATATGCGCGAGACTTTCAGGACGCTTCGAGGTTCAGAAGATAGTTGAATTATCTCAACTGCTCCGAGATTATACTCGCCCGCCTTCGCCTCAATGAAACTTTTAAGTTGAGTTTTGCGATGGGGCACCAGGAGATCTCTGGTATGGATGGAGGCGCTGATGGTTTTTCCGAAAATAAGCGAATTCTGACTCAGGTCCTGATAGTAGGCCTGGGCCACTTCCAGTGATTCTTCCAATGATTTTTCAAGCTGAAAGCTGAACCAGTTGTCGATAGTATTGGTAATGAAGCTAACCGAGATCCAAAAAAGAATGAGCGTTGGCACGAGGGAAAGACCAATAAATGAGGCAATCAGCTTGGTGCGGAGCTTCGAACCGAGAATACCGCGACGACGTTCGAAGAAGAGTTTCACGATATTGCGAATGACCAGGAATGTAACCAGAATCAGAAGAAGGATATTGACGTTGAGGAGAAAATAGATCAGGAGATTGTTGGTGACCGGAGTCTGTTCTCGAGATCGGGAAAGATACGTCTCCAGAACCGTAAACGTGACGATCAGAACGGCAGTGACGATGATGATAATTCGTTCCCGCCGCCGGCGCTTTCGCTCCTGCGGATCGAGAATGGGTATGATTTCAGGCTTTTTCATGGTGCCGTGGCTAGCAGCTGATGCTCTGAGGGAGCCCCAATGTTGTCTTCTTTTCGATTCTCCGGTACGTATTGCGGTCGAGTCGTGGTAAACCTTGTGCGAGTCAGCACCCGGGGTTCATAAGATTCCGCCTCCGGAAGCTGGCAGGGATGCTCGCCGAGATCTTCATACTTGGGCCGCTCGTCTCGCCGAGTCAGACGTGTCTTCGCAAGGTTTGTCGCCTACTGCCTCAATAGAAGAACTTCTCAATGACCCAGTCTGTTTCGAAGTTCATCCAGTTCATAAAAAAGAGAATGAAGTCGACATATCCAGGCGGTTCAACTCCCCGAGACTGAGCCTTGATCTTAACGTAGTACGATTCATTTCGTTCCAGTTTCCACATTGGGTAAAAAGGAACTTTCACTGAATTCATGACCTTTTTGGCCTCTTCAAGACTCGTGAGCACAAGTGATGAAGTGCCATTGACTGTGCTTCCTTCTGTGACAACGTACTCTTGTTTGAGCGTATTGTACTTAATCGTCTTTGTAACGGTAACCGAAGTGAGAAGCTTGTCGTTCGTAAAAGAATGATGCCGGTAGAGAAGGATGAGGTACTCAAAAGAGGTTGGGATTCCTGTCCGTATCGCTTCATCCATTTCCGGACTAAAGGTGTTGATAAGTTTGATATTGATCTGGAGGTGAGAGGGGGAGTTAGTGATCGAGGCCGCCTTGATACTCGCTTCCTGAGCCAGGGCTGCTATCGGCACTAACGCTAGTATGAGTACATGCAGGACTACAGTGAGACAACGTTTCATCGGTTACGGCAAGACCATCAGGAAAATTGCTTTACTTGTGTACATTTCGTACCATACGCGACATTATGAATGTCTGCCAGGTACCATACTTTTTCCTGATTAAAATATCGGATTTTTACGAAAAGGGCAAGATATTGCGTAGAAATAAAAGCCGCTGGTATCGTTGAAGGACATCAGCGGCCGGAAACCTCAGGAGGCAGAAACGGATGTATTACTGGGCTTGCATTGAAATAAAGGGTGACTGCGAAGTTCTCTGGAAAACATAGCTGTCAGATAACCGCACCACCTTGGCTAAGTCCCATTTGTTGTGCTGACTGAGAACCTCGCGGAGGAAATCATGATTCAATGCGTGTCCGGACTTGTAAGCCTTGATATAGCCAATAATTCGATGGCCCAGCAAGGAAAGATCTCCGATAAAATCCAGTATCTTGTGGCGAACAAATTCATCCGGAAACCGTAGGCCTTCCTTGTTAACGATGCCATTGTCACTAATCACAACGGCATTTTCGAGCGACCCGCCTTTGGCAAGGCCATTGGCGCGCATGATCTTAATATCGTCGAGAAAGCAAAATGTACGTGCAGAAGAAATCTCCTTTTCGAATGAGGTATAGCTGAAGCTGAACGTGCGTGACTGGTTGTCGAGCACCGGATGATCAAAATCGATGGTATAGTCGACGATCAACCGGTCGCACGGATACGCTTCAATATACTTGTCGCCGGACCGTACGGTAATCGGATCCTTGATGACTACAACCTTTTTTTCTTCTTCCTGAAGAACGGTTCGTACGGATTTAAGCTTATGTACAAAGGGAGCAGCACTGCCATCGAGAATGGGAATCTCAGGAGCATCAACTTCCACAAGCGCATTATCGATACCTACTCCGGCGAAGGCGGCCAGAAGATGCTCAACCGTGTTAACGGTCGATCCATTAAAACCGAGCGTCGTGGAAAGCGTCGCCGAGGTAACGTTAGCGAGGACTGCGCGGGTTGGTTCGCTGTGACTATGATCTACACGAGAGAATACAATGCCTGTATTTGGTGCAGCTGGTTTGAGGGTAAGATGAACCGGTTCACTATGGTGAAGACCAATTCCGGAAAAATGTATGGGCGCTTCTAGTG
>JAGOGO010000118.1 GCA_017996625.1 Deltaproteobacteria bacterium | reverse complement strand
ATAGTAAACAGTGTTTCGACGCGCCCAAGGATGAATCGCTCCTTCACGAATTGAATACTCAGGATGCGGAACCACCAGATCAGGATCGAAGTATAGCTTTGTACCCAAGCCACCACAGGACGGACAGGCACCATACGGGCTGTTGAACGAGAATAGGCGAGGAGTGATTTCCGGGTAACTCACACCGCAGTCGATGCAGGCGAACTTCTCGCTGAAGACTCGTGTTTCACCATCCGCCTGCTCGACCATAACAATGCCGTCGGATAGACCAAGAGCCACCTCCAGCGAATCGGCAAGCCTCTTTGCAATAGTATCTTTTATTACCAGGCGGTCTACGATTACTTCGATAGTATGGTGCTTGTTTTTATCGAGATTGATCTCTTCAGTAAGATCGTGAACAACAGCGTCGATTCGTACCCGGCTGAATCCTTCTTTTCGAAGCTGAGCCAACTCCTTGCGGAATTCACCCTTCTTTCCCCGTACGATCGGAGAGATCACCATGATGCGGCTCTGCAGAGGCAGTTCCACGATCTGATCCACCATCTGCTGTACCGTTTGCGAGCTGATCGGTTTGCCGCACTGGTAACAATACGGCTGGCCGATGCGGGCAAAGAGCACGCGCAGGTAATCGTAAATTTCCGTGACTGTGGCAACCGTAGAGCGGGGATTCTTGCTGATACCCTTCTGTTCGATCGAGATCGCCGGCGACAAGCCTTCAACGGAATCCACGTCCGGCTTACTCATCTGCTCCAGGTACTGGCGCGCATAGGCTGAGAGTGACTCGACATAGCGACGCTGTCCTTCGGCATAAATGGTATCGAAGGCGAGGGTCGACTTTCCCGATCCGCTCAAGCCGGTGATCACCACCAGCTTATCCCGGGGAATTTCGATATCGATGTTTTTCAGGTTGTGCTCACGCGCACCTTTGATGATGATTGATCGGATCATGTTCGTCTTTTAGGCGCTTACGTGCACCCACGTTTTTCTCTGCATCGCTAAATCGGGAGGCAGACGCCGGAAGGCAGGACTGCGGACGCGTGCCAGGCTGACAGTAAAATCAGGACACCTCTCACCACCTGACCCCTAACAAGAAGAAGATAATCCCGCTGGCACCGTATCGACTAAAGACAACCGGCTATAACGCTGCTTCAAAAAAAGCCCCTCTGAATCTCCTGAGAGGAACGAGGGGCTCTGAACCTGCACTGAAATGAATTGCTGGATACGCTGAGTGCGGAGAGTACACTACTCGCTTTCCGGCTCCGCGGAGTTCTGTCTGGCGTCAAAACTGTATTTAACCTCCTGATATCCAGCACGAAACTTGTTGACCTCATCCTTTACATTTTTCTTATCGATAATGCACTCCTTCATCAACTCAGCAATGCGACGCATTTCCTCCGGGCCCATGCCGAATCGGGTCATCTCCTGGACTCCGATCCGAATACCGTCAGGATGGGTCAGTGTGGACAACCCTTCATGAGGAAGCATGTTCATATTCAGGATAATGTCGCTCATCTCCAGATTGATGGAAACAGTATCTCCGCCGCCGTACTTCCTCACATTCACCGCCACCTGGTGACTTTCCGTATAGCCGAATTCCTTTGCTTCGACATCGAATCCGCACTCATCCAGAGCCTTAGCCAGAGCTTTGGCATTTGTGGTCACGGCCTGAGCATACTGCTGGCCGAACTCCATCATCTCATAGGCACAGATAGCCATTTGTGCCAAGGTATGGAGATGATGGTTGCTGGAAGATCCGGGAAAAGCACCACGGTCGATCTTCCGCCAGAATGTAGCATCAACATTACTCAGAACAACTCCCCGCTGGCTGCCGAAAAAAGTCTTATGCGTGCTGGCGGTAATTAGCTCGGCACCTTCTTTCAAGGGATCCTGAAACTGCTTCCCGGCGATCAGGCCAAGAACATGCGCACCATCATATATGATGGTAACCTTGTACTCATTACACACGTCCACCAATTGAGCAATCGGCTCCGGGAAAAGAAAGAGACTTTTGCCAAGAACAATGAGTCGAGGTTTCACCCTCATGATCAAATCCTTGGTTTTTCCGGCATCGAGATGGTATCCATCGGGTGTGAGAGGAAAATCAATAATGTTCTTGGTAAACTTCCCCACCGAACCGGCTTTGTGGTGGCTTATGTGGCCGCCGCCAGGCGTCGAATTGACTATCACGACATCATTGTATCCGATCAAGCGGCTGAAGACTGCTTCGTTGGCATTGGTACCGCTGATTGGACGCACCTCACTGTGAGTGCACTCAAAAAGTGCTCGTAAGGTGTCTTTAAGCATATTTTCGATGCTATCGATATACTTGGTGCCTCGATAGTAGCGTTCTCCCGGATGTCCTTCTGCGTACCGATGAGCAAAGTCCGAACCAGCCTGAGCGCGAGCCCGGGCACTCATGACGTTCTCGCTCGCAATCACATTGATTGATCGCATCCGCCATTCATTCTGCTGCTGAATCAAACTCTCGACTTCTCTAATCTGCTTTTCATACATCGCTGAATATACCTCCTTTCAATACAATAGCTTCACAGACTAACCGTTTATCCCTGAGAAGTCAACGTTTTCCCTTCCATGATTCATAATTCAAGATTGATGGCCTCGTAAAAAGTCGTCTTGGAGACGACGAAGTAATCCCGCCGAAGGCGGGACCAGAACCTGCCCCTGCGACGGCCGGGGTGCAAGGCGCGCAATCCCGCGTGGCGCGGGACTGATGGTTGCCCGTCAGCTCTTCTGGCCCCGCGAAGCGGAACTCCTCGTATGAAACTCGCATTCAGAATATCTCCTCGGCATGAAGGAGATGATGCAACCTGTGTAGGTTGAAAAAGCGCCTTTCAGTCGTGAACTCCCCCAAACCCCTCTTTGGAAAAGAGGGGAGACATGGGCTAAAGCCAAGAGCATAGAGCACCAAGTCGCTTCAGTCAACTCGAATCACCACGTGCATGATTCTGTGGTGAGATCCCCCTTTCCTCAAGGGGGATACAGGGGGATTTGCGGCTGCACTTCAAAATCCACTCTGACCCTCCTTTACAAAAGGAGGGAGCACACCATCATGAGACCTTTCCTGATACTCGTTTCAGGACCTATCGACTTCGACTAGCACAGAAATAGATCCCGAAATAAATTCAGGATGACACCCTATCACACCATCACTGTCCTTCAATGGCCTTCCCCCTCGTGAACAAAGAGGGGGTACGGGGGAGTTCGGTCTTGCAATCAGCCGATTTGTTTCTTCTGCCATCAACCTGGACCGCGCCCAGAGGCTTTCGCTTACTCCTCACTGCATTTTGAATCTGGAATCTCTTTTCCGACTAACTTCACCAGTTCAGCCGGTTCCTTAATCAACACCTGTGCTCCACTGGCAATCAGCTCTTCTGCATCACGAAAACCCCAGAGCACCCCGGCCGGATACATACCGGCTCGCAGGCCGGTCTGCATATCGATGGCCGAATCACCGACAAAGAGGATTTCCTGTTCTGCCAGGGTGAGGAGGCGAGCTATCTCTAAGGCTTTTGTGGGATCAGGCTTTTTTGGTGCTGACGCAGTCGCACCCTGGACAATCGCGAAGTGCCAGGCCGGCAACAGGTCCGCTACCATGGTTTTGGTAAAATCGTCAGGTTTGTTGGAAAGCACCGCCAAAACAATTCCCAAGACGGTCAATTCATCCAGCAACTCGGGGACGCCTGGATAGGGCTGGGTTTTTACATGCCACCGGGCTCCGTACTCCTTCCGCATTGCGGACACACACTCGCTCACGAGGGTATCGTCGCTCACGTCACTCGGTAATGCCCGCCGCATCAGGACATCCATCCCCTCGCCCACTAAATACTTGTACTGCTCATACTCATGGAGCGGATATCCCATCCGTCTCAAGACAATATTCGCCGCGTCGGCTATATCTTCCAGTGTGTTGAGAAGCGTTCCGTCCAAATCAAAGATTACTGCTTTAAAACTCATACTCGGTCCTGATCCTGCACCCGTATCGTACAGGACGTCGAAACTATTCTCTCCCGGATACTGAAGCCTGAGGTCTCATCAAAGCCATTTTCTGAAAAGGAAGCAAATGCCACCTAAGAAGCAAGGATGCACAGTGCCCGATTCTTTTCTCTTGCCATAACCGTTTGGAAGCTCCTTCCTGAATCAGCGCGGATGACGCGGACAACGCTGGCGAGGTCCCGACCGTCCGGCACCATTTCACCGAGGATATTAGGGGCGGTACGGAGATACTCCTCATTGAGGCGATTGCGCTCCATCCCCGGATAGACTGCCAGATAATAGATATTTTCTTCAACTAAATCCTGAAAGAAATGGGTGCCAAAGGATACCTCGGGAACATACCCTTCAGCGCTTTTGGCTACCTCGACAATCACTGCGGCAGCGTCGATATCCGCATAGCCCACCTTAACCCCTAAATCGATATTGTTGCTTCCCCAGCGGCCTGGCCCGATCAGGATGTATCGTTCACCGTATGACTGAATAACGCCATTGACTTTTCCGATCACCCTCGCCACCTGAAGTTTCTGATCATACGCAAGAGCACGATACCCGTCATTATCGACATAGATCACGTACGGCACCTTATCGACTGTCGCAGTATTGACACACCGGTCAGTCTCGAGCACGACTGCCGCATCATCGACATGTTCCGGGAATGATACGTCGCCTTGATCCCGGAGCTCACTTAAAGGCCGACACTGAAGAAGATTAATCGTTACTCGACTGCCATCAGCAACGTCAGCGACAAATTCAATATCGACCGGATTGCCATATCCCTCTTCAAGTTTTCGCAGGATCTTATCAAATAAGGAAGCGAAGGGAGTCCGCTTGATGAGACCATTGAACGTAATCACGCTGCTTGCGTCATCCCTGTACTGCATCAGACTCACGGGATCAAACAGCGTACCATCCTCGTAGAGAGAAAAATGATACTGGGCGCCGGGAATGGAGTGGTCTTCCAGAATTTCATCCAACGCAACCGTTTTGAAGTAATTTGAAGACAGATCGATGACATCCACGTAACGCTGAGAGTAATATCGTATCTCGGATTCATAGATTACCGGTCGCATAGTCGGATGGCTCAGGGCAACCATTCTCGGATAGTCGTTTCCTACCCGGTCAACTGCGCGAGTGCCTAAGCCGAAGACAACCCTGAGCAGACCCTGGTTGGTATTAATGCGAGGTGACCACGGATGAAAATTTCGAGAGAATCCGACTCCGGCAATCATCGGCAGAAACATATCTCCTATGCTTCGTCCCTCAAGCCGCATCACGAGTACTCCCATTTGCTCATCAGTATAAATCAGCTTATGCTTGATGCGGTACAGAAGCGCATCCGGCTTTAACACACTGCTGTAAACCATCTTAATACCGTTCAGAAAATCATGGAAACGGTCCTTGAACTCGCCCTGATTAGGACAGAAAATGCTGTCGTACTTGCCGGCAAAGGCATAACCAAAGTTATCCTCCAGCAGACTGGACGAGCGAAGGATAATCGGTTGGGTTCCGTAGTGCTTCAGTACTTCTTCCAGTTGGGCAAGCGTTTCTGGGCGAAAGGAACCAGCCAGGAAGCGGTTCCGCAGCTTCGGAAACTCTGAGACGATTTCCTCCCTGTCTTTGTATTGCTGGCTCAACAGATAGAGCAGATCGTTGTCGAGCAAAAACTCGAAAAAAACGTCAGAGCCGATAAAATACGAATCATGGTCCTGAAGGACACCCTTGAGTTCTGGCAGATCGTCTTCAGAAGCCAGTTCCAGAATCTTTCTGGCTAGCAGCATTCCTGCCGCCTTCCCACCAACCCTTCCGGAGCCAACCACCCGATCGTGGATCTTTTCGATGTCTTCCAGGGTAAAGTACTTCCGGGCGATTTCAAAATACTCAGATCTCGTGCTGATCAGTGTTTTAATGAGCTCCACGCGAAGCGCTTCACAATTGGCAGGAGACCAGCAAGCACGCATTCGAAGGAGCCGCAGCATGGTTTCAATAGGCTGAAGATACTCTGATTGCGGAGGCGATTGATGAGCAATCCTCATCGGCACCGGTTCAGATCCGATCCAAGGCCCTTCCGGTGCCTTGCCTACGGGAGAAATGAGCAGAGAGGTCTCGAACATCGTGGGTGAGTAACGATCCCACACCTTCATTGGACGAATATAGGACTGGCCGTTCTGGACGTAGAAATCAATGAGTAACTGGGTGGTATCTCTGATCCGGGCGACTGTCTGATTATTATGGCTGCCTCGCAATATACAGAAATAGGCGATTGTCTCCAGCTCGAACAAACGCGGGCATACCGTACGAAAGAAGTTGGCCAGTGATTCGTCACTGCCCCACTGTCGGGCGAGTATCGAGAGATTGTCAAAGACATAGTATACCTTTGTCCCGGCGGCTTCCATCACTTCCCGAACAAAACGATAAAAGTAATCGAATCCTTTTGTTCGATCAGCGGTAATCACCCGACAATGGCGCGCTATTCCCGGAATCTCATAGGGGTCGAAGTGCATATAGAGAATCTCGATTCCCCGCTTAGCTGCGTCCTCTACTAAGGGAGATACCACCCAGGAATATTCGAGCGCCGTGGTAACCTGCCACACCACGTTGTCACCCCAGCGCAGGCTATCAATGATATCATCGATAACTGGTATGCCGGTCGAAACTGCCGCCCTTTCTTCAGTCATTGTTTTCTCCTGTACGAAGCCTTCTCCCTGGTGCCTCTTGGCGTTCGTCATGCTCCCTCTGTTCATCGACATGTTCATCAGAGCATTGCTGCAATACTGTCCAGTTCCCAGAAAGGGATAAGTTGATCAAAATCAAACAACGTTCCCAAAGCAATATTCTCGGTGGGGATACCGCATTCTTCCACAGCAGCCAATGGGTTGAGCCCTCCAGCGACGATCATTCCGGCGCGCCCTTCAGAAACAGGTATATCCAATAGCGCTTGCCCAGGCTTGCCCACCATTAACACTCCTCCCATACCCAAGGCATCAAGCTTTTTCTTTATCTTCATCACCTTCGGTATCGCTACGGAAGGAACTTCCCGAAAGCTGGCGCCGATTTTTCCATTACCCGTCAAAGATGCCTGATACGCAGCAGTCATACCGCCTTTAATAAAAATCTCCAGCGGATCAACGGAGGTTCCATCGTAATTAATAATCTGGGTAAAGCGCACCGGCAATCTATTATGCATTTCGAGGAGACCTCCGAACCGCGAGGTAACGTGAATGCCTTCATTTAAAAAGATACCATTAATAGTAACACTACACACTGTGCCGATGCCAACTTGGCCGTGGCCGATTCTAAAACTCCCTACGTTTGTCCCGGGGTATCCCACTGCCACGAATCTTCCCATGCCCAGGCCCGCGCGAAAGACAGGTTTTAAATAAAAGACAGCCTTGGAAAAGTCTTCTTTATTGAAAATCGAAAAATTCAGGATTATCTTCCCTCGGGCTTTTCGAAAAGAAAAACTCATCTGGCAGGTAAAGTTATCAATTTTCGAGGCGATAAATCCTACTTTCTCGATCACAAAGGCGGATTTTAGCTCTTCTTCCCCTTTTGCTGTAATTATTCGGCCCCGCTTGCCGAGGTTCTGCGTTAAGCCTTGTTGATCCATACGCTGCAAATAATAGCGAACGGTTCTTTGGCTTAACTCTAAACTGACCTCCTCCAACTTCTGGGCGAGTCGAGCCCCACCCAAGGGCCGCTGGGCAGCATGAAGGACACTGAGAATAGAATGAATCTTGCGTTGTGAAAGCTTAGTCAAGGTAACCTCGATCATTCTTACATTGTCTACCATGGTTATCCCACCATTTTTCTTAAGTCAAGCAAAATAACGGCAACATTACCGCTTAAATCGTACAAAGGTCATTTGACCATCATTGATGAGGCGCGAACCAGAGAGATTCATGAATAAAATTTCGCGACCTGCGCGAAACAGCGTAGAAGCACTCAGATTCACTATTTTTAGTGATTAAGCGGCAGCATTGCCTCATCGAAGAAAACGGGCACTCTTTTTTCTTGACATAGTCTGAAATAAAATATAGCTTACAACACGTCCTATTGGCCTGGCAATAGATTGCCGGCTGCTGAGTAATTGTTTACAGTGCCGTTTTGTCTCTTTCCCCTATGCAGAAAACGGGTATTTGTCCATTCAAACCATTGAAGCACTGGTGCTCGAATAATTCGCAATAAGCTTCTCCATCGTGTAAACCTTTATGTGCAACCCCTAAGAAACTTGTAAGGAGACTTGTATGGCTAACATTGACCCCTTTGCCATGGCCCAACAACAGCTTGATACGGCTGCAGAAAAGCTGGGTCTCGAACCCGCAATTCACGAACTGCTGCGATGGCCGATGAGAGAGCAAAAGATCACCCTCCCTATACGAATGGATGATGGTTCTACCCGTGTTTTCCACGCCTTCCGCATTCAGTACAATACGGCCCGCGGGCCGGCAAAAGGAGGCATCCGTTGGCATCCTGACGAAACCCTCAGTACGGTACGTGCCCTGGCTGCCTGGATGACCTGGAAGACTTCAGTGGTCGATCTCCCTCTCGGTGGAGGCAAAGGCGGCATAATCTGTAATCCAAAAGAGCTTTCCGACAGCGAAAAAGAGCGGCTGGCGCGGGCATACGTGCGGGCTATCTGGG
>JAGOGO010000117.1 GCA_017996625.1 Deltaproteobacteria bacterium | reverse complement strand
CTCACCCACCAGCAGTGCATCGGAATCGCCGAGTGGTATCGCCGGGAGATCGTTTCCACCACTGATCCTAATAACCGCTACATCCGAAGGAGGATCGCTGCCGAGAACCT
The DNA here is from genome assembly GCA_017996625.1 of Deltaproteobacteria bacterium. GTDB lineage: Bacteria > Desulfobacterota > WTBG01 > JAGOGO01 > JAGOGO01 > JAGOGO01. The sequence continues at coordinate 8,647 of JAGOGO010000117.1, read as the reverse complement.
TAGCCTCGAATTCGCGACCATCACGCAACCGTACTACGATACGGTCAGCTTCTCCGACAACGTGGTGGCTGGAAAGGATCAGCCCGTCGCTGGAAATAATAAAACCTGAACCCATTCCCGCTTGGCGCTGCTCTTGCTGCGGCGCCGGTGAAGGCAAGCCCGGTCCAAAAAACCGTTCAAAAAAATCCCTGTTGAAGGGACTAAAAGGGTTGTTGAAATCGAACGGGCCCTGTGCTGTGTCTGCCGGAACGTTCAGTTCGACCCGCACTGAGACAACTGCAGGAATGACTTTCTCTGCTACCTGGTTGAGTTCTTGGGAGAATTCCTCCAAGGAGGATGCCTGCCGCTGGTTCTGCGCCCATGCTGAAATCGGCCACAGCCACAGAAAACAACTGAGTGTCATGAGAATCGCCAGATTGGTCAGCCCTTTTTTTCGATTACGTGGTGTCTTTATTCTCTTAAGCATAGTAGATACCTTTCCTATGGACGGGTTAGTGACAGATCATTTCGGGCGGTTTCATCGCGTGGTACCGAAGTGACTGCAGACGATTCGAGATCTTCCTTTCGATAAAGCGCTACCAGTCGATAAACCGAATCGGGCACAGCGGTGGAGATGGGCAGACCGATGGAGCGGCCCACGCTTACCGTAATCGGATAGTCATGTGTAAATCGGCCGCTGGCCAGGAAAACAGCGATTTGCTCAGCCTTTTCCTCGGGCATCCGGTCCTGCAGAAGCTGCTTGACCAGATCGGTGATCTGGCGGATGGCTTTTTTTGCCATATCTGCCATGATCAGCGTGGAATCGTCCACGTCCTCGATCGGCTTAGCCTGAACGGCTTCAATGATCGATACTGCGGGAAACAACGAGAGCTGCGGATCGACGGGCCCGAGGACCGCATACGGATCCATGACGATCTCGTCGGCAGCCAGCGCCAGAAGGGTGCCCCCGCTCATTGCGTAGTATGGTACAAAAACCGTAACCCGGCCCTGATGGCTCTTCAGAGCCAGAGCGATTTGAGTGGCTGCCAGTGCAAGACCTCCGGGGGTGTGTATGATCATATCGATCGGCATGTCCGGCGGTGTTTCCCGCACCACCTGGAGGATAGCCTCGGCATCTTCAATGTCGATAAAACCGCGGAAGGGGATGCCCAGAATGCTGATGAGCTGTTTCTCATGGATGAGGGTGATTACTCGGCTCTGCCGCTCGTGCTGGATTTCCCGGATTAGTGCAAGACGTTGTTCCTGCTGCGCAGCAGCTTGTATTTGCTGAAAAATCATTGTGGCCAGCACTCCGATAATCAGAATCCACAGAATCAAGCGCGGTATAGCGGCTAACCAGGTGAGCCATGGTCGTGTACTCATTGCTACTCTCCTTTCATATGGGTTCTTTGACCTGAGTTCAGGTGATGTCGCGGCTGCTGTGGAGCGGGAAGCTGCGGGCAAGGAGTATTGTTTCGCCAGGCAAGAATCAAAGGACGGGAGCGCGCCAGCCGGGACCCCATCTGCTATTGTGAAGGGAGAGTGGTTTTTGTAAATGCAGACTTGTCCGTATTTACCAGAAAATGATACGGTATTTGCGCCCCGGACAGGGTGCCCGTGAATGATGCGACTGCCAAACACGTGCTGTGAAGGTGCGCCGTGTTGCGTCTCAAGAAGCAATGACATAGTTGTCCGTGCGTGGTGGCCCTGGCTTCGTTTCCCAGGTCAACGTGAACTAGAGAGTGTCGGGATGGTACCGGAGAATCGCGAGCTGCCTTTCAGGTGCAGAGGAAAGGCCGGTGCGAAAGCGTTATCTTCAGAAACACGGACGAAAAGGGCACTGCAATCGGTCCGGCGGCTCACAAAACCTATTCGGCAGCTTTATTCATCTCATGGGTGTGTTTCACGGAGGCCAGAGTCGACAATCCCTTGCTTTCTGCAACCTTGATAATGCTAAAGCTGCCGTTAGTCTCAATTACCACTGCTTCGACCTGGTCCAACGAGAGCACACCTTGGTTCCGGATCGCCTGCAGCAGTTCCTCCTTTTTTATTCGCTCTTCCCGGAGTGCTCTCTCCAGAAGTTTTCCCTTGTGGAGCAGCAAACGAGGCTCGGACTTGACCAGCTTGCTGAACCTCGGAGACCGGATCGATAACCACGCTACGCCATACTGGAAAAGGATGAGCAGTGTTAAGCCCAATACTCCTTCTGCCAGGGCAGTATCCTTTGAGATGACTACAGTAGCAAGCATAGAGCCGAGTGCAACGGTGACGATCAGATCAAAGGCATTCATCTGCGCCAGAGTGCGTTTCCCTGAAGTGCGCAGTAATGCGACTAACGCTATATACGCCAAACTTCCCACTATCACGATCTTGAGTAGGGATGTCCAGCTATCGAAGAACATAGCTCCTCTCCGGCGTAGGTGCAGGTGAATGAAAGATCCCCCGTTGTGCAGCAGTGCACTCAATGATCTCACCGTTCAGAAATCGATCTGGAGAATCGGTGTCAGACTGGAAGCGGCATTCCCGATTCTATTCGGATACGGTGACTTTTCTCTCAGCCAACCCCAATACAGTTCTCTCGATGCGCTTCCGTCGATTTCTCATTCCGGAGAAGAAGGCCCAGTGCTTTCTCCGTCGACATACGATCACGGTATTCTGAACCAGGATGGTGCGCAAGGGGGTAGACAGTGTATTTCTATTGGATATTTTACTCATATGAGCGGATCTCTCTTTTCCAAGAACCAGCGAATGGGATGTGGTTCTCAGGTGGCCCTGTCCTCTGGGGCTTCTCTTCACCGATTCTCACATCCTCATCAACACGTATGCATATAACCTCTTGAGTCCGACAATGACCTGAGGTACGTCGATTCTGCCCGACCAGATACATGCTCACAACGTGGTCAATAAGGTCACCACGCGAATGCGAATAGGCACAAGGCAGTATTGTCCCCGCTGTCAGTATCTATATGGTTGTTATAGCGAGAATTACGCCCCCTGTTGAAATTATTCAGAAAGGAGGAGAGAATGATGACCGCGAGGACTCTCTGCATAGGTATGTTAATGTGGCTGGGTATGGTGTGTTTTTCTTCTGATGGCGTTGCATTCGAAACACTGACTCATCCCGGCGGATTTGACACTCATGCCTATGGAATCGACGGGAGCAACATCGTCGGCTTTATCGGCTACAAAGCCGTATCCGATACCGGATACACCGACGTTCCCCAACATGCATTTCTCTTTAATACCACAACAAACACCTGGACCACACTGGATCATCCTAAGGCTACGGGCTATACCAGAGGCGACTGTATCGATGGAACAGGAATGGTAGGCTTCTTTTTCGGACAAGGGGGGCATGGATTCACGTATGACATTACTGGAGATCCTGATGACTCTGACAGCTGGACTACGGTCAATTATGGCGGTGGGACCACTGCGAACAACACATTTCTCTATGGCATAGACGGTGATTACCTGACCGGGCGCTACATTAATGCAGGAGGAATGGAAGTCGGATTCGTCTATGACGGACGAGGAACATGGACCACGCTGATCTATCCAGGCGCCTATAAAACCAGAGCCTACGGCGTTGATGGTAGTGAGGGCATGGTGACCGGTTTTTACCAGAGCAGCAGCGGCGGGGCGCACGCTTATGTGTATGATATGAGCCGCAACCCCAGTGACCCCGCCGCATGGACCTCGCTCAGCTATCCAGGATCTAACTGGACATTTGCCTATGGGATTGATGGGGGAAATATCGTCGGACGATACGTAGCATCAAGTACCGAAGAAATCGGATTTGTCTACAACTACACGACAGACGTCTGGACTAAAATCGATTACTCAAACACGCGTACCTATGTCTGCGACATTCAGGGCAAGAACATCGTAGGATTATACGAGGATGAGACCGGCAAGGTTCATGGATTTCGGTCAGTGATCCCGACAACCCCGATGCCAACGGTAACCTCTCTCATGATCAATAACGGTGCAGCAAGCACGAGCAGCCGGACCGTTACGCTGAACAATACCGCAGCAAATAACCCGACCCAGTGTACGGCCAGCGAATCCAGCTCCTTTGCCGGAGCCCGATGGCTGGCCTATTCTTCTGCTCCCAGCTTCACCTTGAGTAGTGGTGCGGGCACCAAGAGGGTATATTTCAAGGTGAGAAACAGTGAAGGTGAATCACCGAAGGTGAATGATACCATTTCCTTGTCTACAGCAGATCCGGAAATCGCCATCTCCCAGGCAGGCACACCTGTTCCGGATAACAGCGGCAGCTTTTCTTTCGGCAGCGTGCCGGTGAAAACGATGAAGCAGGTGACCTTTACCATTCAGAATCTGGGTGGTACAAGCCTGAACCTCACCGGCTCACCCCGAGTGAAGGTGAGCGGGCCGAATGCCGCTGACTTTCGCATTTATACACAACCGGCTACTCCAGTCCAGCCGTCCCGGTCGACTACCTTTGTCATCGCTTTCCGGCCATCGGTGAGAGGAGTGCGAAGTGCTTCGGTTTCCATTGCGAATAATGACAGTGATGAAAATCCCTACAACTTTGCTGTCACCGGTACCGGTTCATAAACGGCAAGGCGGCATGGTAAGGCAGAGAGGAGAAAAACAAAATAGTGTACGTCTCCAGAAAGATCTTCTCCTCGACGTTCATGTTCCTTGACAGTTCAATCGGAATCATGCATAAAAAGGCGAGTTGCGGGGAAGAACACTCCTCGTGCACTGCAAGGGGTGGTTCGTCAGTTTTTAAAAGGCACCATCAGTGATGCCTGCAGCGCAGCCCGGTGCGTGGTCATATTAGCATTCGGTATTTCTCATACGTTAATTCAACCGGTGGCAAACCGTCCTGCAAAACACATCATTTCCGTCGAGGCTATCGAGCCCGAACCTGCGAGGAATTGCACATGGAAACAACCAAGGCAGTGCAGGAACGAAGAAGCATCCGCAAATTTCTCTCCAAGGAAATACCCTCGGATCTTCTCCACGACCTCATGGACCAGGTGCGCTGGGCTCCCTCCTGGGGTAATACCCAGGTCTGGGAGCTCTATGTGATTACCGGTGGAGCACTGAGCGCGTATAAGCAGGCCAACTTGGCAAAGTGCGTGAAGGGAGATCCACCTAGCCCGGATATCTCCATGCCGGAGCAGTGGACCGGTCAGTGGAACAATCGCTACACAGGACTCTTCAGGAGCCTCATGGACGGGCTTGCCATCGACCGCAACGACAAGGAAGCTCGCGGTAAGCTGTATGCCGAGATGTTCAAGTTTTTTGATGCGCCGTGCCTGGTAATAATCGGGGTGGATAAGAGTCTGTGCCTCCCGTATGCCATGCTCGACACAGGCCTTATTCTCCAGACGCTGTGCCTGCTTGCCCACGACCGAGGACTCGGCACCTGTATCGAAGCCTGCGCGGTCATGTATCCTCAGCTCCTCAGGGAACGTGCGCTTCTTCCGGAAAACAAACTCGCGGTGATCGGCGCGGCGCTGGGATATCCCGACATGAAGGCGCCGATCAACGGATTCCCCCGGGAACGGGCCGATCTCGATGAGGTTGTGCAATGGTTGGAATAAGGAGGTATCGCCCTCGATTGCGTGTGCTTTGAACACATGCGTCCATTTTTCATTTGATTTTCTCCGCTGTGCCCGATATGATGAGTTTTCCTTATCACCTTTGATGTGCTCAGAAGGAAAGAAGTTGTGAGGAATGGGTAAGAATAGACTCAGACGTGAATACTGAAGGCGAACTGCTCCAGGCATGCTTCGTCTTTTTTATTCACGTCTTGTAGTAATGGCGTGTTTGAACACCGGACCTTCTACCGGGTATTCCCAGCCATGCTAGCCGCTGTACAAGGAGTGCACGTGAGGTCTGCCCCGTTTAGTTCTCCGAAAAACCTCCCAAGAACAAACAAACGACGATTAAACAAAAGGAGCCTTTTATATGAAGAATGAGATCACCGTTCAGGAGCTTAATACCGAGACCTTTATCAACACAAAAGTCGATGAAATCCGGAAGCTCGTTGGTGATGGAGCCGCCATCAATGCTCTCTCGGGTGGCGTTGATTCATCAGTGGTGACGATGCTCGGTCATCGGGCATTGGGAAAGCAGCTTAAGACCGTCTTTGTCGAAAACGGCCTCATGCGCGAAGGAGAGGCGGCACGCGTAGCCGGCATGTTTCAAGAACTCGGGGTCGTAGTCGATGTCGTTGACGCACGGGAAGAGTTCTTTGCCGCTCTTTCGGGGATCGCGGACCCGGAGGAAAAGCGCGAGGCGATAACCCAAACATTTTACCGGAGCGTATTCGGGCGCCTGGTCAAACAAAGCGGAGCCATGTTCCTCCTTCAAGGAACGATCCTCACCGACATCGACGAAACGGTGGCTGGAATCAAACGGCAGCACAATGTCTTCGAGCAGCTGGGTATCGATCCACTGGAAGCCTTTGGTTACCGTATCATCGAGCCGCTTATCCAGCTTCGGAAAGACGGTGTCAGAAAGGTCGGGAAAGCCCTTGGACTCCCAAGCGCGCTTTTTGAGCGCATTCCCTTCCCTGGTCCGGCTCTTGCGGCCCGCGTAATCGGAGCAGTCACTCCCGAAGCTATCGAAACGGTTCGAAAAGCAACGGTCGTCGTGGAGCGGTTGCTGAAGGACAGCAATGCTTTTCAGTACATGGCAATCTTGCACGAAGATCGAGTGACCGGTATGCGCGACGGTAAGCGCGATTTCGGTCAACAGATAGAGGTCCGTTGCTGGGACAGTGTGGATGCGCGTACGGCCACACCTACCCGCCTTTCGTTTGAACTGCTCGGCCAGCTTGCGGCTGAAATAATCCGCGATGTGCCCGGTATTGTCAGTGTCACCTACAATATTGCCTCGAAGCCTCCGTCAACAATCGAAGCAATCTGAAAACACAAACAGAGGCAGTCCCGTTGCTTTCCGTCGCTGCTGTCTAGGCCTGTGATTTCGTATGTTCAAAAGTGATGACATCGTAAAAATCCCTGCCTTCGGCAGGGGATAAAGAGCTGAGATTGCCACGATCTCCCTCTTACAGCGGGATCACTTCGTCACCCCATAAACCGCTTTTTACGAGTCCATCAAATATGCCTTCTCAAAACAAGGAGCTTCCGGTGCCACTTTTCTATTGATCTCTGCCTAGCTTTTTAGCTATGATGAGGCGCCTTTCAGCCAAGGCACAATCTAGTTAGTGAAAGAGGATAGTCAGTGAGGAATCTTCGCTTGATAGATTGTTGCAAGTCGATTCTCCTGTTGATACTGATCGCCTTGGTCGGTTGTGCGGCCCCAAAGACAGTGGCGCCAACCTTTACCGAAGAAGCTCTCCGTGAGGAACAACACTTGCAACGGTGCTTGATTCTTGAGGAGAGACGTTTTCTTAAAAACCGACTTGCCAACGTGTCCTTTCGGGTATCCTCGGCTGCTGTCGAAATGGCTCCCCGGCAAAAAAATGTCGATGGACTTCGTATTATCCATAAGACTTTTTTTGCTGCCGAGGACCAGGAAGCTGCTGCTGAGGTCTATGGTCTTGGAGAGGATTTTGAGATAGACAGTGTTATTCCTGGTTCTCCTGCTCAGGAAGCAGGGATACAGGCGGGAGATGTGGTTGTAAGCATCGATGGCTGTGCTTTGCCTCACAGTGCTTCGGACTTTAAGGCGACACTGAAGCGATTACGGCAGGATGGTCTCCTGAGAGTTGCGTTACGGAGAGAAGATGAACCGTTGACCGTAGAGATAAAGACTATTCGTTCCGCTGGCTATCGTGTACGCATAGGCAATCCTGTTGGCAGTCCTGATGTCGTAAACGCTTACGCCGATGGAGAGAACATATACATAACTCCCGGCATGATGCGCTTCACGACTGATGACGATGAGTTAGCAATGGTAGTGAGTCATGAATTGGCTCACAATATTCGTCAGCACCAGAGTATGGTAAAAAGAAACACTCTGATAGCAGGACTGCTTGGGGCGGTTGTTGATGTTGCCTTTACTGTGTTTGGCGGATTTACAGGAGGAGAATTTACCAAAATAGGCATACAAAAAGGAGAGCAGGCATACACGAAAGACATCGAGCGTGAAGCCGATTATGTCGGCCTTTATATTTTGGCCAATGCTGGCTACGACATTCATTCCGGTCCAGACTTCTTCAGACGCTTTGCAACAGCTCACCCCAGGAGTGCTGAAACGAAGTACGCCAAATCCCATCCTTCGACCCCCGAACGATTCTTGATGCTGAATGAAACAATAAAGGAAATCGAATGCAAGCAGCGCAGCGGAGTACCGTTGCTGCCTGAAGAGAAAAAATAGATTTTTTTCCAAGCACTACGGAATTTGTGTGCTTGGCCGGGCGGCACAGGTCAACTCTCGTTGGGCCTTTGCCGATAGCCTCAAGAGCTGTCTGGTGCGAACATTTTCTTTTACATCCCCGGCAAACCGTCGAGCATGGTTCCATCCTCGGAGCCATTGAGCTGAAAGCCGACGAGGTTCTGAGTGGAGGCATAGCCGATATAGGTGGCAGGCCTGAGGTCCTGACCGGGAAAGAGGTTCTCCGCCACCTCCACCACCTTCTCAAACGGATCCAGGGTAATGGTGCGCACTGCCCGAACCGTGCCGCTGTCATCGTAGGCGCTCAGCGTCACCGTGGCCGCACTTG
>JAGOGO010000116.1 GCA_017996625.1 Deltaproteobacteria bacterium | reverse complement strand
TGAGCGCCTCGACCAGGACGTAGGCCGCCTGCAGATACGAGGTCGGACACAGGGGAAAGCATTCCTTGCAGTTCCAGCACTCCTGAGCGGCGAGATGCGGAACGAAGTTTATCTCTCGCCGGGTGCCGCGATCAACAAAACCAACAGCGTTCTTCTTCTTGATCTCAGTACAGTACCGTACACAGAGACCACAATGGATACAAAATGAAGCCTGCTTTTCATAATAGTCTTTATCTGCTCCATACTGCTGAGCCAATGCTTGCAGCTGCACGGAGTCCGGGGCATGCGCCAGCAGCAGCTCTACAATAGTCTTGCGAATTCGATGTATCTGTTCAGATGTAGTTCTCACGATCAAACCTGCTTCCACCGGATGAACGCAGGAAGCAACCAAACTTTTTCTGCCATTCATGTCTGCTTCCACGATGCAGATTCGGCATGCTCCATAAGGTTCCAGTTTCTCATGGTAGCATAGTGTGGGGATAACTATTCCGGCGGCACGAGCTGCTTCGAGTACTGTCATCCCTTCCCGTGCTGTTACCTCCTTGCCATCAATCTGCAAGAGAATGTCACTCATTGGTATTCGCCTTTCTCACAGTAGTTCGTTCCGCTTCAGGGAGAGGAGCAGGAACCGGTTCGCCGGAAATCTTCTGCACCGCTCCAAAACGAGGAGGACATACCTCAAAGCAGGTTCCGCACTTGGTACACTTATCCTGGTCAACCACATGGATCTGATTCTTGCCACCGACAATCGCACCGGCAGAGCATTTCCGCAGGCAAATCATGCAAGCCTGACACTTCTCCGGGTCGATATGGTAGGCAATCAGTTCCTTGCAGGATAAAGCCGGGCAGCGTTTCTCCTTAATGTGCGCCTCATATTCATCCCGGAAGTACCGCAATGTACTCAAAACCGGGTTGGGTGCACTTTTGCCCAGAGCGCACAGTGAGGCGGTGCTGGTTACCTCGGCTAAGTGCTCCAGGCGCTGAATATCACCTTCTTTCCCCTTTCCGGTGGTGATAGCAGTGAGAATTGTATGCATCTGCCTGATGCCTTCCCGGCAGGGGACACATTTACCGCACGATTCATCCGTGAGAAACTCAACGAAGTACCTGGCAACATCGACCGGACAGGTATCTTCATCCATGACAATCATTCCACCGGAACCCATTATCGCACCGACCCTGGTCAATTCGTCAAAGTCGACGGGAGTATCCAGATGGGCTTCAGGGATACATCCGCCTGATGGCCCTCCGGTCTGCACGGCTTTGAACTTCTTGCCCCCGGGAATCCCGCCGCCCACTTCAAAAATAATGTCGCGCAAGGTTATCCCCATTGGCACCTCGACGAGACCAGTATTGTTCACTTTGCCAACCAGCGAAAATATCTTGGTTCCTTTGCTGCCTTCAGTACCAACCGAACTAAAAGCCTCCGCTCCCCCATTGATAATTAACGGAACATTGGCCCATGTCTCCACGTTATTGATCGTAGTTGGTTTACCCCAGAGCCCTTTGGTAACCGGGTACGGTGGCCGCGTTCGAGGTTCGCCTACCTTTCCCTCCAGAGACATGAGGAGCGATGTTTCCTCACCACACACGAAGGCTCCGGCTCCGCGGTGCACCGTGACCGAGAAATCGAAATTCGAGCCGAGAATATCTTTCCCCAGCAACCCATACTCTTCGGCCTGTTTGATCGCCAGTGTCACATTCTCCACTGCCAAGGGGTATTCCTGCCGAACGTAAATATAGCCTTCGTGAGCACCGATCGCATAGGCTCCGATGATCAATCCCTCGAGCACTGAGTGGGGATTTCCTTCCAGGAGCGCTCGATCCATAAATGCACCTGGATCACCTTCATCAGCATTGACGATCACATACTTTGTGTCACCAGGAGCATTGCGCGCGCCTTCCCATTTTTTCCCGGTAGGAAAACCTGCTCCGCCTCTTCCCCTCAGATCGGACGTTTTGACCTCTTCCACTACCTGCTCGGGAGTCATAGCGAAGAGCACTTTCGCTAAGGCGGTATAGCCGCCAATGACCAGGTAGTCTTCGATGCTCTTGGGATCGATCTTGATGTTATTCCCGATTATGGTTCGTCTTTGATTCCGGTAGAAGGGAATATCAGATTCGCGAACTGCTTTTGCTTTCGTGGTCGGATCAACATAGAGAAGACGATCGATAACCTTCTTCTCCTTAATCGTTTGCGAGACAATGTCGACCACATCCTGCGGCTTCACCTGAAGATAGCATATCTCCTCAGGATAGATAACCACCACCGGCCCCCGCTCGCAGAATCCCGGACATCCGGTTCCTTTCGTATCCACATCAGCCTGCAAGCCTTGCTTTTCAATCTCGGCTTTAAATGCAGCAATAACCTCACCTGCTCCGGCAGCAATACAGCCAGTACCAGCGCATACCGAAATGCAAGGTCTCTGTGAATCTCTTTTGGATGCGAGTTCCTTTCTGATACTCTCTAATGCTTCAGGCGACTGTAATCGCGGCATAGTCTTACTCATAGTTTTTCAACACAGCTTCTGACGTGGCAGGCATCAGCTTGCCATGGTATTCGCCATCTATTACCATCACCGGTCCCAGTGCACAGCAGCCGAGACAATTAACCGTCTCCAGGCTGTACTTCAAATCCTGGTCTGTTTCGCCAGGTCTGATTCCGGTCACTTCCTGAACCGTGTCGAGAATTCGCGATGCTCCACGAACATAGCAGGCGGTACCCATGCAGACGTGCACCTGATGGCGTCCTTTGGGAACCAGACTAAAGGCCTTGTAGAAGGTGGCGATATGCTGTATCCGAGTCATCGGAACCTGCAGTCGTTCGGCCACCTGCTCCAGTGCTTCTTTCGAAAGCCAGCTGTCTTCGCTTTGGATCTCCAGTAATATCTGAATGAGTGAACCGGGTTCACCGTGGTGTTTATCAATAATCTGATCGATTTGCTTCCTATCCATTTCCGCTATTCCTAAGCTTCTTTCTTCCTTTTACCCACCTGTTCCTAGACGAGAGCAAAGCACTTGCGGTTTACATCGTATCTGACCAATCCCTGTCGTGATGAACTGTTCATGTACTTTGATACATCGGACGGAGTCAGACCGAGAATTTCGGAAATTTCACCGGTCGAAAGGGGTTGCTCCCGCAGGAGTGACGTGATCGTGCCGATAGCGACCTTGTTCAAAACGAGTTCAGTGAAAAGTCGGTTTACCTCATCACTGGCAAAGTACTCAGCACACTCCTCTTCCGATCCATACGAACCTCTCAGCCTTTCCCTTTCCACCAGTCTGATGTACGGGACAAGATTGGCAACGGTCTGGAGCTTGAGCTGCAGTCCCTTTTCATCCAGACCTTCAGCTTTTCCAAACGGTCCGAGATCTTTAATGGTCTTGACAAAACCATTGACATTCTCGACAAAGAGATTGGCTTCAGCGCCGGACATGAATGCGATCCTCACCCGCTCCGGGTTTAGCCCGATATGCTCCAGTACCTTCCGGCAGATATGCACCAGGCTCAGGGCATGGTAGTTTCCCTGAGTGGTGTAGTTGCACTCATTCAAACGGCAGGCGCCAATAAATACTCCATCCGCTCCTTTCAAAAATGCCCGGAGGACAAATGCCAGGTCGACTCGACCGGAACACATGACGCGGATGAGCCTCATTTCAGGTGTATAGTGCAGTCTGGAAACTCCAGCCAGGTCAGCAGCTCCGTATGCTCACCAATGGCAGACAAAGCCTACGATCCGTGGCTTAAATGGTAATCCTGTAGTCATTCGTTCGTACCTCGTTGTATTAACGAGATTAGCAGATTCCCGCCTTCGGCGGGGGATATTGAACTGACGCGCAACGCTTGGAGATACAAAGTCCCCCTTTTAAAGGGGGATGCAGGGGGATTTGCAGCAGTGCTCTAAAATCCACCCCGACCCTCCTTTGCAAAAGGAGGGAGCAGAAGGAAGTAGCCCTTTCAATCAAGCATTCGTGGTTCCTATCCATTTCCCACCGCTGCATCAATTTCGCTCAAGAGCTCTTCATCGGTAAAGTGTTTAAGGGAAACAGCGCCGGTAGCACACGCGGTGTTGCACAACCCATCACCCTTGCATAAAACGGGATTGACCCTGGCCTTCTTGCCGGCTGGGGTTTCACAAAACTCTATAGCACCATACGTGCAGACTGAAATGCAGGCGCCGCACGAGACACACGTATTCTCATCCACCTCACATACAGAACCTGAGGCCACGACGCTATCGTGAGAGAGAAGTGTTAGCGCCCGGCCCGCAGCTCCATACGCCTGGTTAATCGTTTCCTGGATAAACTTCGGATAGTGTGCCATCCCGGCCAGATACACGCCGTCGGTACCAAATTCAACCGGTCTCAATTTCACATGGGCTTCTTTAAAGAAGCCATCCGGGCTCAAGGTGACCTTGAACAATCCGGCTATGTCCTTGGTTTCGGCAGCAGGAATGACCGCAGCAGCCAAAGCAAGATAATCGGCATCGAGGCTAAGCGTCTGCCCTAAGATAGGATCCGTCACGGCCACGCGGAGCAGGCGCCGACCGTCCTCCTCAACGGCTTCTACCACTGGCTTGTCGTCCGCTTCATAGCGGATGAAGGCAACACCCTTGTTTGCTGCTTCCCGGTAATAGTCTTCTTTGAGTCCATAGGTTCTGATATCCCGGAAGAGAATGTAAACATCCATACCGGGCTTCTTCTCTTTCAAGGACAATGCATTCTTGATCGACTCACTGCAGCAGATCCGGCTGCAGTAATTCCTGTCTTCGTTTCTGCAGCCGACGCACTGGATCATCACGATACGTTCTGCGTTCAGCACCTTACCATCGCCGGAGGCGATTTTCTCCTCCAGCTCGAGGTGGGTCATAACCCGGTCATCTTCTCCATAGAGATATTCGGCAGGTGTGTGTACCTCAGCCCCGATAGCAATGATGACCGCGCCGTGCTGTATCGCTTCAGTTCCCCGCTCAGAGGTCACCGTGGTCACGAAATTTCCCACGTAGCCGGTGGCCTCAACAATGCTCGCATGATGATAGACATGAACCAAAGGATGCTGATATACCGTGCGAACCAGATTACGCAGGTGCGCCTGAACATCCATCCCTTCCAGAGTGGAATACATTCTTCGGGCCATGCCTCCCAGGTCAGCGTGCTTTTCGAGCAGGTAAACCTCATGACCTTGCCTGGCAAGGGAAAGCGCACTGGTCATGCCAGCTACGCCCCCTCCGACCACCAGGCTGCGCTTGTTTACCGGCAAATCGAATTCTCGCAACGGCTCCAGATGGCGGGCCCGGGCTACTGACATCCGGATGATATCCTTTGCCTTCTGGGTGGCTTCTTCTTTCTCTTTTGAGTGAACCCAGGAGTTATGCTCCCTGATATTTGCCATCTCAAGGTAGTACTGGTTGATTCCCGCTTCTCGAAGAGTATCCCGGAATAACAGCTCCAGGGTTCTGGGACTGCAGGCAGCGACGACTACTCGATTGAGACCTTTCTCCTTTATGACCTCCGTTATTTCTTTCGCAGAATTAGTGGCACAGGAAAACAGCTGTTCCTGAGCGTAAACGACATTGGGCAATGTCAAGGCATATTCCACAGCAGAAGGAACAGTGACGACCCTTCCGATATTAGCCCCGCAATGACAAACAAACACTCCTATCCGGGGCTCCTCCGTAGAAGCATCCCGTTCCGGAGGATAAATCCTTTCCCGGGCAAGAATTCCTCTCCGATAGTCAAGGAGTTCCCCGATTTGGGAGCCGGCTCCGCTGGCACTGAAAACCGACTCAGGAATATCGATCGGTCCCTGAAAGCCTCCGCTGACAAAAATTCCCGGCCTGGTGGTTTCCATAGGATTCCTGGAATTGATCTTGCAAAAATCGTGAGGGCTGAGCTCAATACCGAATGTTGTTGCCATAGCCTTTACGTCAACAGGAGGATTCAATCCCACGGACAATACCACCATATCGAATTCTTCCTCTTTTACTCCTTCATCGGGCGTAGAATATCGTATGGTTACATTCTTGGTTTCCGGGTCCTCTTTCGCTATGGATACGTAGCTTCTGAAGAAGCGGACACCCGGAAGGTTCTCAGTCCTTTCGTAGAATCGCTCAAAATCTTTCCCGTAGGAGCGAACGTCATTATGGAATATCGTGCACTCGGCATCGGCATCATGATCTTTGGTCACAATCACCTGCTTCTGGGTATAGGTACAGCATACCGCGGAACAGTAGCTATTACCGCCCGGAGTAACCTGCCGGGAGCCGACACATTGAATCCAGGCTATTCTATGGGGATGCTTCCCATCGGAAGCACGCAGTATCTGGCCCTCGTACGGTCCGGTGGAACACAACAGCCGTTCAAAATCCATGCTGGTCACTACATTCACGAACTCTCCGTAGTGATACTCTTCCTTCAGCTTCGGATCAAACGGCTCCAGGCCAGGTGCAAGGAGTATTGCCCCTACCTGTACCTCGACCTTCTCCGGATTTTGATTGAGATCGATGGCGTCATTCTGGCAGACGCCTTCGCAGATGCCGCATTTCTTTTCTTTAAGGTACAGACAGCTCTGATCGATATAGGCGACCAGGGGAATTGCCTGAGCGAAGTAAATATGGACGGCTTTGTTCTTCGATAGTCCCTGGTTGAATTGGTCAGGGTACGTCACCGGACAGTACTCAGCACAGGTAGTACAGCCGGTACATTTATCCTGATTAATGTATCGGGGCTTCTTTATCAGCGTTACCGAAAAATTTCCTGCTTCCCCGTGAACGCTGTCCACTTCGGTATAGGTCAGGACCTCGATATTGGGATGCCGGTCGACCTCGACCAGCTTGGGTGCCAGTATTCACATCGAACAGTCATTCGTGGGGAACGTCTTATCCAGTTGGGCCATATGGCCCCCGATGCTCGGCGATTTCTCAACCAGGTATACCCTGAAGCCCGCAGCAGCAAGATCAAGAGAGGCTTGAATACCGCTGATGCCCCCACCAACGACCAGTACGTCGCCGAAGGTGTGGTTCCCAGAACCTTTGCGGACCTGTTGCATAGTATCTTTCAACGCTGTTACGCTTTTCACTTTCCTTTACCTTTTTCAGTTCCAGTAAAAGTAAGGAGTAAAAAGTTAGAAGTTACGAGTAAGGTTTAATGTTGGTGCGCATGGCGCACCCTACAATCTTTCAGATTCTTGAATTTTGGTGCTCCCGTAAGAAGTCAAAAATCCGTCACTCCCGCGCAGGCGGGAGTCCATGCATATCATACGTATCGAGAATTCCTGGATCCCCGCCTGCGCGGGGATGACGAAGCACTGCGATTGCCGATTCTTACGATGCCGTCACTCTTGAATCTTGAATGTTGAATCTCTTACCACCCTGTTCGCCGGGTGTTCAAAAAGGTGTAAATGCAAGGCGACGAGGGAGCGACGACTGAGGCGTATAGCTCATACGCCGCAAAGAGGAGCGACTGAAGGCAACGCCGCAGATGCGCCTTTTTCAACACCCGGCTTTCATAGCTTCCTGCACCACTTCCGTAATATCCTTAACCTCTAATGCTTCGCTGTATGGCAGGTTCAACCTGCTGTCCTCGAGCATGGTAATGCAATAAGGACAGGCCGTAACCAGCACCTCAGCTCCGACCCCGATCGCTTGTTCTACTCTGAGATCAGAGAAGCGTTCACCCTTCGGCGTTTCCATCCAGACCCTGCCGCCTCCACCACCACAACAGAGACTATCCGCCCGGCAATCAGGCATTTCGTTCAGCTCTAAGCCGGGTATCTGCCGTAAGACCGCTCGGGGCTCAGCATAGATGCCGTTGTGACGTCCCAGGTAACAAGGATCATGATAGGTAACCTTCTTCCCATACTCCTTCGCGAGCTCAAGCTTTCCTTCCTGAATAAGCTCGAACAACAATTGGGAGATATGAACCACCTCGAAGTTCACCTTGAATTCAGGATATTCATTCTTGAAGGTATGATAACAGTGCGGTGATGAGACCAGGATTTTCTTCACCCCATTGTCAATAAACGTTTTGATATTTTCCTGGACTAAGTGTTTGAATACGTCCTCATTGCCCGTCTTGCGAATGCTTTCTCCGCAGCAGTTCTCTTTGGTACCGAGGATGCCGAATTCAACTCCCGCTTTTTTCAGAATAGCGGCAGTAGCTCGAGCCACCTTTTTCAACCGGGGGTCATAGCACAGGTAGCAGCCGGGAAAGTATAAGAGGTCCATTCCCTCAGTAAACAGCGGCACCTCCAGTCCCTCGGTCCAGTCGGCTCGTTTACTGCGTGCTTCACCAAGGGTGTTACCCTCAGCAATGAGGCTTGCACTGACACCGCGCACCGGGCTGACCGCTGCTGGGAAGACCCCGTATTCCGTGGCTGCTCGTCGCAAAGCTACTCCGGATTCTATCTGGCGTACATCTCGAGGACATCTCTGCGGGCATCGCCCGCAGGTGGTACAGCGCCAGATCTCTTCATTCTCTATTTCAGTCAAACCGAACACTGCCTGCCGTATGATCTTGCGCATACTGAAGGTTCTGACACGGTTCCAGGGACACAGCGTGTCGCACAATCCGCACTGATAGCACCGTGTAAAGGTTTCTCCGCCCTTCGCTTTGATGACCTCGATAATCTCTTTAGATGGAGCTACCGTTTCCACTGTCTTCCGTAATCCCCTTTATATGCCATACTGGTTAGCCTTTTTTCGACAGAGACATTCGGGAAAGAGCATCCAGTATCCTCTCAAGTCCATACTTGTCCGCCAATGATGCCAACCCTGCTTCCATGTCTCCCAGCTTCTCTTCTTCACCTTCCTCCTCTCGCTCTGCATAGGTGAGAGCATGAGGTCCGCACCACTGTACACACAT
>JAGOGO010000115.1 GCA_017996625.1 Deltaproteobacteria bacterium | reverse complement strand
ACAGTCACCATTGCCACTCACGGCTCGGTGATGACGTATCTCCTTCCCGATGTTATCAAGCAGTTTCAGAAAAATTATCCGGAATCCCAGCTGACGATCCTCCACCGCAGCCGGGAAGAGATCGTGTCCATGGTTTCCCACGGTGAAGCTGATCTGGGAATCACTTCTCTAAGGTCTATCCCGAACAATCTCGAATACCATCTTCTGGCACGCTTCAGCCGAATCCTGATCGCCTCCAAGAGCAGTCCTTTTGCGAAGAAGCGAAGGATCACCCTGCAGGATATTGCCGAGCAGCCGTTGATTCTACCAACCAGAGAAACGAACACGCGCACAGTCATCAAGAAGGCTTTCGAAGATCAAGGCATCACCCCGACTGTGGCCATGGAGGTGGCAGGGCGGGAGGCGGTAAAGACCTATGTCGAGCTCGATCTCGGCATTGCGATCATGAATGAGTACTACCTCACCAAAGAAGATCGCAAGACGCTTACGGTAAAAGACGTGAGTGACTTCTTCGGCAGAGCGGAACGGGGACTCATTATCAGGAAGGGGAAGTATCTATCTCTGCCAGTGAAAGCATTTCTGCAGGTGCTTAATGACTATTTTGAACCAGTTGGCAGGAAGCGAGAAGCAAGGTTGCTCTCCTCAGCATAGTATCGCGATCAGCCCGCTATCGTGATTGCATATCTTTGATGATACGAGCTATCGTGTCGGCCAAAGGGTCAAGGTGGTTCTTGCAGACCGAGTACACTGCTTCTGCGTCGAGATCAAAATACTGGTGGCTGATAACGTCTCGCATGCCCTTGACCTTCTTCCAGTCGATCTGGGGATACTTTGGCAAAAGCGAATATTCTGTAGCCTTGTCGAGTTTCTTCAGGCTCTCACCGATAGCGATGAGCTGCATACAAATTGCGTCAAGCTTCTCCAGGCCTTCATCGGTGCCGGTGAAGTCATCAGCAGTTTTAATCGGCTCACATCTCTTAAGGATTATCTGCGTTGCCCGATGAATTTGAATCAATATCTCAAGAGCTAGCTCAGCATCATACATATACTGCCTCTTCGTCTATCCGACGTTTGAGGAATTCATTCATTCTTCCGCGATAGCGCACCACATCAACGGACAGGTGTAGTTGATCTTCGAGATCCTGCTTTATTCCTACCAGATTGAACATATCAGGTTCTTCCAGTTCGACTACCACATCGATGTCGCTTTTCTCATGCATGTCATCCCGCGCTGCAGAACCGAATAGCCCCATCCTAATGATACCGTACCGGAGCGTATTCATTTCTCTGAATTTCCGTAGGGCGGAGACTATCTCACTTCTTTTCATGGAGCTGCTCCCTCGTACACATGAATCTTCTATTTATTTCATATCCAGCCTCGCCTCAGCGTGACAACCGAATCTTACTATAATATTGACAGCTTAGTCAAATGATTGTGAGAATGCTATTCTGAGTCGCATGGTCGTTAGTTAATCCAGTGAACAACGTCCTCACCTTCCTTTTGAACCTTTTGCTTCGCACCCGCTCCCGTATGTTCATGCGAGGATCTCCATGCGGAGCCCGCAAGAATCTATGGGTGGGCATACGGGTAAGCTCAAAGCCTGTCCCGCATGAATCCGTTCAGCTGTCCATAGCGCCGAGAATGCATCGAGCAAGTCATCCCTGGAGTATTGCCCAGCGGGTAAAGCCGACAGAGCGCAGGTGTAAGCGGTGCCGTATCGGGAGCTCACCAATCCTTCTCGTTCGGCTCTCCCTACCGACGTTTTCTTGCTGTAAGACATAGCCCGGTTTCCATTCCAGGCCCAGAAAGAAACTTCAGGGTGAATTTCGCGAATCCATTTCTGCCGCGAGAGATCGAAACGAAGGAAGGTATCGACGTCCCGTATCCTCCTGAGGATTGCCCAGGTCTGTCGGCTCAGCTTTTTCCCATCCGCTTTCGCACCCAACTCGCACGCCTCAGCATACGTGGTGGCTTTCAAGGTGGGCCGAATTGGAGCCGGGAAGACGCTACTTGACCGTGATTTTCCAAGCTTTGCTCGCGCCTCAAGGTCGCATGCCCTCGGTCCTTTGTCCGTCAGACCTATAGGCACGTCGATCGCCAGAACGTCTGGGCGAGGGGTCAAGGTCAGGACGTCGTCGATACTTGCCAGTATGCGCGCTACGATCTCGCCTGTAACTAGGTTCTTTGTTATGCAGAGCCACCCCGATGGGCAGCCATCTACACCAGCAATTAAGACCATCGAATTTCTTCTTTTCGCTTATGCCGAACGGCATGCTTAAGCCGCAAGTAAAAGGTCGAGTCCAGTACGAATCGGGCAGCGAGATCCAACAAACTTGATGCACTGAGCCCGGCATGTGTTCTCCTATTGACGATACAAAAATAGCCGGTAGAATGTAAAGCGGTTTGTCTATTGACGTGGCCAGGTGAACGAGCAAAGGAATACATAAAAATTAACCCTGGGAATTTGGTCTTGGAAATGACCAAAATTATGTGCTTACTTGCATTATTCAGACCATGTGAGATAATTGTAAAAAGTAATGACGTTAGTTTTGTAGCGTCATCAGAAAAATGGAACTAGACCCTTGTTCCACCAATTCCGTAGAGCATTGTTGCCAGGTAAAACGAAAGAGCCTTGAGGGTCAGCATGGACTTACATGCTGTACAGAAAAGAAAAGACGCGATTGCAGAATTCTGCCGGCGCCACCATATTCGGAAGCTCTCGGTTTTCGGTTCAGTGCTCCGGGGCGAAGCAACGCCGGAAAGTGACCTGGATATTCTGGTTGAATTCGACAAGCAGCACGTTCCCGGACTCCTCCGGTTAGCAGGCATGGAAATAGAGCTGAGTGAGCTGCTTGGTCAGAAGGTCGATCTCAGAACTCCGGAAGATCTGAGTCGCTATTTCCGCGATGACGTGGTCCAAACTGCGGAGATTCAGTATGCGGAAGGATGATCGTATCCGCATACAGCACATGCTCGATGCTGCTCAAGAGGCGCTCGGGTTCGCCACCGGCAAGGACAGACATTTGTATACAATCACATAAGCCGCTAAGACTAACCAGAGGCAACCATGAATGCCATAGAGAAGAAGGTGCTTGAAAGACTATCCCACCTCATACGCACACGATTCCCCGACGCACAGTTAATTCTCTTTGGCTCCCGTGCACGCGGTGATGCTGATCCTGAGTCCGATATGGATGTTTTGGTTCTGATCGAGGCAGACGACATGCCCGAAGCACGCCGTTTTATCAGCGACTGCGCTTGGGAGGCAGGCTTTGATAATGACCTCATTGTGGTTCCGGTGGTTTACAGAAAATCAGATTGGGAGTATGGTCCCGAGCGATACTCACTCTTAGCCAAGGCAGTGCAGAGAGATGGCATAGCGCTATGAAGTCAGAAGATATCGAGGGGCTCATTCGCCACCGTCTCAATCAGGCGCAGGAGGCTCTTGAAGAAGCCCGCATTCTGCAGGAGGCGGGGCGAAGTGGCCTGGGACTGGTGAACCGGTCCTATTACGCTATGTTTTATGCTGTGCTCGCACTTCTGCAGCAAACAGAACAATTACCTCGCAAACATCAGGGTGCAATCTCAGCCTTTGACAAGGAGTTTGTAAAGAGGGGGCTTTTCTCGGCAGATATGTCAAAAGACTTACACCGGGCCTTTGAACTGCGCCAAGTATCCGATTACCAGATAACAACACCGCTGACCCGAGCAGAGGCTGAAGAGATCTTCAACAGAGCATCGCTATTCGTAAGTGCAGTTGCTCGTTACCTGCTTCCTATGGCCTAGAAGCGAAGGCGAGAAAATCCACGTCCTCTTACTCAACTCAATGAAAGAATTATGAAGAGAAAAATTGTATGGTAAAAGCGTACAGTATGAACCTGCTGCCTGAATTCTTCTGTTGGCCTCCTTTATGGATAATGCGGAGATTTGAACCGTCCCTACTCGCCTCGAATTAAATTTCCGTGTACCAAATATGTACCCTTTTGTAACGACGGCATCCACAAGTGCTTGATATTATTGAACCGTATGCACACCATGCACAGATCACTTTTTGAAAGGGTGGCTCAGAAATGCGCTTATATTTTAGATGGTTCCAGAACCACTATCCATGTAAGTGGTGTGGATGGGGTTCAGGGGTGAAGGTTCAAATCCTCTCGCCCCGACTTTACAGGCAGCGGAAGCAATTGTTTTCCGCTGCCTTTTTATCCGCTGAACTCACGCAAGTGACTTCAAGAACTTCGCGCTGTCCTTCTTGTGGGTGATAGCGAGAATGACAACGGTTCTGCCAATGATACGGTAATAGGCGCGGAAGTCGCCGCTTCTCAGACGATACAGTGGCGGGCTGAAGCCGGTAAGTTTTTTGATCCTGGTTTTGCGGAATTCGAGGGGCGACGATTCCAAATACAATCGGATATCTTTCACTAGTTGCATCCCTGCTTCAGCAGGAAAACGGTTGATATCTCGTTCGGCAGAGGGAGCAAAAATGATATTAAACTTTTTTTGATCCACGTCCCTTTCTCAGCTTCTTCGTCAAAGCGGTGGTGCTAACGCCCCCTTTGGCAGTGTATTCCGCAAAAGCTTCCTCGATCCGGGCTCTGAATGCTGGATCGTTTTCGACGAGATAATCAGCAAGGTCATCTTCACTGATGTGATGAAGGACAGCTACAGGCTTACCGTAAGCAGTGATAATAACGTCTTGCTGCTCGGCTTCCTTGAGAATGTCCATTGTCTGCTGTTTGAGTTCTTTCACCCCGGCAAAACGCATAAGAATCTCCTTTGAAAAGTTACACTTTAGTATAACCAGACCGTCGGTTCGGGTCAACGGATAATCTTTGCCAAATGGAACCCGTCAAAAACCCGCCAAACCCTTCACGAGAGTGATCTGTAAAGTCATCAAAATCCACCGCGGACTTTGGACCACTCTTTCGACCTTGTCCCCCTTTCCTCCCCTGGTCGCACTCCTTCCTCCTCCAACCTGCGGTAAATGTACCCGATTAAGAAAAACGATTAGAGCGGGTATCGTCGAAAGACCGGAAGACTACCGCTGGAGTTCTCTGGGCTACCACGTGCAGGCGGGAAATAAGGGGAAGCTGTTGTCGCTTGACTTCGGGCTGGAGGACTCCGGGAGAATGAACAGCAAGGAACGGCTGCGGAAGTACCGGGAGTTTGTCTACGAAGCGGGAGCACTGGAAGGAAGCAAGGGAGCCACGCTTGGAAATGCGGTACTGGAGCAGGAGCGGCAGAAAGGTTTCGAGCTTTCCGGAGTGGATCGGTTCCGCTATCGGACACGCTACTTCACCGACTCAGGCGTCATCGGCAGCAAGGACTATGTGCGCAGGAGCTTTCAGCGGTTCAAGCACCTGTTTCAAACGAGGTCTGAGCGCACCCCCAAGCGGGTGAGCGGGCTAGCAGGAGTGTACTCCCTGAGGAGATTAGGCTAGGATGCATGGTTTGCCTGTCCCCTTATTTGTCCACTAAGTATGGTGTCCCCGGAATACATCCTTTTGCTTGATTAACATTCGCATTTCTGTTATTCTGAATTCTGAATTGTCATCAGCACCCATAAAAAGGAACATACCATGGAGCCGGAAAAACCATTCACGACAGAAATAAAAGCCCGCGGGCAATTGACTATCCCAAAAAAGATCCGCCAGCGAGGAGCACTGGAAGAGGGCCAGACTGTCTCAATCATCCCGCTCGGTGATTCGATCCTGGTGACTCCTCAGCGACTTGAACTGGATGAAGCTCGCCGACAGATCAGGAAGATTCTCAAGGGGGCACAATGCACGCTGGAAGACGTTTTAGCTGGTCTCGAGGATGACCGCGAGGAACTTTACCGGGAGACCTATGGAAAGAAAACCCGTTAACGTTTTCCTTGATTCCAACGTCATTCTCTCAGGTATTCTTTCTGAAAAAGGCGCTCCCCGCATTATCCTGGATGTTATATCACTAGGCATGCCCTTCCTCAGAGGAATTACGGGAAAGTACAATATCCTGGAAATTGAGAGAAACCTGACCCGCAAATTGCCTCAGGTACTGCCGGTCTATAGACGTTATCTTCCCAAGCTCAATCTTACCGTCGTCCCTCTTCCTTCCATAAAGGAACTCTCCCCTTTTTTCGGGTTGACAGCTGATAAAGACATTCCCGTCCTTGCCTCGGCAGCCAAGGGGCATGCTGATTTTCTGGTGACAGGTGACAAGAAGCATTCTACGAAGCTGAAGAAGACAAGCTTTCCGTTTACCATCATCGGCCCTTCCGAGTTTCTCGATGTCCTTATCTCGAAGCTTAAATGATTTTTTATACCCGGGCTGGAGGTTCCATTGTATTGAGGGAACCTGGTGTTACGTACGATTCCGCTTCTGAAGGAGGAAATGAGGCTCTAACGTTTCTCAGTACTACATCCTGGAATGAAAGCTCTACCAGGGCAGCGTCTTAGTCTGTCCATCACAAGGGTGTCCTTATTCGATTTTCATTCGCCGGGTTGTTCGTTTCCTGCCGAATGAGTTCTGCGTATTCATCGGCTCTTTGCAAACATTCTGTTTTGGAGAACACCTATGATTGGCTCAAAAGTCAGCCCGGAAAAGATACCTTGGTGTGGTCGAATCACGGCTGTTCAGCCACGTATTCGCCTCATGAGATCCTTCGATCAGCGAAGCCACAGCTACCTTGGCTATGTGCTTCGCGTCGATGGGGTTGTTAGCGGGCAGAGAGGCGAGTTCCTCATCGCTGTCGGTCAGGCCGCGCACGAGAAGCACAAGTTCCAAGCCGGCATGGAAATCAAAGGACTATCTTCATCAGTGGAAAACCCGCGCCAGGAGACAGCAGCCTTCTATAAAACGAGCGGGATAGCGGTGGCGAAGGCGGCTGAAGGTGAGACCATTGCAGGGCCGCCGTTCATAGGAATTCCGCCGGACCTGCTAACCTACCGCAGCCGGGGCCATCGCCGTCTGGACACGCGGACCTACCATGTCAAGTGCACCACTTGTATCTGGGGATGCCGGATGCCGGTGGAGATGATTATCGACGAGTGGAATCCATCGCGGAAACAGCACCGGTTTGAAACCTTCTGCTATGGCCCGAAAAGCTGTCCCTTGTACAGGCCTGGACCTGCACGGAAGGTACCGGGACGAAAAGGCATGTCCTACACTGAGGAGGACTGGGTCGACGAAGAGGCCACCTCCCATCGCGAACCGGATGAATGAGAATCAGGGAGAATGAGAAGGGATGCTTGTTGCGTTGCCGTATTGCGTATCCAGTTCGAGGACTAGAAGACAACTCTTTTCAGTCTGAGCTCATTGACTTCTTTTCGCTTCTTCCTTACAACGACCGCTGGTTTCTTGAATAGCTGAATGCTAGTCCAGCGATCCGGAGAAAAGTACCTGCACGTAAATGTGCATTTGAGGAGAACTATCATGGTTGTCGCTGATCGGATAGAAATCAATCCCAAAGCAATGATGGGTAAACCGGTAATTCGCGGAACACGGATTCCCGCGGAACTGCTTTTGCGTAAGCTCAGCGAAAAAGCCACGGACGCAGCTCTCCAGGATGCCTATACAAATCTCATCCCTGAGGATATTCAGGCCGCACTCCGGTACGCAAGCAGAAACCCGGCTTAAAACGTGACAAATAAGTATGGTGTTCCCGGAATTATCCTTGAGACGTCTAAAGCACTCTTCTTACAAAAACTGCATGCAGGTCATCTGATCCTCTCTGGACGGACTTGGAGTCGTTGTTTACGGGGTACACAAACTGTGTTATCGGGGGTAGCGTACTCAAGAGCTTGTGCAGCAGGGGTTGAAGGATAGCGGAAACCGCACTGCAACGTGGAGTATCGGCCCCAGCGTCTGCCACTATTCTGAGTCCGATGGTCGTTAGTGAATCCAGTGAACAACGTCCCCACCTTCTACAATCTACCTTATTCACATGAGGGGTCAAGCAAATATTCCACTTGATTTTCAAGCACTTTTATGAGATCATGCTTAATTAACAATCACCAAAAAAGAAAGCAGTGATATGAAAAAAGAACCCCTTACCCTAGAAGACGCATATCGCATTGCGACTATCAATGTATCAAAAGGATCGCACAGAGCAAAAAAGGCCTTGGACGAGATCATAGAACACTATCTATATGTTTACTCTAGAAGCCGAGGTTATGATCTCGAAGCGCTTATAATAGACCTTCAGGCTATGGGCGAAAACTACAGAAGTCAGAAATTGACTAGACACTTATGAGTATAGGCTCAGACCACGGTAAGCTGGTGTAAACGGCAGTGGGGCCAGCCCGGACAGGGGACACTGCAGGTGCTAAACTGTATTCACGAAGCAGTAGACGAAAAGCAAGAACGAAGCATGGCTAAAGGCTGCAGAGCTGTGTATTTATGGATAGGGAGAAACAATCGGCATCATGAAGAAAAGGTGGTCCGATCATGCAGAGGATGTCCCATGTCTGGGGCTGACCCTGTCTGCTTTACGATCATGATAGAAGGAAGCAGTCGACTCTATACGGATGAAGCAACGGGAGGGAAAGCACATTCGGGATCCTCAATAACCATCCTACTCGTGTATGTGAAAGGCTACAGAAAGAGATCTCTGTATATGAATAACGGCCGAAAGAGCTCATGGTGTTTTGGCTCAGAATACTTATTCGGATTAGATAACGGGGGCAACGACGTCCATGCCGCAAGAAAAGATCTTTGACGCCAATGGGGTCAACTTGAATTGCTTGGAATACGGGATTTCTTCGGCTGAACCATTGATCATGCTTCATGGAGGCGCGTGGTGCTGGCAAGAATATCTTTCCCTCATCCCAAGCCTAGCGAAAAGATGGCGCATCTACGCTCTGGACCTCAGAGGAAATGGCAGGTCAGGGTGGGTTCCCAACAC
>JAGOGO010000114.1 GCA_017996625.1 Deltaproteobacteria bacterium | reverse complement strand
ACTTATGTGTCTGGCTATGATTATCGAACTGATGGCCTGTTCAGGTCAATCGTTCTCCCCACCGCCAACCAAAAAACAGGTTTTGGAAGCAATCAGCCCCTTTCGTACGCCTTCAGCGGCATTAACACTGGTCTTTGGTGAGATGCAGGAAGAGGTGTGCCTTGGCGCAAAGCTCTCACGCTTTGAGATAGTAGAACTGAAGAAGGCTGCCGATTCTGATTTTGAAAGTTTTCCCGGTAACAACAAATACGTGGCAGTAGTCGTGGAAGAGGGGAATTGTTCCACCCGGGGAGGATTCTACCTCGAAAGAGACTTCCTGCTGGTAAGAAACGGACCTAAAGGGCTGCCCACAGACAAATCCGGGGCTTGGGGCGCCTGGCCTCTTGAATTTGTCTATGACGAAGATGCAGTAAAGTCTATCGGAGAGAATTACGATGCTTTAGCTGAAAAGACCGGCATGAGCGGCTGGTTTCTGATTCAGATGAGTACACTATCAATGGAAAAAAACAGCATGGGCATTAACATTACGCCCCGGAACGAGGACCACTACTTCTTTGAGTTCGATTCGCAGGCCAGTGAATAAGGAATCAGCAGGTGAAGACCGTGAAACAGAAGAAGGGGCAGTTTCCTATGTGCGGGAAACGCCCCTTTCTTGCATGCATGTGTTTCTTACACGTAGGTACTATTTTCCTTCCGATTCGTATCAAAGGTACCATGCTTGAGCCGATGAGAAACAAGAACGGAGATGCACGTCTAACGGCGGCGTTTGCCTGATTTGTGTTTCTGATTTTGAGCCGGATATTTCTTCCGAAGCCGATTTATCTCCCGGAGATTCGCTGCTGCTTCCTTTATCCGCACGCCTCCTCCCATTAACTCCTCAAAGCACTGCTGCGCGTCTCCGAGTTTGGCCTGACGCACGAGACATGCTCCCAGATTGAGCAGGGCATCTTCATGAACGATACGCGGATCAAAGCTGATATGCTGATCATAGCTCTGCTCGTGCCCCATGCGAACCAGGTGGCGCAGGAGATCCTCGGCACGGTCATAGTCTCCGTGTTCAAAAGCCTGCTGAGCGAGAATCCAGATCAGCGGAGCACTGGCCGGAAACCAACGCTCGGCAAGGTCGCGGATGTCTCTGGGTGAAAGTGCGGAAGGCAGGCTGCGCTTGGGAAGCAGGAGGAAGTATTCCAGCAGACTGGCCACAAGCGGAAGAGGCGCTGACGGTGCATCTCGATAAGGAAGGACCAGGCTCAAGGCCTCCATCAGAACGTCATGAGCACGGTAGTCCTGCAGCTGGAGCAGGGTGCGGCCGTACTCGATGACATAGTAGAGCTGGCCGGGCCGGTCCTTGAGTTCGAGTTCCAACAGGCGAACGGCCCTCAAGAGTTTTTCGCGCTGTAATGTTCGGATCGATCCGTAATGACGGAGAACGATGGCAGAAGTGCTTACCTGCAGATCGACTCGACCCGGAATCTCATGTATGCGGCCGCGGAAGCGCAGGTCCGGAAGATGGCGAAAGAGGCGCAGCTGCCACATAGTGGTAAACCGCTCCGGCTGGTTACTATCCATGAGGTCTTGGCGAGAAACGAAAAAGGCTCGTTCATGGTCCTGATGAATGCAGCGCCGCACTTTGTCATACGATTCGGGAAGGAGTTCTTCATCCGCATCCAGCGAGAAGATCCAGTCGCCCCGGGCCTGGTCAAGGGAATAGTTTCTGGCTGCCGAGAAATCATCGCACCACGGAAAGAAGCTTACTCTGGCTCCATACTCTCGAGCAATCTCAACCGTCAGGTCCGTGGACCCGGTGTCAGTGACAACGATCTCATCAGCCACTGCGGCCACGGATCGAAGCGCGCGGGCAAGATTTTTTTCTTCATTGCAGACGATCAGGCAGACACTGAGCACCGCTCTTTCTTTCTCCCGCAGAATAGGCCGATCAGGCCGGATCCGAAGAGCACCAGGACTGCGGGCACTGGTACTGCGGTCACTGTTATTGAGCCCGATGTGATCTCTGCAGTCAGCGGATATGCCTCAGCATCGCCCAGAATCGGATTGAGGATGTCCAGAGAGCTTACGCCTGCGCCCGTAGCAGAGAAGGTCAGCGTCGCCAGAATAAAACTGTCCGCCTGATTGGTATTCAGATCGTCAATACTCTCTAAAGAAATTTCGAACAGGCTGATCGTACCTGTGGGAGAGGAACTGAAACCGCTTATGCTCCCGAATCCTGAGGGGAAGCCCAGCTGGTCACCAAAGGTTACCGCAGTCAATTCCAGGATTGCGGGATCGAAGGTGACTTCCAGATCAAAAGCTCCTAGTGCCACATCCTCGCCGAGATCTGAAATTACCAGATCCACGGTTACGGATGTTCCCAGATCAATGGTCTCCGAAGCTGGGTCAAATACGATGGTAGCGGCGGAAGCCGGAGCAGCGATGAGTACGAGCAGAAGGCCGAGAGAAATAAATAACGTGAATGCTTTTTTCATGATGGAGCGTACCTCTTTCTTTTCTAGTTAATTGCCCCGCCGGGCTGGCTAAAAAGCGTTGCCAGAATTCGCGCATCGAGAACAGTTATTTTTCCGTCCCAATCCATATCGCCGGCCGGTCCACAGGTGCTTTGGGCCACCGGCTTGTTTCGATTTGCAATCAGCATGGCCAAGTCGTTGCGATCGACATCGCTGTCATTGTCAATGTCGCCGGAAGGCATCAGCGTGGTTGTGACAGCAAGGGCTCCAGGAACATTCTGACTGTTGCCGACCTTGTCAGCAGCCGTGCAGAGAAAATCGTAGGTGCTTCCGAAGGCGCCGTCTGTAAAGGTTGCGGTGGTAACCACGGTATTGGATATCCAAGGCTGAAACGGTCCACCATTCTCAGATACCAGCACATCGAAGGTGGCAATTCCCGAGCCAGTGTCAGTTCCGCTCCAGGTGATCGGTATCTGTCGGGAACGTATTGTTTCCGGAAGGCTGGCAACCAGGCTCTCAGGCGGCGTGGTATCAATCGTGTTGGTCCAGATGTTGGTGTCAATGGGATCATTCGCATCAAAGATGATCGTGGCGCTGTTGTGGATGACTGTGCCGTCAGCAAGAGCTGGCCAGGCCATAACGGTGAAAGAAACGCTTCCCTCTGCTCCGGGTGGAAGGAATCCGGCAGGGTCAGCCGGATCCAGAGGCAGCATGCACTGCGGATGTCCGCAACTTTCATAGCAGTTGTCCTGATCACAGGTGCTCGGATCAAGGGACGAAAACGTCCAGATGACGACGCCCTGCTCATCCAGATGAGCTTCAACTTTGACTACCATCTTCTGATCCGGCCTGAGATCGATATAGCCGATATAGTATTTCGAAGGCAGGGCGTTCGAAGGCAGATTCCGGTCCACGGTCGTAACTTCGCCGAACTGGAAGGTGTCGAGGTCAAACATCTCGGTGTCTAAAGTATCTGTTACCACTACAGTCTGGGCCGGAGCTGTCGCTTCAGCTTTGTTTTCGAAAAAGATCGTGTAGGTGAACGGAGTCGTAGCATTTACCCACCGGGCATCCCCGAATCCTTCGGGACCAGTAATAGCGTTGGGGTCTATTGACTGAGCGACACTGACGCTCAGTTCGGCTTTCTGCGTAGGAGCACTATCGGCATGCTGCTTAAGCTGTAGTGCAAGGGGCTGTTCACCACCCAGTTCTTCCCAGGTAAATGTTCCTGTTTCAAGATCATAGCCTGTATTCTTAATGCTCAGGCCGGACTTACCGCTATAGGTTCCGGAATAGGTGGTAATGCCGCCCAATTGGGTCAGCTTGGTGCCTTCGGCACCTCCAGTGTTGATATTGAAAAAGGTTCTGACTAGAGAAGTAGGGGGGTTGACTCCGTAAGGCCGAGGAGGAAACGTATAGTAGGTTTGCTGGTTTTCAGCATCCCATTTGCCGATCACCGGCTCCACGCCGACGGTGCCGGTATAATTATCGACCACATACGCGCGAAAGGGATCGCCGGGTTGCCAGCCCGCAGGTTTGGGCGGAACCAGAACTGTGGTGGAATGGCTTAGAAGGCCAACCGGACCGGATACGTTATGCACTTCCCACCCGACAGTCAGGGCTTGAAATCCCTCGTCATTGGTCATGGCTGTGGCCAGGTCAATGGCGGATTCGCTGCAGGATTCGCCCTGGGGGACCCGAATGGTCCAGCCATCGACATTCTGATACACCGTCACGCGATCTTTGGCTATCTTGGCGGCCTTGCTCAGCGCCGTTGCCTGGGTCGCATTC
Source organism: Deltaproteobacteria bacterium (assembly GCA_017996625.1). GTDB lineage: Bacteria > Desulfobacterota > WTBG01 > JAGOGO01 > JAGOGO01 > JAGOGO01. The sequence continues at coordinate 4,645 of JAGOGO010000114.1, read as the reverse complement.
TCCTGGACCAGTTCATCGTACCAATCTGGTCCGACTACTTCATCCTCGGCCATTGCCGGGCCGGAAGCGAGGCAAGCCAGCGCCAGAGCATTCAGGAGGACCAATGCCCAGGCCGGCCATCGCATTTTTTTTCTGCAGTTCAGCAGTATATTCTTCATTATCGTAACCTCCAACAGGTGATGACCTCATAAAGGAAGCGTGGTCAGGTACAGGGATGCTCTTACCGCCCCAGAAGGGGATTGTAGGAAGCGCTTGCTGATCCGTGCCAGAAAGCGCGTAACAGATAGCCGTTGGGCTGGTCCCCCCAGATTATCCTGACCTTGAGGGTCGAGACTGTTCCAGGGGTTACAGTGCCCATGGAAAGCGGGAGAACATCATACTGGGTATCGTCAAAATCGCTCTCGAAGTTAGGAGCCAGATCGGCATCGTTCTTCAGCGTGTCCGGCCAGAAATTCTGATAAAGAGCCGGGTTGAAAAGGAGGGTATAATTTATCCCCTTGGGAATAGCGAGATAGAGGATAGTGCTCGGTATATCGACGCCGCCGCTGTTGCCATAGTTGATCGAGTAGTCGGTGGAAGCGCCAAACCGAACCTGGGTGCGGCCGGTGATCTTTACCCATAAGTTGGTAGTGACCGTGTCGTCAATGGTAACCGCACCATATGAGTAAAGAAGCCAATCCGAAGAGACCAGACAGGAAATATCGTAATAGCCCGTAGGCGCTCCAGTCAGGTCAAACATAGCAGTGACAACATCATCTACCCAACCGTCTTCTTTGGTGTAACCGTTCTCGGTGTAGGTGAGAGCAACGCCGGGAATCTCATATTGAGGCGGAGCATAGGCCTTTGATTGTGAAGCCGCTGAAGCCGCGACAGGTTGTGACCCCCACAGGCTCACCTTGCTCGGTAATTCTGGTATCTGTCCAATGAGCGATATCGTCACTTTTCCGGTGTTGCCGACCTTGGACGGCATGGCTTGGTCAATCCAGGCGCCCGAGTGATTCCACGCGTATAAAGAATGTGTCGCTGACCCGGTCCATGATGCCAGCGTCACCCCAGCCGCCAGGCAGGCGACCTTGAGGAACCTCTTTGTCCCCCTTGATGCTCTTGATTTCATCGCATTGTTCCTTTGCTAATAGGGATGTATAGCAACGTTCATTATCTGGAGAGATATAGCAAGGAAATGTCGAAGCGACAGGACTAAAGACGTTAACACAAATGAACCGACCATGACGCGGGCAACACATCTTGATGAGATGAGCCCTTAGCCAATTGTGTTATCTGATTCGTCTTCTGATTCCTGCCAGGCTCACCAGCCCCGAGCCAAACAGCAGCACTCCGGCCGGAATCGGGACCGGGGATATATCGCTGGCGCTGACTTCCCAGCCGGATTCTTTTGATATGAGAGTCCAGGCAGTACCACCTCCATTGGGATCTTCTTCTATCTCATAGAGAAGGTATTTGTTGCCTGAACCGTCCTGAAAATAGAATCCAAATTCAGGTGTAGAGCCCAGAGTCAAATCCTTGTCGCCCTCTTCCAGTCCCGCATACCAGGTACCGTTGTCGAGGGTAAACCACACCTGTTGACTGTCTCTCCCGGTAGGATTGCTGACAACGAGGAGATCGTTATCGGTAGGCCCTGTGTCATAATCATACATATAAAGGGAAATGTCGCTGCTCGCCCGATCAAACTCAAGAAAATAAGCATTTCTCTGATCGGCCGGATACCACGCTCCGTCGTAGTCTATAGTAGCCGCCTGAGTACTTACGCTGAAGCAAAAGACAATCGCCACTGCTGCCAGAAACGCTGCGGTCAGGTTCTTTTTCATCGTATGGTATCCTTTCCTCTTCCTTTTCTATTCTTATAGTGTGTCTCACTACCATTAAATTCTATCGTAGTCGCTGCCCTTCAGGAATGTCTTGCTACATCCTTCTCCTCCTGACTGCCACCAGGCAGATAAGTCCAGACCCCATCAGCAGCATGGCAGCGGGAGCCGGTACGGCGCTGCTGACCGGTGTCAGGGAGCCGCCGTTGAGCAGCGCGTAGGTCAAGCCGCCCAGATACTCATTGCCAGCCAGCAACGGGTTATAGTAGATGTCAAGCCCATTGCCGGTAATGTTTTGGGCATCCAGATCGCCGTCGCTATCGACATCGTACAAATCTACTCCCAGCACGGTTCCCACATACAGAGCGCCTCCTTCAGCGTTCTCATCAAACAGCTGGATGTAGCTACCTTCGATGCTGAGTGTCTGCCAGGCGAAATTGTCAGTATACCCGGCCATATCTGCTCCCATATCGAGCCCGGTCACATGAAACTCATGAACCAATGTACCGGCAGCAAAGGAGATCTCAGCTAAGCCGGTATCCCACTGTGTGTTCATGTCGCTGTAACTGACGAAGTTGCCGTTGATCAAAAACTGATCGCCGTCTCCACCCACCAGGTAACCGCTGTCGCCGATAACCAGGTCGGTGAAGGTTTGAATGGACGGATCGCTGATGTAGGCACCGTTGTTGGTGAAAGTGCCGGTATAAACGGCAGTTGTCTCATGTACGGAAAAGGTGCCGTTGTTCACCACATCGCCGTTGATGGTGCGGGTACCGGTTCCACTCAGGGTGGTTGTGGCGTTGACATTGTTTACGAGATTGGCGTTACAATCTCCGCCAGAGTATTCGAAGGTATCAGTGTTGATAACGGCAGCGGCATTGAGGGTACCGCCCTGCAGAGCATAAGTGCCGCTGCCTGCATAGTTGTCGCTGCCTGCATCAGCTGCAATGGTTACATCTCCGGCTACCGTGTTCGTGCCTCCGGTCTGAGTAAACGTGCCGGCGCCTCCGCGGCCTACGTGCATGTAGCTGACCCCCACGCTTCCGGTCCCGGACAGTTCGAAAGTTCCTGAACTGCCTGTATTGGTCCCGAGAGTGATGTGATCAGAAACGTTCAAGGTGCCGTTGCTGAGGTGGTATTCACCCGTGCCGCCTGAATCTAAACCGACATACATGGCGCCATCAAGATTATGTTCACCGCCGTTCTGATAGAAGCAGCCTTTTCCCTCATCACCGATATATTCTTCGAAGGTAACATCGAGGATTCCATCATCGAGGTTATATGTCCCTATACCCGTACTCGTATGACCAAGGATCAGAGCACCGAATCCGCCGTTAATGGTGTTAGTCCCGCCGTTCTGGTTGAAGACGCCCTCACCTGCGCTGCCGATATGGATCCATCCCGCAAACAGTTCGCCTCCGTACAGGTCATAGGTGCCGTTGCTGCCTGCAAAATAGGCGAGATTCAGATCGGTCGCGACGGAATGGTTGCCTGAATATTGGGCAAAGGTGCCGGTCCCATATTCGCCGATAAATTCAAGCTCAGTGCTCAGACTGCCATCGCAGAGAGTATAGTCGCCGGTGCTGAAGTTCCCTGATTCATCCTGATTTGCGCCGACGTAGAACCAGCCGGTGGTTACCTCGGTGTCTTCTCCATCCTGAACGAAGTGACCGTTTCCACCATAGCCCCCGATAATAATAGTGCCGGCATTGAGGACCCCTTCGTTACTCAGATAGTAGGTGCCTTCGCTGCCAGTTGCATACCCGATCCAGAGGTCATCCGGCCACTCATCATTATCGACCGTATGAATACCGCCGGTCTGGGTAAATTCGCCCACACCTTCATGGCCGATGAATTCTGCTCCATTAACGGTGAGCGAGCCGTTGTCCAGAAAATATCTGCCGGTACTGCCGGCATAATCGCCCAGATACAAATCATGCTCGACAGTATGGATTCCTCCGTACTGGTGGAACTCTCCGACTGCCCCATCCAACGTGCCAATGTGCTCGTTTCCCAGCACGTCCAGGATTCCATCATCGAGAGCATACGTACCGCTGCTGCCTGCCGCATCTCCCAGTACGAGGTTGTTTCCTACAGTATTAGTGCCGCCGTTCTGATTGAAGGTGCCGTTACCTCCGAAGCCAATATATTCATCCATCGCAGATACAGAGCCGGTGTTGCTCAGTTCGTAAACACCGTTGCCGCCTGAATAGTAGCCGAGTGTGAGATCGCTGGAAACCACAGTGCTTCCACCCGAATTAGTATACGTGCCGCTGCTGCCATTATAGGAGCCGATTTCGAGCCATTCAGTGGAATGAGTGCCTCCCGACAGGTTGTAGGTGCTGGCACCGAAGTACCCTATCTGGGTGACTGAGGCGATTAAGGTATTACTCCCCTGTTTGAGAGTAGCGCCGTAATCTACACAAAGATATGCGAGTGGGGTTGATGAGTCGTAATTATAGTCGTAGGTAATAACGGCCCCGTCCAATTCAACATACACGTCATCACCGGGGCCGGGGACACTGTCCAAATCCCAGTTATCGTCGTCACTCCACAAGGCTCCATCGCCCCCAGCATCCCAATAATAGATGTCGGCCTGGCTTAGGCTGGGCAGGAAAGCAGTAATCAAGAGGAGGCTAACATAGATACTCCATACTCTGAAAAGACAGTTCCATTCTCTCCCGTTCATTGCGGTTCTCCCTCGGTCTGCTGATCATCCTCCCCCCGGAGGGTATCAGTTTCAGGATTCTTTATATACGAATTTTGAGTAAAAAAGGAATTGTTGGGTGAGAGTAGGTCCCATAAAATCAAAAAAAGATAAT
>JAGOGO010000113.1 GCA_017996625.1 Deltaproteobacteria bacterium | reverse complement strand
GATCGACACGTGTCTTGTTCCACGCTCTCTGCCTCGTCACTCAGCAGAAACACTATTATCCGGATCAAAACCACCAGGCTTGAGAGTGCAATCTGGTGCTATGTGTATACCATCGTATACACTTGACATTGGTAGCTAATCGTATATACTGTACTGCGGGACTTGGTTAACGCTCTTTGCAGCATCAAGGCAGGGACTCAAGCAATTGGAGGTGTAGGTGAAAACAGTAAATGCTCTCAAACTGAGAAACAACTTGGGCGAGGTACTGGATGCTCTGACCAAGACCGGGGAGCCCATTTCTGTGAGCAAAGGAAGAGAAATCCGCGCGGTACTTATCACGCCTGAACAGTTCAAGAAGCGGTTTATAGATTTTGAGGTGGAAGAAAAGAAAAAATCTCTCCTGGAAAGAATTCGAAACAGTCGAGCCGAAAGCACTGAAAATCGGGCAAGCGTGGAAGTACTGCGGGAACTGCGCGGTTATTCATCATGATTTGGGTGATCGATGCATCAGTTGCAATCCGCTGGTTTTTGGCCAACGAGACGCATCCGCATGCGGATGCAGTGCTGAGGAGGTTGGTTGATGAGCCAGAATCCTTTGCAGTGCCGGAACTTTTCTGTTTCGAAGTGTACGCTGTTCTATGCCGCCTCCATCCTCATGGGTCAGCAGCTTTTCTTCAAGGGATGTTGCCACTGGTGCAGAATGGTCTTTTCCGTCGTCCTATGACCGAAAGCCTCTGCCGGCAGGCAGGCTTGTTTATTACGATGGGGCTTACTGGATACGATGCCTGTTATGCGGCGCTGGCTAAGGAAATGGATGGTATCTGGATCACCTTTGACAAGAAGGCGCATCAATGCCTGGCTGAGGAAAAAGTTTCGCATTTTCTTGGGGACCGGCTTCCGGAAAGCTGGTAAGAGAAGAAGAGGAAAAGCCGGGAAGGGCGATTTTCACCTCCTCTCTGCATCATTCCGAATCATTAGCCAATCTCCAGAAACATCGTTGCCAATTTTTCTCTCCCTATTTGCAGTTCCACAGCCGGTGGATGTCTGACATTAACATGCTTCGTTGATAGATCCGTAGATTACCGCTTGGCACGTGGACCTTGAAACAACTTGGTAGCTGCCGCAATCAGTGCGGTGGTGACTGCAGTCCATATCCACGGGGAAAGGCGATTGCCGGCCGTAAGCTTACCTCTTTGCGCGCCTACACTAGGTGCTCTCCTGATCCGGGGAGAGAGCTTTTTTAAGGCACTGAAAATTCCCGTGCGTTGACGGCTGGCGAACAGTGCGATAGTCTGCAGCATCCCGATTGCTATGCCTGCCCAGGCGGGCGACCATGATTGCCGACGAGGTATTCTCATGGCTATCTCCTCATTCAGGTATTGAGCTTTTGACCGGCATCACAGCCCTTCTTATACTGGTCGATATCCAGGAAAACAATCACCAATCCTTCGATCAGATTATCGAGCGAGCGATATGGAGTGGCGCGCATGAGGTACCAGTGGCCGTTCTTTGTTTGCACCTCCCGCTCCCGGCGCTGCAGCGTTTTCAGCACCGCCTGCGCATCTTCAACCAGATTCTCTGAGGTCAGATTGGTCACCAGATGCTCCAGAGGCCGATCGATATCAGCCGGAATCATATTGACGATGGCCGAAGCATGCGTGCTGAAGCGCTTGATGCGCAGCTGCCTATCCAGAAAGATCGTGGGCACCTCGATTGCATCAAACAGATTTTTCATGTCGCTAAAGGTCTTCGACAGCTCCTCCATCTTCGACTGCAGCTCGGTATTGACCGTCACCAGCTCTTCATTGAGCGACTGGTGCTCTTCCCGCGAGGTCTCCAGCTCCTCATTGGCGCTCTGCAGCTCCTCATTCGTGGACTGCAGCTCCTCATTGGTGCTTTTGAGCTCCTCGTTGGAGGTTTCCAGCTCCTCGATGGTGCTCTGCAGGTTCTCTTTCGTGTAGCGCAGCTCTTCCTCCAGCGCTTCCACCATCCGGCCCTCGCCTTTGCGGCCGCTGCGCTTCTTCGGCTGCGCTGCCGCTGTCGTGGCGCTCTCTTCCTCAAATACCACCAGCAGCAGTCCTTGGTTGATGAAATTCTGGGTCAATGGCCTGACGCTTACGGTCACAAGGGAATCATGCCCATTGCTTTTCACCTGCAAGCCCCTTCGGCTGACGCCTTCCTTGCGATGTCCAGCTGCATGCAGCATTGTGGGCAGATGTTGCCGTAAGCCCTCGCGGGCCATCTCCACAATGTTCAACGTGGCTGCTCCCGGGGCAGGCTCCAGATAACGGCCGGTGCGGCCGTGGATGTAGAGAATCTCCCCCTTTTCATTGACGATTACACTCGGAGGAGCATACTGCGCCAGCAGCAGCGATTGGGCCAGCTGCGTGATGCTGGGCTGCTTGCCGTGGACAACATGCTCTGCTGGCACGTAGGGCCCGATCGCCGACGGTACAGCAACCGCAGAGAAATCAACCAGCTCCTTGCGAGCCAGCTGCGGCCCTTTGCGCTGGTAGAGCTTCCAGCGCTTATCGATCGTGGTAAACTGATCTCCCCCATAGGTTTCAATCGATTCAGCTGACCCTAAAAACAGAAAACCATCCGGCTTCAGGCTGTAATGAAACAGTGTCACCAGCTTGCGTTGCAGCGGCGGCTCCAGATAAATCATCAGGTTGCGGCAGCTGAGCAGATCAAGCCGGGTGAAAGGCGGGTCCTTGATTACATCCTGAATGGCAAAGATCAGCATGTCGCGAATGTCTTTGCGGATCTTATAGGAGCTGCCTTCCTTCGTGAAGAACTGCTTGAGCCGCTCCGGATTCACATCGAGCGCGATGCTCTCCGGATACACACCCGCTCGAGCCTGATCGACTGCCTCGATGTCAATATCCGTGGCAAACACCTGCATATCGATATTCAGCTTCAACTCGATGACGCATTCCTTGAACAGCATGGAAACCGAGTAGGCTTCTTCACCCGTGGAGCAGCCCGGCACCCACACCCGCAGCGTGTACTGCGGTGGTTTGCTTGGCAGAATCTGCTCGCACAGTATTCTTCTGAGCTGATCGAAGGCTTCCGGATCGCGGAAAAAGCTGGTCACTCCGATCAGCAATTCCTTCAGCAGCAGGTGCACTTCCTGCGGGTAGCGCTGCAAATGCCGAGTATAGTCGGCCACGTTGTCGAGCTGGTGCACATGCATGCGCCGTTCTATGCGGCGCCACACCGTATTGGGCTTGTAGAGGGAAAAGTCACGGCCCGTTTGCGTACGCAGGATGAAGTGGATTTTTCGCAGCTCTTCAGCCTCACTGCCTTCAGCTGCTGGTGTCAGGCGTGCCTTTTTCCGGGTGCGGTGCTTGGCGTAGCTGATAAGGAACTCCGGCATCTTTTCTACGGGAAAGATGTGGTCGACCAAGCCGGTCCGCAGCGCCTGTCGGGGCATCGAGTCGTACTGAGCGCCTGCAGGGTCTTGCGCCAGCACCAGCCCTCCTTCACCCTTGACCTCGCGCAGCCCTACCGATCCGTCAGCACCCATACCGGAAAGAACGATTGCCACTGCCAGATCCTTGAAATCCTGGGCCAGGGCGCGGAAGAAAAAGTCAATCGGCAGCCGTGGCCCTCTGTGTTCGGTGATGTCCCAGAGCTGGAACGTGCCGTCGAGAACGGTGAGGTATTTGTCGGAAGGAATGGTGTAGACGTGGTTCGGCGCAGCCTTCATGTCGCTGGCAGCCGGCATAACCGGCATGCTGGTTGTCTTCTGAACCAGCTCGTGCAGCAGGCTCTTGCGGTCCGGATCGGTATGGGTGATCAGCACAAAGGCCATGCCCGAATCAACTGGCATGTGCCTGAAGAAGGCTTCAATCGCCGACAGCCCACCAGCGGATGCGCCCAGAGCGACAACGAGGAACCTGCCTTTCTGCTCCTCGGACTGGGCATTGAGCGCCGGTGTCCGGGACCGCTCTGGAAGGGCTCGCCCTGCGGGCTCCGGGGCTTTTCTTTTTCTCTTATCATTGGAAGGCATACAATCGATCCTCCATTCTTGAGAGAATGAATAAGGAGAGTAGCTGCTCGGCAGAGCGATAGATGTGGCAAGGATGGCAGGTACTTCCCCCACTTTCCAATTCAATAGGAATTCAGCTCCCCTGTCAAGCCGATTGCTCGGAATTCCTTCTTAACTATACCACCTGCGGTGTGCACTGCAAGGCCGGACGTTGAGAACGAACCTGACCGGAACACTGGAACAGAGGTAGACTAAAACGATGGCTGTCTTTGGTGACGGGTGAGAAGACGGGGGAGTATGAGCAAACTGGCGATATATCCGCGCTTGATCCTGGAACAGGCGCAACGCAACCCACAACGACTCTTCCGCATCCTCATCCATCGTTTCCAGCAGGTACCTGGCAGTGTAGCGGTGACCTGCTTCGCAGTGGTAGCGCAGAGGTCCATCGCCGGTGATTTTCCGCATCGGACCCCCGCAGGCCGGGCAGCCAATTTGCGCCGGCGTTCCCGGTGTCGGTATGGCGTAGACGTCTTCCTCTTTATCTGTGCCTTTTCGTGAAGATATTTTTTCCACATGTGTGCTTCCAAAAGCAGATCCTCCGGCACTTCCGCTGGATCCGTCGGAGGCGTCTGCACCGCTTCACCCATTTCTGATAGAGGCCAGAGCGCTGCACGTGCGTCGTAGATGCGGCAGGGCAGCGGGTGGTGCTTGAAATGTGCTATGAAATCATACAAACTATACGCAGCAAAAAAGAGAGAAACAAAGGGCAAAGAGGACTCACAGGAGATCGCAGGTTTTTTTCGCCCTTCAAACCCGGACAGGATTCGCCAAGTTCATCCATTCGTTGTCTTTTCCTCTCACTCTGATACTATGCTAACCTTTCGGAGGCCACTGTATGAATCGGATTGTTTCTCTCTTCCCCGTGTGGGCTTTGATCGCAAGCATTATTTCTTTGATATATCCTCCTCTCTTTACGTGGTTTACGGGAAGGCTCATTCCCATTGGTCTGGGAATCATTATGCTCGGTATGGGCCTGACTCTGACCTTGAGCGATTTTCGAAGGGTATTTCTCATGCCGGGACGAGTGCTGCTTGGCGTGATGCTGCAGTATACTCTTATGCCTCTGGTGGGATGGTCGCTCGGATATGTCTTTGGCCTGGAGAGGGAGTATGCGGCAGGACTGAGCCTCGTCGCTAACTGCCCGGGAGGAACTGCGTCCAATGTCATCTGTTATATCGGCAAGCTGAATGTAGCGCTATCGGTCACCATGACGTCGATTTCCACACTTGTTGCCGTGGTGATGACGCCATTTCTTACCGCCATCTTTATAGGAAGCAGGCTGCATGTGGATACGCTGGGACTTTTCGTGAGCATCGTGCAGGTTATTATCGTTCCTGTTATTGCCGGAGTCCTGGTGAGGAAATTCTTTCCCAAGACTACCGACAAGGTGCTCGTGGCCATGCCGGGGGTAGCAGTGCTCTTCATAGTTTTAATTGTAGCGTCTGTTATCGGCGCAAGCAAAGAGGAAATTCTTCGGGCGGGAGTCGTTCTGCTCGCAGCAGTTTTTACTCTTCATGCCTGTGGCTTTCTGCTGGGCTACTGTCTGTCGAGACTGCTTCTTTCGGATGAGACCGCTGCGAAAACGATCTCCGTCGAGGTGGGTATGCAAAACTCTGGGTTGGGAGTGGTGCTGGCGCGGCAGAACTTCGCCAGTCCCCTGGTAGCCATTCCCTGCGCTATCTCCAGCTTATTCCATTCCTTGATTGCCAGTGTACTGGCGTCCCGGTGGAGGCGATCTTCTTCTTGAAAGCGTATTTTCCGCCGAGCAGCACGGCTTCGTACCCGCCGCCAGGAAAGAACCAGGCACTTGCAAGATACAATCCTTTTATCTGCGTCCGGTTATTGAGCCTGGTGGGCCGGGAATTATTCATAGTCTGCTCGTAACCCACAATCGTACCCCCGGTGTTCAGCGTATACCGGACATTGGTCAGGGGCGTGGCTGCCTCCATCATGACAACCATGTGAGAAGGGCCGGGCAGCAGGTATGTCTCGGCTCTCTCTGTTTCCTCGTTGAAAACGTGACTGCTGCTATTCTTTGCAGAATGCCCTGTTCCGAACGTCACCGCGTTTTTGCCGCCATTCGAATAAAAAGAGTGTGACATTCCTAAAATCGTATCCGAAGATTCAATCTCACTTTCTCCTGGTTTTCCCTCCGGTATGGTTTGTTAACAAATTCGACACGGTGCTGAGCTGCCGCATACCGGTATCTCTTCTCTCTTTTCAGTATTTTGATGTATTGTCTGCAAGATCATTGAGGTTTATATTTATGCTGTCTGTTGAGGAGAGCCGTGCAGTTGGCGTGGCAGACAAAAAGGAGAACCCTCCATGAATCTAAACGCTTCCGCAAAGGAATTAAAACACAGGGTTGAGCAGCTTACGGAGCGGGTTGCCGAGTTTGCAGAGCACGAAAAAAAACTAAGGCGTTCTGAAGGGCTTCTGCTTGCCATCATGGATCACGTGCCTGAAGGCATCGTTATTGTCGATGCTCCGGATTTGAAACTTCGCTTTGCGAGTCATTATGCCCTGTGCACTATAGGCTCCAGCCCGGAGGAGGCAAAGGGTGCTTTTGGCTTTTTTTCCCGTAATCCCGTGTTTAATCCCAACGGCACTCCGGTGGATGCCGATAGCGTGCTGCTGCGCCAGGTAATAGAAAACGAAGAACTGGTCAAGAATCTGGAAGTGATTGTTGAGCGGCCGGATGGCAGCCGCATTCCCCTTTTGTGCAATGCGGCCCCAGTCCGTGATGAAAACAAGAACGTCTCCGGGGCTATTATGTCCTACATGGACGTCGCGGAGCGTCGGCGCATGGAAAAGGAGCTGAAGAAGACACACAAGGAACTGAAGACCAAAGTCAGACAGCTCAGCCAGCAGACCGTGAAGCTGAAGACATCAGAAGCGCATCTGCACCAGCTCTCATCGCATCTGCTGGAGTACCAGGAAAATGAGCGTCGACGGTTGGCTAATGAAATCCACGACAGCGTCGGCCAGGTGTTGGCCGCGATCAAGTATCGGGTGGAGTCGGTCTGCCTGAAACTGCAGAAGTCAGGGGCCGAAGACTTCTTACAGCCGGTGAAAAATCTCATCCCTTGCATCCAGGCCTGCATCAGTGACATGCGGCGATTGCAGATGGAGCTGCGGCCGACCGTGCTGGATGATATGGGATTGGTCGCGGCAGTAGAGTGGTTTCTTCGCGACTTCAAGGAGACCTATCCATCGATCACCCTGGACGTGGGTTATACAGTGCAAGAGGAGGAGGTGCCAGAGAAGCTCAAGCTGGTAATCTTCCGAATCGTGCAAGAAGCAGTTACAAACGCAGGCAAGCACAGCGATGCCGAGGCGGTGCACATTTCGTTACGGGGAAGCGCCAATAAACTGGTGCTCACGATTGAAGATAATGGTTGCGGTTTCGATGTGATTGAGGCACAGACCTTGAGAGCCTTTGGCCGGGGGTTAGGTCTTTCCAGTATGCGGGAACGCACTCAGTATTCGGGAGGCGTGCTCACTATCGACTCGATTCCCGGCAAGGGCACCCGCATTGAAGCTCGGTGGACGAAAAAGGCGCTGGCATAAGAACCGCGGTCTCATCTCGTTTGCGTGTCGATACCGATTTGACCACAATTACCGGAGAACATGGCTGACCTGCCGAAGAACGGAAGCCCACCACAACGATACCGGCGATTTCTGCTGTCAGTACTATTAGTGGCTTCGGCTGATCGGCACTGATTGCCGCCTTTGAGGATGATAGTGAGCGAAGAGAAGGGCGACGTTCTCTTACTCTACACTCGAGGCATGAACGAGGAGCCGCCTTTGGCGGATTGACCAGGCTTTTCCAGAAATACTATCGTAACCTTGTCGGTCTGCTGTTCCGTGCGAAAGGCCACATACCCCAACTTCTGATAGAGATAGAGGTTGCGTTCGCTCCGAGTGCCAGTGAAGAGTTCATAGCGGTGAGCTTCACTAAAGTGTTGCTCGATCGTGTTCATGAGACGGGTACCGATGCCACGGTTTCGAAACTCAGGATGGACGATCAAGCGGCTGATATAACACGTTCCATCGTGAAGATACCCTCTGACCGAGCCGACGATAGTCTTGTTTGCGGTGGCCTTGAGTACGACCTGCTGCTGCAGATCGTTTTGCATTTGGGAGAGGGATTGGGTAAGCGGAGGAATGGAGTAGTCGTTGTAAAGAGCAGCTTCGCTTTGATAGGAAAGCTTCTGCAGATCCAGAATCTCTTGAGCATCAGCATAATTAGCCACTTCGATGAGCATAGCAGATCTCCTCAGAGTCTTCGCAGCAGTTGCTCAACTTTCGAGACAATTATCCGCCTGCCGAAAAAGGTTTGTGCTGATTTGGGCTCTATATTTATGCGTATCACAGCGCCTGTCTTTTTGCCACCAAAAAGATTATTGTGAAAGCTTACTTCATTTCGATTTCGGGCGTAGTTATACGTTTGGGCGCTTGTCCTGGCCCGATTTCGACGTGACCTGCTTCAGACTGTCAGTCTGCGGCCTAAGCGATACACCTAGGATGGTTGTTGACAGTATCTACCATAGGGCGTCCGCTCGATTTTCGATTTTCCCTGTGGATTCGCATTGCGGATCTCGGCGGCTTTCTTTTGCATTGCATCGGCTTCTGACAGCTGTTTCACCATTATGAGAGAATTCGAATATTCATCAAGTACCTCTGCGAAGCCAAGGGGATCGCGCGATGTCATATTCTTCTCTTCAATGGCGGCTATTGCCTGCACAAAATAAGTATTGGCTTGATCATAGTTATGCTGATCGTACTGTAGTCGGGCAAGTTCCACAAGATCCATATACGTGTGGCCCGAGTTTTGTACATTAATTTCATACGCTTCCTTAAGGTACTGGTGTGCCGAATCAAAACGGCAGGTCACACC